>NZ_CP149130.1:4135000-4237500 GCF_037811135.1 Aeromonas rivipollensis | reverse complement strand
CCAGTAAGTAATATCCGGGAGACACACGGCGGGTGCTAACGTCCGTCGTGAAGAGGGAAACAACCCAGACCGCCGGCTAAGGTCCCAAAGTTCTGGTTAAGTGGGAAACGATGTGGGAAGGCTCAGACAGCTAGGATGTTGGCTTAGAAGCAGCCATCATTTAAAGAAAGCGTAATAGCTCACTAGTCGAGTCGGCCTGCGCGGAAGATGTAACGGGGCTCAAACCAGGCACCGAAGCCGCGGATTCACACTTATGTGTGAGTGGTAGGGGAGCGTTCTGTAAGTCTGCGAAGGTGTATCGAGAGGTATGCTGGAGATATCAGAAGTGCGAATGCTGACGTAAGTAACGATAAAGGGGGTGAAAAGCCTCCTCGCCGGAAGACCAAGGGTTCCTGTCCAACGTTAATCGGGGCAGGGTGAGTCGACCCCTAAGGTGAGGCCGAAAGGCGTAATCGATGGGAAGCAGGTTAATATTCCTGCACGACTTGTAATTGCGATGGGGGGACGGAGAAGGCTAGGTGGGCCAGGCGACGGTTGTCCTGGTGAAAGTGCGTAGGTGGTGTTTCTAGGCAAATCCGGAGACACAACACTGAGACACGAGACGAAGCCACTACGGTGGTGAAGCCATTGATGCCCTGCTTCCAGGAAAAGCCTCTAAGCTTCAGATTACAAGTCATCGTACCCCAAACCGACACAGGTGGTCGGGTAGAGAATACCAAGGCGCTTGAGAGAACTCGGGTGAAGGAACTAGGCAAAATAGAACCGTAACTTCGGGAGAAGGTTCGCTCTTGACAGTGAAGTCCCTTGCGGATGGAGCAGTTGGGAGTCGCAGTGACCAGATGGCTGGGACTGTTTATCAAAAACACAGCACTCTGCAAACACGAAAGTGGACGTATAGGGTGTGACACCTGCCCGGTGCCGGAAGGTTAATTGATGGGGTTAGCGCAAGCGAAGCTCTTGATCGAAGCCCCGGTAAACGGCGGCCGTAACTATAACGGTCCTAAGGTAGCGAAATTCCTTGTCGGGTAAGTTCCGACCTGCACGAATGGTGTAACCATGGCCATGCTGTCTCCACCCGAGACTCAGTGAAATCGAATTCGCCGTGAAGATGCGGTGTACCCGCGGCTAGACGGAAAGACCCCGTGAACCTTTACTACAGCTTGGCACTGAACATTGAACCTACATGTGTAGGATAGGTGGGAGGCTTTGAAGGCGTGACGCCAGTTGCGCTGGAGCCGTCCTTGAAATACCACCCTTGTATGTTTGATGTTCTAACGCAGGGCCCTGAATCGGGCTCGCGGACAGTGCCTGGTGGGTAGTTTGACTGGGGCGGTCTCCTCCCAAAGAGTAACGGAGGAGCACGAAGGTTGGCTAATCCTGGTCGGACATCAGGAGGTTAGTGCAATGGCATAAGCCAGCTTAACTGCGAGACGGACAGGTCGAGCAGGTACGAAAGTAGGTCATAGTGATCCGGTGGTTCTGAATGGAAGGGCCATCGCTCAACGGATAAAAGGTACTCCGGGGATAACAGGCTGATACCGCCCAAGAGTTCATATCGACGGCGGTGTTTGGCACCTCGATGTCGGCTCATCACATCCTGGGGCTGAAGTCGGTCCCAAGGGTATGGCTGTTCGCCATTTAAAGTGGTACGCGAGCTGGGTTCAGAACGTCGTGAGACAGTTCGGTCCCTATCTGCCGTGGGCGTTGGATGATTGAAGGGAGTTGCTCCTAGTACGAGAGGACCGGAGTGAACGAACCTCTGGTGTTCGGGTTGTCACGCCAGTGGCACTGCCCGGTAGCTAAGTTCGGAATCGATAACCGCTGAAAGCATCTAAGCGGGAAGCGAGCCCTGAGATGAGTCATCCCTGACCCCTTGAGGGTCCTAAAGGGCCGTTGGAGACCACAACGTTGATAGGTGGGGTGTGTAAGCGCGGCGACGTGTTGAGCTAACCCATACTAATTACCCGTGAGGCTTAACCATACAACACCCAAGAAGTGTTCTAAGGCTTGTAGCAAGTGAACGAACTACTTACCTAATTCAGTGATAGCGACGAGGCAACAGCCAATCAGTCGTTACTCACGTCAGCTTTCCGAGATTGAAGTTATTTGCCTGGCGGCCATAGCGCCGTGGAACCACCTGATCCCATGCCGAACTCAGAAGTGAAACGCGGTAGCGCCGATGGTAGTGTGGCATTCGCCATGCGAGAGTAGGACACTGCCAGGCACCCAATTAAACGGTGATGTGAGAATCACATAACCGGCTGCGAGGATGACACCTCATGAAGCGGCAGAAGATTTAGCGCAAGCTAACCGAATGCGGAGCGGTAGTTCAGTCGGTTAGAATACCGGCCTGTCACGCCGGGGGTCGCGGGTTCGAGTCCCGTCCGCTCCGCCACTAATTAGAAAGCCCAGTCGAAAGACTGGGCTTTTTTCGTTTCAAGCCCCTGAAACACCACAGTCACCACTAAAGGTGCCACGGAATCACCGACTTGCCACATTACCTCTGTTTGTCATCTCGGCTCACACGGCTTCCCTGGACACTCCGCCACTGATTTTGCTTTGGTGCATATGAAGTAGAGGGAGGGGCAAACCGTCCACTCAACAGACTTGGCTGCCCGTTGAATAGAGAAGTGACGAAATAGTGTCCCGCTGTGCGGCTAAGGCGCTCTGCTCTTCTGCCAGTACAATGGATATTGGTTTCGATAACAGTGGTCAGGAGCCGTCCACGAGGTGCATGCAAGGCTTCCAGTGCCTGAGGCGGATGGTAACAGCTCCGAGGCATGGAGGAAGTGCGAGCACAATATGAGCTGATTCGTTGGAGTGCATATAAAGAAAAGGGGACGGCGTTTGCCGTCCCCTCAAGTCATCTCGTCCAGTCCCTGAACTGCCATGCTCCCTGCAATCCTTGACTCTATCCTTTCCTTTGGAATTTCCCCTTCCCATTCCATTGGGGTGTCCTGTGGCCATCCTAGCCTGGCAATCACTCCTGATTGCTTCACCATCTCCATCCTGGAGGTGTCCATTACCACATCCCGTGGTGTTCCTTGCGTCATCCTGACAGATAACCACCCTGGTCATCTCGCTTCATCCTGAAGCTGTTCCTGCCGCTCCTGCGGGTTCCTATCATCCTTGAGAGTGACTATCCGTGCCACTCAGCCTCATCCCGAGGTGTCCTGTGACCGCATCCTGCGGTTGTCCTGTCATTCCTTGTGATAACCATCCGGGTTATCAACCTCATCCTGAGGTGTCCTGCCACATCCTGCGGCTTTTCCTATTTATGCGCCGTTCCTGCATCCTGCCGGACCAGCCGTCCTTGTGAGACCCATATTAAGGCAATCGTGAGGAGGAACAAGGCATGAGAGGCCATCAGATAATGCCGGGTGATGAATGGATATCTGTCATTAATCTAAATTTGTCTTTTTTATCAGTGATTTATTTAGTTTCCCAGGAAAGCATGGGGCACTTGGGATGGCTTCGCGTACGGCTCGACACTGAGGGGTCTTACAGGAGGAATGGCGGATCTCTCACAACCAAAAACAGGGAGGCAAACGATGGTACAGAAGGTTCAATCAGGGGTGTAAGAGTTAAAAATTAATTGAATAATTATGTGTAAAAAACAGACAAAAGCCGAGCTCAAGCTCGGCTTTTCATCATTCATCCGATTGTGCTCAGCTGACCCGGGTACCCGGTGTCGGATATGCCTTGCGCAGGGACTCCGGAGCCAGGACTTCCAGGTTGCCACTCATGTTGTTCAACCAGGAGCGGAACTCCGGCGTATCCTGGACCTCGGTCTCTACCACCACGCTGCGCTTGTCGTAGCGGGTCATGCGTGGGTTGTGTCCCGGGATCTGCCCATCGATAAGGGTGGGACAGTTGGCATCGATGCGTCCGACGAAGCGGATCGGGCCGCTGACGTCCTGATAGCCCTGGTCGCGGATCAGCTTCTGGACGTTGAAATCCTTCGGCTGGGTGGCACTGAAGTTGGTCAGTTCCACGTTCTTGATGTGATCGAACGGAATGCCATAGACCTTGGGATCCAGCTCGGACAGGGTGCAGAGCAGGATGGGGCCATCGGGCTGGTTCAGGATCCCGAGCGGATTGATGCGGTCATAGCAGAGCCACACGGTGCGCTCCTTGATGACACGCTGGATCTCGGCGCTGAACTTGCGGCCACGCCAGAGGGCGTCGCGGATCAGGGTGCTGCGGCGGATCTCCGGGTTGCCGGCAAACGGACGCGGCGACTGATGCACGCTCTCGAGCCAGCGTTCCGCCAGTTCGCTCTGGCTGTCACGGATCACCTGGCTGGCCTTGTCGACCAGGGGGTTCAATTCGGTCAATACACTCGCCGGTAGCAGTTGGCTCGCCTGATCGCTCCAGGTTTTCAGGGCCACCGCCAGCGAGAGCGGCATGATGTTGGCAAAGTCGTTGAGGCCATGGCGCTCGAAGCACCAGCCGTGTGGTTTGCTGCGCTCATCCGAGGTGAGGTCGAACAGTCCCATGCCGGACATCTCTTCCAGGTCCCGTTGCACGGTACGCAGACTGACGTGAATGCCTTCCTCTTCCAGTTTTACCTGGAGTTGGCTGGCGGTCAGCTTGTAAGGGCGGTGCGGGATGCAACGCGCCAAGGTCAGTTGTCGTAACAGCTTCTTACTCATGGTGCATGCCTTCACTGGTTTAGCGTTGAGTGTATCCTAGCCATGGTGTGCGACAGTCTATGTCGCAAGTTTTGCTGCGACAACTGTCGCCATTTTCATACATAACAAGATAAGTAATTGATAAGTAATGTTAAATAAAACAAAGCAGGGGCTGTTTGGAGCTTTATTTTGCCAAAATAAAGTGCTCTTCATATTTACCGGTTGTCACGACGGGGGAGAAATGTGTAGGGAGCCAAGGGAGAGGGGGCTATCCGGCAGGGGGGAAAGAGGTGAGGGGCTGAGCCCTCACCGGCAAAGAGGTCGTTCAGGCCAGCCAGGACCAGGCTGACTTGGTGATGGCGGCGCTAATCATGTAACCAAATACCGCGAGGGCGGCGACCCCGGCGACCAGCTTCTGGCCTTGGGCAGGGCGCTTGAGCGCCATGACGCCGAGACCTATGTAGAGCACCAGTGCGATCAGCTTGGCCATCAGCCAGGGTTGCTGGCCCGGGCTCATCTGCAGGGTGACCGCCAGCAGCACGCCAAACAGCAGCAGCAAGGTGTCGTTTATATGGGGCAACACCTTGAGCCACTTCTGTTGCAGGCGCCCGCTGCCAGCCAGTGCCAGGCTCCAGCGGTAGATGAAGAGCAGCAGGCTGACCATGGCCAGGGTCATGTGCAGGTGTTTGAGCATGGGGTAATAGGCAATCATATTGCTTCCTTGTCGTTGTCGGGCAGACCGCTGTTCCAGTTGTGAGCGTGGGTACGCTCCTGTCCTTCCTGATCGTCTTGCAGCAGATCGGAGAGGATCTCGCGGTATTGCAGGCTCTTGTTGATATAGGTGTGCTCGTCATCCAGGTAGTTGACCTGTTCCCGCAGCAGCCGGTTGTCATACTGCTTGAACACCTGACCCGCACGCCAGGCCTGGTTGGCCCGAAATCCGAGCTGGGTCAGGGCCTCTACCCCCAGATCCACGGCCGATCCCAGGGTTTCCCGGTGCACGCTGTCGACCCCGTGACGGAGGATCTCGTGGGCATGGGGCCTGTCCTGGGCGCGGGCCAGTATCTTGAGGTGCGGGAAGTGTTTCTTCACCATCTCGATCACCTCGAGGGAGGTAGCCGGATCGTTGATGGAGAGCACCAGCAGCTTGGCCTTGTGGGCCCCGGCGGCATGGAGCAGGTCGAGCCGGCTGGCATCGCCGTAGAATACCTGATAGCCGTACTTGCGCAGCATTTCTATCTGGCTGGCGTCCTGCTCGAGTATGGTGGTGCCTATGCCGTGGCCGTGCAGCAGGCGCCCCACTATCTGACCGAAACGGCCGAAGCCGGCGATGATGACGGGGTGCTCGACCAGTTCGGGTTGCTCGTGTTCGGGCTGGTCGGCCTGGTTGCGGTAGTCGAACCAGGGCTGGATCACCCGATCGTTGAGGATCAGCAGGAGCGGCGTCAGTGCCATGGAGAGCGCCACCACCAGGGTCAGCAGCGAGATGGTGTCACCGGGCAGCACCTTGTTCTGGGCGGCGAACGAGAACAGCACGAAGGCGAACTCCCCCCCTTGTGCCAGCGCCAGGGCGAAGGTCCAACGCTGGCTAGGCGAGATGCGAATGATCAGGCCGAGCACCATCAGCACCCCCCATTTCAGGAGCATCAGCCCTATCACCAGGGATGGAATGAGCAGGGGATGGGCGGCAAAGAGGCCAAAATCGATGCCAGCACCCACCGACATGAAGAAGAGGCCGAGCAGCAGCCCCTTGAACGGCTCTATGTCCGCCTCCAGCTCGTGGCGATACTCGCTGTCTGCCAGCACCACGCCGGCGAGAAAGGAGCCAAGGGCGGGTGAGAGTCCCACCGACTCCATCAACACGGCGATGGCGATCACCAGCAGCAGGGCGGCGGCGACGAAGATCTCCCTCATGTGGGACTGGGCTATGGCACGGAACACCGGCCGCATCAGGTAGTGGCCACCCAGCACTATGCCGGCGATGGCGGCGACCACCAGCAGGCCGTGCTGCCAGCCCGCCAGATCCGGATTGCCGTTGCTGACCACAGGGGCTATGGCGAGCAGCGGCAGTATGGCCAGGATGGGAATGACGGCGATGTCCTGGAACAGCAGCACCGCGAAGGCGGAGCGCCCGCTCTCGCTCTGCATCAGTTTGCGCTCCTGCAGGCTCTGCAGCACTATGGCGGTGGAGGAGAGCGCCAGAATGAGGCCGATGGCGAGCCCCTGTTGCCAGGGCAGGCCAAGGAGATAGCCCACTCCGGTCAGGGCGGCACTGGTGAGCAGCACCTGCAGGCCGCCGGTGCCGAGGATGGGGCCCTTCAGCTGCCACAGCAGGGCAGGGCGCAGCTCGAGGCCGACCAGGAACAGCATCAGCACCACCCCGAACTCGGCGAAGTGCATCACATCCTTCTGCTCCCCCACCAGCCCCAGCAGGAAGGGGCCTATGATGATGCCCGCCAGCAGGTAACCGAGCACTGAACCCAGCCCCCAGCGTTTGGCCAGCGGCACCGCTATCACCGCCGCCGAGAGATAGATCAAGGCGTCAAACAACAATCCGTGCCCCATCAGCCGGCCCTCCGTTCGTCTCTGTTCGTCAGGGCCGGCTGCGCAAGCCCGATGAAAATCCAGCCCGTCGTCATGACAACTCCCCCAGCAGATCCCGCAGATAGGTGCTGCCTGCGAGCTGGGCCGGGGTCAGCCGCTCATCGCGCAGGGCGCAGATCAGCTGGCGGTAATCCTGGCCACAGCGGCGCAGTGCCTCCGGATCCTTGAGCTTGTGGAAGGAGTGCAGCACGAAGGGGGGTAGCCACTGCATGCCGCACAGCTGCGCGGTCTGCTGGAACGGCAGCAGGAAGTCGAGCAGCGGGCGCTGGTTGTAGCCCTCGCTGCAATATGACTCGGGAGCGCCCCCCGTGGTGATGGCAGAGAGCCACTGCTTGCCGCTGAGGGCGTGGGCCTCTGGACCGTAGGCGTAGCCGTACTCCAGCACCAGGTCCATCCACTCCTTCATGATGGCCGGGCAGGAGTACCAGTAGAAGGGATGCTGGAAGACGATGATGTCGTGTTCCGACAGCAGGGCCTGTTCCCGCTTCACGTCGATGAACATGTCCGGGTAGTGGTGGTAGAGGTCGTGCAGGGTGATGCCCTCCAGGCCGTCGAGTGCCTGCAGCAGCTGCCTGTTGGCCCTGGAACTCTGCAGGGCCGGGTGTGAGAAGATGATCAGAATGCGTTTCATGGGGTCCTAGCCTGAAGAGGGGCCTGGTGCCGATAAAAAAGGGCGGTGAGCTGCGACGTTATCAAGAAGCACCCCGGCCCGCCAGTTCCGGGATCAGGTCGCGCAGCGCCGGATTGAGGGTCTGGTGGGCGGGATAGCAGAGCCCGATGCGGCGAAACATCCGGGGTCCGCTCACCGCAACAGTGCGCAGACCCGGCTCATCTTCCACCAGCCCGTCGGGCAGGAAGCTGATGCCCACCCCCGCCAGCACCAGCGCCATCACCAGCCCCTTGCTCTCGGCCTTGGCCACCAGATTGAGGGTGAGCCTGTCACAAGCCAGCAGGCCTAGGGTCTGCTGATGGGCTTCGCAGGGGGGGCATTCAATAAAATCATGATGTTGCAGCTCTGCCAGCGGGATCCTCTCGCGACTGGCAAGGGAATGGTCGACCGGGACGCAGAGCACATAGTCCTCCTCCCAGAGCGGCAGGAAGATCTCGTCCTCCCGGCGCAGGGCATCCAGGGTCAGCCGGCAGTCGGCAGGGGTGCCGTAGTCGGAGAGGGTGAGATCCAGCTCCGGCAGCACGCCCTGCACCCGCTGCAGCAGCCCGGCCAGCCGGCGGCGGCTCAAGTCCGGCATGATGGCGATGTTGAGCCTGGCGCGCGTCGCTTTCTGGCGAAACAGGGTCGGCAGGCGGCGCGCCTCCTCCACCAGCTTGACCGCGTGGGGATAGAGATAGTGGGCCGGGTCCTTGGCCTCCACCCCCTTCTTGCCTCTGATGAAGAGGCTGTCACCGAGGGCCTCCTCGAGCTGGCGCAGCCCCGCCGAGAGGGAGGGTTGACTGACGTGGCAGCGTGCCGCCGCCGCCGTGATGTTCTTCTCTTCATAGATGGCGATGAAGAAGCGTAGCAATCTCAGGTCCAGCATAAAACCAACCATAGTTTTTTCAGATGATAACCAGCGGAAAACAATATTTATCACCGATAGATGTGGCGACTATAGTGATTGAGTCCCGTGCTGGCCAGCCCTTGTTTGACTCAGCTCCTCAATGAATCAGAAGGAAATACCCATGTCCAAGTCCCTCGTCGTGATCACCGGTGCCTCCGCCGGGATCGGTGCCGCCATCGCCCGCGCCTTCTCTGCCGCCGGTCACCCTCTGCTGCTGCTGGCCCGCCGGGTCGAGCCCATGCAGGCGCTAAACCTGCCCGATGCGCTCTGTGTCGGGGTCGATGTCACCGACACCGCCGCCATGAAGGCCGCCGTCCAGCAGGCGGAAGCTAGATTCGGCCCTGTGGGCTGCCTGGTCAACAACGCGGGCGTCATGCTGCTGGGTCGTGCCGACGTGCAGGATCCCGCCGAGTGGCAGCAGATGCTCAACATCAATGTGTTGGGGGTGCTGAACGGCGTGCATGCCGTGCTGGCCGGGATGAAGGCGCGCCGCAGCGGCACCATCATCAACATCAGCTCCATCGCCGGTCGCAAGACCTTCCCGAACCATGCCGCTTACTGCGCCACCAAGTTCGCGGTGCATGCCCTGACCGAGAACATTCGGGAAGAGGTGGCGGACGTCGGCGTGCGGATGGTGACCATAGCCCCTGGGGCGGTGGAAACCGAGCTGCTCAGCCACACCACGGACGAGAGTATCAAGGCCGGCTACCACGGCTGGAAAGAGGAGATGGGTGGCGTCATCGCCCCCGAGGTGATTGCCGAGGCGGTGCTCTATGCCTGGAACCAACCCGCCAACGTCTGCGTGCGCGAGATAGTGCTGGCAGCCACCCGCCAGCAACCCTGATGACCATGACGGCGGGGAGGGCTTGACCCTCCCCCTGGGCCAAGGGTTACCATAGGCCCTCTTCGATCACTGAGTCATCCCATGGTCCTGACCCGTCGCCAACTCGCTCGCGCCCGCCGCTGGCTCCCCCTGTGGAGCTTGCTGATGGTGCTGATGTCGTTTGGCAGCCGGGCGGCGACCGATCTCTGTACCCTGACGCCTCATTGCAGCCAGAGCGAACGCACCCTGGAAAAAGCCATGCCTTGCGGCAGCTTCACCTCGGCACTCGCCATGACGGTGCTCACCGGCGACAGCCTGACGGTGGCCTGGCTTGAGCCCGACATGCCAGCATTCATTTCCCCCTCCCTCTTCATGCCGGAGGTGCCGCTAGAGCGGCTCGAACGGCCCCCTCGCCAGATAGGTTGAATCGAGTTACCCGTTTTTTGGGCATTTCTTCTTATCCGAGGTGAGTCATGTACAAGTCTCTGTTACTGGCCGTGCTGGCCGGTACCGTCAGTTTTTCTGCTCTGGCAACCGAGCAGATGACAGTCTACAAGTCCAAGTATTGCGGCTGCTGCAAGACCTGGATCAAGCACATGGAAGAGAACGGCTTTGCGGTCAAGGTCGTCGAAACCGAGCAGCTTGAACCCGTCAAGCAACAGTACGGCATCACCCCGCAGCTGGCTTCCTGCCACACCGGGGTGGTGAACAGCTATGTGGTGGAGGGACATGTGCCCGCCGCCGACGTGCAGAAGCTGCTCAAGGAAAAACCGGCGATCCGCGGCCTGACCATTCCGGGCATGCCCCAGAGTGCACCGGGCATGGATATTCCGGGTCAGCCCTACCAGGTGCTGAGCATCAGCGAGGAGGGCGCGACCAAGGTCTGGTCGAGCTATCCCGGCTGACGAACACTGGTCATGAGCCGGCACCACTCCATCATGTGAGGCACACCTGAGCGAATCAGTGCCGCTCATAGCCAGAGCAGGAGGGCCACCCTTGTGAGAGGGTGGCCCTTTTTCATGGTTTGGGGCCGAATGTCCGGGGATCACTTGCAACCCAGGGCGACAAGGGGCAGATTGATCGCCAATTTATTTTCTCAGGGGCGATGTTCCGGTTTGCCTGCCTTGTTTCCGCACCGGCGGAGTGAGCGGCGGCGGCTTGATCGTCAATTCATGGCGCTCCCCGCGAGCCTGCCTGCCCTGTTACAGCGCAAAGGATGCGACATGTTCATCTTTCCCCGAGGGTTGCTGCTGCTGGCTTGTCTGGTCGCCGTGCCCTGTACCCATGCCAATGAAGAGCCCGTCATGCCGACAAGCGAAACCCCCATCCTGCCTCCTGTGGCCCCCAAGCACCCCCATACCCTGAAAAAGCACGGGGACGTCCGGATCGACAACTACTACTGGCTGCGTGACGACGAGCGGCAGAAGCCCGAGGTGCTGGATTATCTCAAGGCCGAAAACGCCTACACCGAGGCCATGCTCAAGCCAGTCCGGCCGCTGCGCGACCAGCTCTACAAGGAGATGGTGGCCCGCATCCCCCAGCAGGACGAGTCGGTGCCCTATGTGAAGAACGGCTACCGCTATCAGACCCGCTATGAGCCGGGCAAGGAGTACGCCATCTACTCCCGCACCAGGGTGGGGGAGAAGGACGCCAGCCTGATGCTGGACAGCAACCAGCGCGCCGAAGGCCACGAATTCTATTCGCTGGGGGCCCTGGAGGTGAGCCGCAACAACCGCTGGCTGGCGGTGGCGGAAGACTTCCTCTCCCGCCGTCAGTACCAGATCCAGTTCCTCGATCTGGAGAGCGGCACCTGGGCGACAGACAAGCTGGAAAACACCTCGGGCAACCTGGTGTGGGCCAACGACAGCAAGACGGTGTTCTATGTGCGCAAGCACCCCAAGACACTGCTGCCCTATCAGGTCTATCGCCACGAGCTGGGCAGCGACCCCGCCAAGGACCAGCTGGTCTACGAGGAGAAGGATGACAGCTTCTACGTCAGCCTCTATGCCACCACCTCGGAAGACTTCATCGTCATCGCCCTCTCCAGCACCACCACCAGCGAGGCGCGCCTCATCGACGCCAACACGCCGGTCCAGGCGCCGCGCCTGTTCCTGCCCCGTCAGGTGGATCACGAATACAGCCTGGATCACTACCGCGGCCGCTTCTATGTGCGCTCCAACAAGGACGGCAAGAACTTCGGCCTGTACGAGACCAGGGAGAGCCCGGTGGATCGCTGGAAGGCGGTGATAACCCCCAATCCGGACGTGCTGCTGGAGAGCTATGCCCTGTTCAGGGACTGGCTGGTGCTGGAGGAGCGCAGCAAGGGGCTGACCCGGCTGCGCCAGATCAACTGGCAGAGCGGCGAGCAGAAAGAGATCGCCTTCGATGATCCCACCTATGTCACCTGGCTCGCCTACAACCCGGAGCCGGAGACCAGCGCCCTGCGCTATGGCTACTCCTCCATGACCACGCCGTCCTCCACCTATGAGCTGAACCTGGACAGCGGCAAGCGCACCCTGCTCAAGCAGCAGCCGGTGGCGGGCTTCAAGGCCGACAAGTATGCCAGCGAGCGGGTCTGGGTGACCGCCCGCGACGGGGTAGCTGTGCCTGTCTCCCTGGTCTATCGCAAGGATCTGTTCAAGAAGGAGGGCAAGAACCCCCTGCTGGTCTATGGCTACGGCTCCTACGGCGCCAGCATGGATCCCGACTTCAGCAGCTCGCGCCTGAGCCTGCTGGACAGGGGCTTCGTCTACGCCATCGCCCATGTCCGGGGCGGCGAGGAGCTGGGGCGCCCCTGGTATGAAGATGGCAAGCTGCTGAAAAAACAGAATACCTTCCACGACTTCATCGACGTGACCGAGACGCTGGTGGCCCAGGGCTATGGCGCCAGGGACCAGGTCTACGCCATGGGGGGCAGCGCCGGCGGCCTGCTGATGGGGGCCATCATCAACCAGGCGCCAGAGCTCTATCGCGGCGTGGTCGCCCAGGTGCCCTTCGTCGACGTGGTCACCACCATGCTGGACGAGTCCATCCCCCTCACCACAGGGGAGTACGACGAGTGGGGCAACCCGAACCAGAAGCGCTACTACGACTACATGAAGAGCTACAGCCCCTACGATCAGGTCAAGGCGCAAGCCTACCCCAACCTGCTGGTCACCACGGGTCTGCACGACTCCCAGGTGCAGTATTGGGAGCCCGCCAAGTGGGTCGCCAAGCTGCGGGAGCTGAAGACGGACGACAACCAGCTGCTGCTCAGCACCGACATGGATGCCGGTCACGGCGGCAAGTCGGGGCGATTCAAGGCCTACGAGGACATAGCCCTGGAATTCGCCTTTATCCTGGAGCTGGCCAAGCCGAAGGCATAAGGCTGGGTTAACCGCTTGTTGCTGAACCGCGATCCGGGCGCCAGGAATGGCGCCGATTCGCAGATGAGATCAGGCCGGCGAGGGCAACCCGCCGGCCTGTGTCTTGATCCCTATCCTGACCCTGTCTCGGGCCGCCCTCAGCCAGATGGCAGCCCTTGCCAGTCAAGGGCTACAAAAGAATCCACCCCTCCATTTCCCCCGCTGCCTGCGCACACAAAACCAATTAATCCACGACCGATGAATTGATGATCCAGTTCAAATTTCTCGCTATTTAAATCCACCGTTTTGCCATTTTGTTTGATTTATGTTGGCACTCTGTGCCTAATCAAGGGGTTACAACTTTTGATCCGGCTATTTTGTGGTCGAATCACCCTCAGTCGGCATGACGCTGATTATCTCACCGCAGGATGATGGTGGCTTCTGGAAGGGCGTTCGCCGCTCGACCATTTCCTCGTACGAGGCTGTATAGGCAGACCCAGTCTTGATGTGGGTCCGTCTCATATTCACCCGGGAATCGGGTGAGATAAATCAATGAAAAGGATGAAGAACATGAAAGGATTATCCTTGGCGTGCGCCCTGTCGGCGGCTCTGGTCGGTGCTACTTTCGGTGGTCCGGTGCAAGCGCAGGAGCGCTTCGTGACCATAGGCACCGGCGGTCAGACCGGCGTCTACTACGTGGCGGGCCAGTCCATCTGTCGTTTCCTCAATCGCGGCGCCGCCGATCACCAGATCAAGTGCAACGCGCCGGCCAGTGGCGGTGGCGTGGCCAACGTCAACGGCATCCGCAGCGGTGAGTTCAACTTCGGCATCATGCAGTCCGACCACCAGTACAAGGCGATGAAGGGGCTGCCCCCCTTCCAGGCCGAAGGGGCCATGGATGACATGCGCGCCGTCTTCTCCCTGCAGAGCGAGGTGTTCACCATCCTGGCTCGCCGCGACGCCAAGATCGCCAGCTTCGACGACCTGAAGGGCAAGCGCGTCAACATCGGCAACCCGGGCTCCGGCCAGCGCGACACCATGGAAGAGATCATGGCGGTCAAGGGCTGGAAGAAGGGCGACTTCGGCCTGGTCTCCGAGCTGAAACCAGCGGAGCAGGCCTCCGCCCTGGGTGACAACAACATCGACGCCATGAGCTACTTCGTCGGCCACCCGAACGGTGCCATCCAGGAAGCTTCCACCACCACGGACGCCGTGCTGGTGCCGGTGACCGGCGCCGACATCGACAAGCTGCTGGCCGAGAAGAGCTACTACACCAAGGCCGAGATCCCGGGCGGCATCTACAAGGGCAGCGACCAGCCGACCCCGTCCATCGGTGGCAAGGCGGTGCTCTCCACCAGTGCCAAGGCCGATCCTGAAGTGGTCTACCAGCTGGTCAAGTCGGTGTTCGACAACCTGGATCGTTTCAAGCGTCTGCACCCGGCCTTCGCAGATCTGAAAGAGGCCGACATGATCAAGGTGGGTCTCTCCGCGCCCCTGCATGAAGGCGCCGCACGTTACTACAAAGAGCGTGGCTGGCTCTGATTGAAGGCCTGCCGGCCTTCCATCGTTCTCTTCGACACCCGCCCGCCACATCGGCAGCGGGTGTCGTGTCGTTGTACTCGCAGGCAAAAGTTAACCCCTATGCAAGATAAACAACTCTCTACCGAGGAACTGATCGCCCAGGACGTGGGCGCCCGGCTGCCGCTCGGCCTCATGGGCTGGCTGATCACCGGGCTGGCGCTGGCCTGGTCCCTGTTCCAGCTCTGGATCGCCTCTCCGCTGCCCTTCATGCTGGGATTTGGCGTCCTCAATGACACCGAAACCCGCGCCATTCACCTGACCTTCGCCCTGCTGCTGGCCTATCTGGTGTTCCCGGCCTTCCGGCGCTCCCCCAGAGACAGGGTGCCGCTCGGCGATATCGCCCTCGGTCTGATCGCCGCCGGTGCCGCCGCCTATCTGTTCGTCATGTATGAGGCCCTGGCCCAGCGCCCCGGCAACCTGACCACGGCCGATCTGGTCACCGCCTGCATCGGCATACCGCTGCTGCTGGAGGCGACCCGCCGCGCCCTGGGCCCGGCCCTGGCGGTGATCGCCCTGGTGTTTCTCGCCTACAGCCTGGCCGGCCCCTGGATGCCGGGGCTGCTGGCGCACCGCGGGGTGAGCTTCACCGCCCTGGCGAACCACCAGTGGATCACCACCGAGGGGGTGTTCGGCATCGCCCTCGGGGTCTCCACCAGCTTCGTGTTCCTGTTCGTGCTGTTCGGCGCCCTGCTGGAGCGGGCCGGTGCCGGTCACTACTTCATCCAGCTCGCCTTCAGCCTGCTCGGCCACCTGCGCGGTGGCCCGGCCAAGGCGGCCGTGGTGGCCTCGGCCCTGACCGGGGTCATCTCCGGTTCCTCCATCGCCAACGTGGTGACCACGGGCACCTTCACCATCCCCATGATGAAGCGGGTCGGCTTCTCCAAGGAGAAGGCGGGGGCGGTCGAGGTGGCCTCCTCGGTCAACGGCCAGATCATGCCCCCCGTGATGGGGGCGGCGGCCTTCCTGATGGTGGAGTATGTGGGCATTCCCTACGTGGAGATCATCAAGCACGCCTTCCTGCCGGCGGCCATCTCCTACATAGCGCTGCTCTACATAGTCCACCTGGAAGCGCTCAAGCTCGGCATGCAGCCCATCGGCGGTCATCAACCCAAGCCCTGGCTGCGTCGTCTGACCGGCTTCGCCTTCGGTGCCACCCTCATCAGCGGCCTGTCGATGGCGGTCTACCATGGTCTGGGCTGGCTCAAGCCTGCGCTGGGGGACTACGCCCTGCCGGGGATATCCCTGTTGCTGGCGGCCGTCTATCTGGGGCTGCTGAAGATAGCGGCCAGCAATGCGCCGCTGCCCGCCGAGGATCCGGATCAGCCCCTCACCGAGCTGCCCAACACCCGCGCCGTGCTGCTCTCCGGTCTGCACTTCCTGCTGCCCGTGGTGGTACTGGTGTGGTGCCTGATGGTGGAGCGCCTCTCCCCCGGGCTGTCGGCCTTCTGGGGCACCGTCATGCTGGTGATCATCCTGCTGACCCAGCGGCCGCTGCTCAACTGGCTGCGCACCGACGGCAAGCATGACTACGGCTCGGCCCGCGACGGTCTGGTGGACTTGAAGGAGGGCCTGGTGGCCGGTGCCCGCAACATGATCGGCATCGGCATCGCCACCGCCACCGCCGGCATCATAGTCGGTGCCGTCTCCCAGACCGGGGTCGGCCTGGTGCTGGCGGATCTGGTGGAGATGCTCTCCATGGGCAACCTGCTGCTGATGTTGATCCTCACCGCCCTGCTGAGTCTGATCCTCGGCATGGGGCTGCCCACCACCGCCAACTACATAGTGGTCTCCAGCCTGCTGGCGCCGGTGGTGGTGACGCTGGGGCAGCAGAACGGCCTCATAGTGCCGCTCATCGCCGTGCACCTGTTCGTGTTCTATTTCGGCATCATGGCGGACGTGACCCCGCCGGTGGGGCTGGCCTCGTTCGCGGCGGCCGCCGTCTCCAAGGGGGATCCCATCAAGACCGGGATCACCGCTTTCTACTACAGCCTGCGCACCGCGGCGCTGCCCTTCCTGTTCATCTTCAACACTGATCTGCTGCTGATCGATGTGGACTTCGCCCACGGGGTGCTGATCTTCGTGGTGGCCACGGTCGCCATGCTGATCTTCGCCGCCGCCACCCAGGGCTGGTTCCTGGTGAAGAGCCGCTGGTACGAGAATGTGCTGCTGTTGCTGGTGGCTTTCACCCTGTTCCGTCCCGGTTTCTGGATGGACATAGTGCACGATCCCTATAGTGAGACGCCCCCCGCCCAGCTGGCCCAGACCCTGGGCGAGGTGGAAGCGGAGAGCACCCTGCGACTGCGGATCCAGGGGGAGGATGCAGTGGGCAAGCTGCGTCAATCCACAGTGCTGCTGGCGGTACCGGCCGGTGCCGATGGCGAAGAGCGATTGGCCAGCCTGGGGCTGGCCCTGTACGAGCAGGACGGCAAGACCCTGATCGACAACGTCACCTTCGGCAGTCCGGCCGCGGCGGCCGGCATGGAGTTTGACCAGGAGATCCTCTCCGTCAAGGCGCCTACCGAGCGCTGGCACAAGGAGCTGATGTGGATCCCGGGCTTCCTGCTGTTTGCGCTGGTGGTCTGGCTGCAACGGCGACGGGTCACCCGCTCATAGACACCCCCAATAAAAACGGCGCCTCGATGGCGCCGTTTTCAATACCTGGGCGGGATCTCTTCCGTCAATCCCAGCGTCTGTTGTTCCTGCGGGTTCAGACCAAGCTGTTCACAGGCTTGTTCGAAGCTGATCCCCAGGTGGCACGTCATGATGGCCATGCCGGGAGGGCTAGTTTGACTGGGTCTGCTTCTGCTTTTGCAGCTGATCCAGAGTCTGTTGCTCCTGCGGGCTCAGACCAAGCTGTTCACAGGCTTGTTCGAAGCTGATCCCCAGGTGGCACATCATGATGTCGATGGCGGGCAGGTAGTTGGTCATTGCGTCTTCCATGGTGATCTTCCAGAGCTGTCTCTTATGCCCGAGCGGCGAGCAGGGGGCAATTAGACTTTAGGTGTAGGGTGTCATCTGCTTCACCCCCTGCCACTGGGCGGGGGAATTTGCTACTCTTGCGGGCACTAAAGAGGTTGCCGTGTGACCGCGAGCAATCGGTGAGGAGCAGGGCATGTTATTGAGTTTCTTGATCATCGCATCTGGCTGGTGGCATATCCGCGCGGCTTATGGCTCAGACTCCCGTCAGTTCTACATCAGCAAACCGCTGACCATGCTGTTCATCATCGCCCTGGCCTTTGGCTACCAGAGCGATGACCACAACGGTTCCCACGCCTGGATCCTGCTCGGCCTCTGCCTGTCGCTGGCCGGGGACGTGCTGCTGATGCTGCCACGGGATCGCTTCATCCAGGGATTGGCGGCATTTTTTGTCGCGCACCTCTGCTACATAGTCGGTTTCGCCCAGGGCCCCCTGGTGCTCAAGCTGGTGGATGGTCTGCTGCTGTTGCTGGTGGCCGGCATGGTGTTCGGCCTGCTGTGGGGCAAGCTCGGGGAGATGAAGATCCCCGTCTTCTGCTACATGCTGGTGATCATCGCCATGGCCTGGGTCGCCGCCGGCGCCTGGCACGCCTCTCTTACGGCAGGTTCTGCTGCGGCCCTGGTGGGGGCGCTGATGTTCCTCTTCTCCGACAGCATGCTGGCCCTTGACCGCTTCCGCCGCCCCTTCCCCCATGCCACGGCCTGGATCATGAGCAGCTACTTCGCCGCCCAGTTCCTGATCGCCGCCTCTCTGGCGGGATAAGCAGGCTTCGTGGACCATAAGAAAACGGGCCTAGCGGCCCGTTTCTGATTTCTGGCTTACGCCTCCAGCGGCTCGGCGTCCGCGGCCCTGGGGGCCGGTTGCCTGAGCAGCAGCATCAGGGCGCTGGCGATGAGCAGGAAGATACCCATCACGTAGAACACCTGGTTGTAGGCCATGATGGCGGCCTCCCGGTTGATGGTATTGGACAGCATGGCCCTGGCCTGCTGCTGGGCCAGCGCGGGATCCGAGCCCTGGGCCATCATGGTCTGGGCCAGCTGCAGCAGGTAGCTTTGCCCCTCTATGCTGGTGGCGGCCAGGGTACTGCCTATCTGGCTGGCATGGATGCGGGTGTCGTTGTCGATCAGGGTGGCTATGATGGCGATGCCGAAGGCCCCACCCAGGTTGCGCAGCACGTTGAGCAGGGTGGAGGAGGAGGGGATCTCCTCCGGGGTCAGGCTGGCGGTCGCCACCAGGGAGAGCGGCACCATGATGAAGGGCTGGCCCAGGGCCCGCACTATCAGCGACTGGATCAGCTGGGGGCCGGCGTAGTCGGCGCTCATGTTGACGTTCATGAAACAGCTGATGGCAAACACCAGGAAGCCGAAGCTCACCAGGTAGCGCGGATCTATCCGGGTGACCAGCCTGGGCACCAGGGGCAGCACCAGCAACTGGGGCAGGCCCATCCACATCAGCACCTCGCCTATCTCCAGGGCGTTGTAGTTGTGGATCTGCGCCATGTAGAGCGGCAGCACATAGATGGACCCCATCAGCGCCATGCCGAGCACCAGGTAGGCGAAGCAGGCCAGGGCGAAACGCGGGCTGTGCAGCAGCCGCAGATTGACCAGGGGATGGCGGCGCAGCAGCTGGCTGATGACGAAGAACACCAGGGCCACCACAGAGATGACGGTGAGCCGCACTATGAAGCTGGAGCCGAACCAGTCCTCTCTGTTGCCCTCCTCCAGCACCACCTCCAGCAGACCCAGCCCCACCGCCATGGTGATGATGCCGACCAGATCCACCCGTTTTATCACCTCCCAGTCCACCGGCTTCCTGTCCAGACCGTGGGCCAGCATGGCCATCACCAGCAGGCCGGGGGGCACGTTCAGGTAGAAGATGTAGTGCCAGGAGAGCTGCTCCGTCAGCCATCCCCCGAGCGTCGGGCCTATGGCAGGGGCGAAGGTGGCACAGAGGCCGAACAGCGCCATGCCGGTGGCCCGCTTGTGCAGCGGCAGCAGGCTGACGATGAGGGAGAAGGCCATGGGGATCAGGGCCCCGCCGGTGAAGCCCTGCAATGCCCGGAAGACGATCATGCTGGTGAGGTTCCAGCTGAACGAGCAGAGCACGGAGGCGACGATGAAGGCCCCCGTGGTCCACAGCAGGTAGCGGCGCACGCTCAGCCCTCGGCTCAGCCAGCCGCTGAGGGGGATGGCGATCATCTCCGCCACCAGGTAGGAGGTGGAGATCCAGGAGCTCTCGCTCAGGGTGGCCGAGAGGGCCCCCTGAATGTCCTTCAGGGAGGCGTTGGTGATCTGGATGTCGAGTATGGCCATGAAGGCGCCGATGAGGCCCCCCATGACCGCGATCCAGTTGCGACGTGGAATGGGTTCCATCAGTTGGCGGCGACTACGGGATCAGGGGTGCGGGTATCGACAATCACCTCGCTGGAGAGACCAGGACGCAACTTGCCTGCCAGTACGCCCGGCTCGGGGATGCGGATCTTGACCGGCACCCGCTGCACTATCTTGGTGAAGTTGCCGGTAGCGTTCTCCGGCGGCAGCAGTGCGAACTTGGCGCCGGTGGCGGGGGCCAGGCTGTCGATGATCCCCTCGACCGGCTGATCCGGATAGGCATCCAGGATCACCTCCACCCGCTGACCCGGTTGCATGTGCTGCAACTGGGTCTCTTTGAAGTTCGCCTCGACCCACACCTGTTGCAGCGGTACCAGGCTGGCCACCTGCATGCCGGACTGCACATAGAGCCCTTCCCGCAGGCTGCGCTTGCCGATGATGCCGTCCGCCGGGGCCCGCAGCTCTGTGTAGCCGAGCTCCAGCCTGGCCTGTTCGAGCTGGGCTTCACTCAGTGCCAGTCTGGCCTGGTTCTGCTTGGCTTCGGCGTCCAGCACCAGCAGGCGCTCGCGAGCGGCCTGCAGGGCGGCTCTGGCCTCCTGCTCCTGGGCCTGATTGACCTGCAGACCGGCGCGCACCTCGTCCAGACTGTCCTGGGAGCTGTAGTTGCGCTGATTGAGCTGGCTGACCCGGCGCACCTGCTGCTGGGCCCGCACCTGCTCGGCATTGGCCGAGGTGACCCTGGCCTCGGCCTGACGGATCAGGCTCAGCTGCTGGGTACGGGTGGCGGCCAGGTTCTCTGCCGTCGCCTGATTGAGGTGCAGATCGGCCTCGGCCTCGAGCACCCGGGTTCTGTACTCCCTGTCGTCCAGTCTGGCGATGAGCTGGCCGGCCTTGACCTCCTGGTTGTCGGTCACCAGCACCTCGCTGATATAGCCGGGCAGCTTGGAGCCTATGCCGGTCACCTCGCTCTGCAGATAGGCGTTGTCGGTGCTCTCGAAATGGCGGCCGTGCAGATACCAGTAGGCGGCAAACAGCATGCCGAGCAGGGCCAGCAGCAGGGCTGCCAGCAGGGGGATCTTCTTGTGTTGACTCATGATTTTTGCTTTTCCTGAACTGTGGCGGGCAGGCTAACATCGGCAGACTGTTTCGATTAGTATCCATTCATGAGATATACAGTTTCACTGGTGAGACAATGGACTTGAACGCAGCCTTGATTCTGGTGCGCATCGTCGACAAGGGCTCCTTTACCGCCGCCGCCCAGGAGCTGGGCATGACCAAGGCGACGGTGAGCCGCCGCATCGCCGAACTGGAGCAGCACCTCGGCGTGCGGCTGCTCTATCGCTCCACCCGCCAGCTCACCCTGACCGAGGCCGGAGAGCAGTATTACCTGCGCTGCAGCAAGGCGGTGGAGGAGCTGGCTCAGGCCGAGCTGATGCTGAGTGCCAGCCAGCAGGAGGTGACAGGCACCCTCAAGCTGGCGGTTCCCATCGAGACTGGGCAGCTGGTGGTGGGTCGCCTGGTGGCTCACTTTCTGCAAGCCTATCCGGGGCTGCGGGTGGATCTGGAGCTGACCAATCGCATAGTGGATCCCATCAGCGAGGGGCTGGATGCCATAGTGCGGATCGGCGACATGAGCGACTCCAACCTGGCGGCGCGGCGCCTGTGGAGCACAGGTCGCCTGCTCTGCGCCAGCCCGGATTATCTGGCGCGCAGCCCGGCGATCACCCGACCCGAGGATCTGGTGCGCCATGAAAGGGTCGCGGTGAGCAGTGGTTTTCTCGCCTCCCACTGGTGTTTTGAACTGGATGGCCGGGAAGTGCTGGTGGATCCGCCGTCCCGTTTCCAGGTCAACAACATCACCTGTGCCAGAGAGGCGGCGAAGGCCGGGCTGGGGCTCGCCTCCCTGCCCGCCATGTTGTGCCATGATGAGCTGGCCGACGGCTCTCTGGTGGCCCTGCTGCCGGACTGGCAGCAGCCCAAAGTGCCCATCTATCTGCTGTTTCCCGAGCGTCGGCTGATGCCGCGCAAGTTGAGGGTGTTTATCGATTTTCTGGTGGCCAATGGCCCGACTTACGGCATCGACAACCTGCTGTGAGCGGCAAGGGGTCATGCGGAGGAAGTGTGATGGTTCGGGGGCTGGCGCCGCCGGGTGCATCGACAAGGGGTTGCGAGGAGAGGATATATGGAGCAGTGGATTAATTTGTATCGGGCCTCCAACTCGCTGGAGGCGCACGCCCTGAAATGATGGTGGCGCTGGCGACGATGACGGCCCTGACAAGCAGTTTCGAGGACAAGGCATGGAACAGTGGATTAATTTGTATCGGGCCTCCCACTCGCTGGAGGCCCACGCCCTGAAGGGAGCGCTGGAAGTCGAAGGGGTGCGGGTGCGGCTCAGCGGGGAGGGTCTCTCGGGGGCGCTAGGGGAGTTGCCGGTGGATCTGCTGCAGGTCACCCTGATGGTGTGCGAGCAGGATCGCCGGCGGGCAGGACGGATCATAGAGCGCTACCAGCAGCGGCAGGGCAATGGCTGGCTGTGCGGTCAGTGCGGGGAGGAGAACGGCGCCAACTTCGATATCTGCTGGCGCTGCCATCACGATCCCCAGGATCACTGAGATCTTTCTCTCCCGTCACCCTCAGCGCAGGGTGAAGTCGATGTCCTCCCCCGCGCTGGCATCGTGATAGATCGCCAGATCCAGCTCCTTCTCGCTGCGGGCGATCAGCACCGACACCAGGATGTCGCCGGAGACGTTGACAGTGGTACGGGCCATGTCGAGGATCCTGTCTATCCCGGCGATGAGCGCCACCCCTTCCAGCGGCAAGCCCACTGCGGTCAGCGTCAGGGTCAGCAGCATGAGCCCGGTGCCCGGCGTGCCGGCCGTGCCTATGCTGGCGAGGGTGGCGATGCTGATGATGGTCAGGTAATCCACCACATGCAGATCCACCCCGAACGCCTGGGCCACGAACAGCGCCGTCACCCCCTGATAGAGGGCGGTGCCATCCATGTTGATGGTGGCGCCTATGGGCAGCACCTTGGCGGTGATGGCGGGGGAGACCCCCAGCCGGCGCTCGGCGCAGGCCAGGCTGATGGGCAGGGTGCTGCTGCTTGAACTGCTGGTGAAGGCCACCGCCTGGGCGTCGACGATGCTCTTGAAGTAGTGCAGCGGATTGAGGCGGGCCAGCAGGATCAGCAGGCTGCTGTAGACCCCGAGCACGTGCAGCAGGCAGCCGAGGTAGACGGCGCCTATTACCTTGAGCAGGGGCAGCAGCAGGCTCACCCCGTATTTGCCCGTCATCCAGGCCATCAGGGCGCAGACGCCATAGGGGGCCAGCGCCATCACCATCTGGGTCAGCTTGAACATCCCCTCCGCCAGGGAGGTGAAGAACAGAATGGCGGGGCGACCGCGCCGGCCACTGGCATTGAGGGCCAGGGCGAGGGCCACCGCAAAGACGATCACCTGCAATATCTTGCCATCCACCATGGCCTGTACCGGGTTGTGGGGCACCAGATGACTGAGCACGCTGGCCAGGGTCGGCTGCACCATCACGCCGGTCCGTTCGTAGGGCCCCATGTTGGCGCCCATGCCGGGTTCCAGCAGCCAGCCCATCACCAGGCCGATGCAGATGGCGACGGCGGTGGAGCAGAGGTAGAGACCTATGGCCTTGCTGCCGATCCTGTCCAGGGTCTTGCCCTTGAGCAGGGCGGTGAGGCCGGCGATGACGGAGCAGAAGATGAGGGGCACCATCAGCATCTGTATGGTGTTGACGAACAGGACGCCGATGGGCTTGAGCAGCATTGCCTGCTCGCTGAAGCAGAGTCCTAGCCCGATCCCGGTCAGCATGCCGAGCAGTGTCTTCAACCAGAGCGGGCGGCGGGTCCAGATCCGCCAGGGCTTGAAGACCAATCCATGGAACAGCATGACGCCAATGTCCTTATTTTCTGTCTGCGATGGCAAAGGGGCGCTAGTGTAGCCATCCCCCGATCAGGTTGCCACATTATCGACAAAGCGACGCTCGCGGCCAGCCCGGGGAAGTTAAAAAAGGCGTTTTGTTGGCTTATATCAAGATCGAGGGCCGGGGTTCAGGCTCTAATGGACATCTGACATGATGATTAAAGAGGTTTGAGATGTCCCAGTCGATACATGGTCACGAAGTGATGGAGATGATGCTGGAAGAGGGTGGCCATTTTACCCGGGCCAGCCTCAGGGAGGCGATTGAGGCGCGCTTTGGCGCCGATGCCCGCTTCCATACCTGCAGCGCGAGCGAGATGGATGCAGAGGCGCTGATCAGCCTGTTGGCCAAACGCGGCAAGTTCATCGAGTCAGAGCAGGGCTTCCAGACCCGGGCCGACAAGATCTGCAACCACGGCTGATCCCGCGGCGAGCGCACCGAGGCGCTCGCCGAATCCCGCCTCCTTTGTTATATTTCGCCCTCTTCCCCCTCTGTTAAAGGCTTGGCCTGGGCAACGCCCGGGAACCTGTATGGATACTTTCTCCGCTGCCGTCATGTTGTTTCTGATCATGGATCCGCTGGGCAACCTGCCGGTCTTCCTCTCCATACTGCGTCATGTCGATCCCAAGCGGCGGCGCAAGGTGATGATCCGCGAGCTGCTGTTCTCCTTAGGCATCATGCTGGGCTTCCTGTTTGCCGGTCAGCAGATCCTGAGCTTCCTGAACCTGCGCCAGGAGGCGGTCAGCATCGCCGGGGGCATCATATTGTTCCTCATCGCCATCAAGATGATCTTCCCGAGTCCGGGGGGCGTGACCGGGCTGGCGGCGGGGGAGGAACCCTTCCTGGTGCCCATGGCCATCCCCATGATAGCGGGCCCCTCCATCCTGGCCTCCCTGCTGCTGCTGGCGAACCAGGAGCCGACCCGGATGGCGGACTGGTCCCTGGCCCTGCTGATGGCCTGGGGCGCCAGCGCCGTGATCCTGATGTTCTACGAGCTGTTCAACAAGCTGCTGGGTGAGCGAGGACTCACCGCCGTGGAGCGGCTGATGGGCATGCTGCTGGTGATGATCTCGGTGCAGATGCTGCTGGATGGCGTGCACCACTATCTGGCGGTGACGGGCAAGGGGTAAGAAGAAAGGGGCTGCCTGGCAGCCCCTTTCTTATTGTGCGTCCATGACGGCCAGTACCTTGTCCGGGCGGGACGGGTCGCCGGCCGGGCTCTCCAGCTTGCCCATGATGAGGGTGAGCAATGTCTCCCGCAGCCAGCGGTGCCCCGGATCCTCCTCGTGACGCTGATGCCAGATGAGCAGGTGGGAAATGCTGTCCAGGGCGATGGGCAACGGCAGCGGCACCAGCGGATAGACCTGGGTCGCGTGGCGGGCATAGAGCCGTGACAGGGTCACTATCATGTCTGAGTGCATGCCCATGCGCAGCGCCGCCTCGAAGGAGGGCACAGTCGCCTCGATCCGGCGGTAGAGATCCTGCTCCGCCAGCTTGTGATCCAGCATCCAGCGGTCCCGCCCCTCGCAATAGGTCTGCACATGGGGATGGGCCAGGTAGCGGGGGAGATCCCACTCGGGTTCGCGCAGGGCCGGGTGATCCCGCTGCACCAGGCAGGTGAGGTCATCGATGGCGAGCAGTCGCTGGCAGATGGCGTTGGGCAGGGTGTCCAGCCTGAAATCCGAGTTGATGCAGTTCTCCCGCACCGTGAAGGCGATGTCCACCTGACCCTGGCTCATCTCGGTCAGGCTGTGCTCTGTCCACTCCTCGTAACGCAGCCGGATCCCCGGTGCCTGGCGCTTGAGCTCGCTCAGGTAGAGCGGCGCGAACAGGGTGAAGGCGCTGTCCATGCTGGCGATGACGAACTCCCGCTCTGTGCTGGCGGGATCGAAGGCGGGGGGCTGGATCAGGTTGTCCAGCGACAGCAGTATGGGTTGCAACTGCAGCTGCAGATCGAGGGCGCGCGGGGTGGGATCCAGCCCGTAGGCTGAGCGGACGAACAGGGGATCGTCGAAGGTCTCCCGCAGGCGACCCAGGGCCTTGCTGACGGCCGACTGACTCAGATGCAGGCGGCGGGCGGCCCGGCTGCCATTGCGCTCCTCCAGCAAGACTTGCAGGATAATCAACAAATTAAGATCTATGCGCCCGAGCTGTTCCAGCAACATGATATGAATCCTCTTCAATTCTTAGATGAATTTATACCATTTGTTTTCATATCTTGGCGACCCTATGCTCGACCTGTCTCTCGCCTTCATGGCGACTGGTACAGGATGTAGCGGTTGAGGGGACAAGTAGCACCGACTCATACGGCGGCCAAGGGTCGCCGTATCTTTTTATGTTTTTTGACGATTTTCCTGCCAACTTGCGCCTGCCTTGATTTTGCCCAACAATCGTTGCGCCTTCTTTTGATACAAACAATGAGTATCTATCTGTCAGGAGTCGCCCTATGGGACTTGGTGGAATTCATATCTGGCATCTGTTGATCCTGCTGGTGGTCGTCGTCGTGGTGTTTGGCAGCAAACGCCTGGCTGGCGCCGGTGAGGATCTGGGCACCGCCATCAGGGATTTTCGTAAAGCCTTGCGTGACGATGAAGTACATCCGAAATGAGTAGGAGTGGAAGTATGTCTGTAGACGAGAAAGTGGAATTGAATGAAACCTGCGACAGCTGCGGCTGTTTCGCCGAGATCGGCACCATCATAGGTGAAGGCGACGATGTGATGGAGCTGGTGATCGAGGCCGCGGCAGAAGCCGACGCTCGCGCCAAACTCGCAGCCTATGAGGCGCTGGCCAAGCAGGTGACCGCCGAAGCCGTGATCGACAGCGAACTGACCCAGGGCGCCGACGGCGTGATCCTGAAGGCCCGTCTGCAATTCACCTGCACCGCCGAGAAGCTGATTTTCGAGATGCGTGCCCGCTCTATCTGAGCCCCCCGATGAGACGGCAGGCTTGCCTGCCGTATTGCTTTTCCCCTCGCCTTTTCCCTCTCTTTGCGTTGTATAGTGAGTTATCCCACGGACGATCCGGTTTCAGTCCGGCACCAATCGTTCCGCTGCAGGAAGGTGCCATGATGGCACCCCGTCATGAGTCCCGCTTGTCGGGCCTTGTCCTGCCTAGAACCTCAAGGCGCGAGTCGACCAACAGAAGGTGGCTACCTCATGATGCGATGGATTTGGGCCCTGCTGGTCCTCTGCTCTCTCCCTCTGCTGGCGGCGGATCCCGGTTCCCAGCCTGGTGATGCCCCTGCGCGCGCCGCGGACGTCAAGCCCAAGCTCCTGCCCCAACCCGGGGATCTCGAACGCATACTGCAAAAAAAGGAGCTCAGGGCCCTGGTGGTCTATGAACGGGGCTTCTTCTTCTTCGACAAGGGGGCCCAGTACGGCATCCTGGTCAATCAACTGCAAGGCTTCGAGCGCTGGCTGAACCAGACCTATCTCCCCAAGGAGAAGCTCAAGCTCAAGATCATCTATATCCCTGTGCGTCAGGACAAGCTGCTGGACTACCTCACCGAGGGGCGGGGGGATCTGGTGGCGGCCAACCTGACGGTGACGCCGACCCGGCGCGAGCAGGTTACCTTCTCCCAGCCGCTCATCTCGCCCATCGAGGAGTGGGTGGTGAGCCAGCGGGAGCTGACGGGTTTCAACCGCATCACTCAGCTCTCCGGTCGGCGGATCTGGGTGCGGGCCAGCTCCAGCTATTACGAGAGTCTGCATCAGCTCAACTGGCTGTTCCGCGAGCTGGGGCTGCCCCCCGTCTACATAGAGACAGTGCCCGAATACCTGCAGGACGGGGATCTGCTGGAGATGGTGGCCGCCGGCATCATACCGCTGACCGTCACCGACAGTTTCAAGGGGCGGATCTGGCTCGACATGATAGGGGGCCTCAAGGCCCACAAGCTGATCCCGCTGCGGGACAAGGGGCGCAGCGCCTGGGCACTGCGCAACAACAGCCCCGAGCTGCTCAAGGCGGTGAACGCCTATATCTCGGAGTCGAGCAAACGCACCCTCTACAGCGACATGACCCTGCGTCGCCTGCTGGCCCAGAGTGACAAGATGAGCAACATACTGGCGCCGGATCCCCTGGGGCGGTTGTCGACCATCCGCAAGGTGCTGGAAACCCAGGCCGACAAATATGAGCTCGACTGGCTGATGCTGGCGGCGCTGGCTTACAAGGAGTCGGGGCTCAATCCCAATGTCCGCTCCAACCGCGGGGCTGTCGGCATCATGCAACTGCTGCCGAGCACCGGGGGCGAGGTGGGGATCCGCGGCGCCAGGCTCACCAGCCTGGAAGGCAGTGTGGAGGCAGCCTGCCGCTACATGCGGCTCATTCTCGATACCTACTTCAACGATCCCGGGATGGACAGGCTCAACCGTCATCTGTTCGCCCTGGCGGCCTACAACGCGGGTCCGAACCGGGTGCAGGCGCTGCAGGCCAAGGCCAGGGAGAGGGGGCTGGATCCGAACGTCTGGTTTGGCAACGTGGAGCAGCTGGTGGCCAACGAGGTCGGCCAGGGCCCCATCAACTACGTCGGCACCATCTACAAATACTACGTGGCCTACCGCTTCAGCCTGCCTCAGCTGGAGGGCAAGACAGAGGCCATGGAGGCGGTCCAGCCCTGAGCGCTCAGTGCCGGTCGGGCAGGCCATCTTCTGGGGTAAAGGGGAAGGCCTCCCAGCCCTGATCCCTGTGCTGCTGGTACCAGGGGGTCAGCAGCCTGGCGGGAGTGGGGTCAGGCTGACTGGCCTGGGGTCTCTGGCTGAGGTAGGGGTGGTCGCGCACTTCCATCATCGGCTCCTTGACACGCCGCAATCGGGGCTGTTGTCTGGGTTATGCCACCGTCTCATGACAAGGAGATGACCCTTGATCCCCGCCGAATTTGCCCTGCTCGACGATCCCGGCGCCGCCCTCAAGGCCCGCTGCCAGCTGATCCGCGGTGCCCGCAGCCGGATCCAGGCCCAGTATTACAGCTGGGAGGAGGACAGCAGCGGCAAGCTGCTGCTGTCTGAGTTGCTCCATGCGGCGCGGCGCGGGGTCCGGGTCCAGCTGCTCATCGATGATCTCTATGCCGGCGACAACCGCTTCCTCGAGGTGGTGGCGGCAGAGCCCGGCATCGAGGTGCGGCTGTTCAATCCGTTCTGGCTCAGGGGCTGGCGCCCCCTGACCCTGCTGCTGGAAGGTCTGCTCAGCTTTCGCCGCATCAACCACCGCATGCACAACAAGCTGCTGCTGGTGGATGGCCACGAGGCGGTGATCGGTGGCCGCAACATCGGCGATCGTTACTTCGGGCTGGGGGCGCCCCCTCACTTCGTCGATCTCGATCTGGTCTGCCGCGGCCCCCTCTGCCGCCAGGCCGAGCAGGGCTTCGAGCTGTTCTGGCGCAGCCGCTGGAGCCACCCCATCCGGCGCCTGTTGCGGCGCCCCCTGCTGCCCGCCGAGATCCGCGTGGTGAACGACTTCCTGCTGACCCTGACGGATCCGGCAGTGGCCATGGTCTACGATCTGCCCGCCAGCCTGTTTGATGAAGCGCCTCTCCCCCTGCGTTGGCATCCGGGGGTCGGAGAGTGCTGGTTTGACAGGCCCGGCAAGGGGCTCATCTCCCGGCCGACCACGGCGCCCCGGCTGGGGCGCAAGCTGGCGGGCAACCAGGGGGGGCTTTGGTTGGTGAGTCCTTACCTGATCCTGACCCGAAGCCTGCGCCGCCATCTCAAGCGGCAGCGCCAGGCCGGGGTCGGCATCGAAATCCTGACCAACTCCCTGGCCAGCACAGACGTGCCCCTGGTGTATGGCGTCTATCGGCGCCACCGTCCCTGGCTGGAGCGGCAGGGCATAGTGCTGGCCGAGTTGTCGGATGAGGCGCACAGCCTGCACGCCAAGCTGATCCTGATGGGGGAGGAGGAGGCGCTGCTCGGCAGCTTCAATCTGGATCCCCGCTCCCTGATGCTCAACACCGAGCTGATGCTGCACCTGAGCTGCCCGGCGCTCTGTGCCGAGCTGCGGCACTGGCTCTGCGGCTGGCAACGGGCGGCGGTCCATCCCGTGGTGGCGCCTCCCTCGACGCTGCGGCGCCTGCTGGCGCGACTGAGCGACTGGCTGCCACTGCGCCCCTGGCTGTGAACGGAGCCCGGCTTGTACGAGATCTCGCAAAGCCTTGTGCGCCTTCGAGGATAACGTTTGCCATCCAAAGCCGGATTGAGATTTTATCGTATTGTTTTTAATCACTTTATGTCGACAGGCGAAACCTGATGTCGCTTCCTTGCTTGCATACAGGGCCGCATATAACGGTTTTTTATTTTATTTAACTGCGTAGTATTTCGGTTGCAAGGACAAACACGGCGGCTGGTCTGCCGTGTGGGTGAAGGCAGCAAGGGAGTGGGTCGGCCGGCGTGTTCTGGCTGGCGATGCGGATCGGGAGCGGAAACCCGTGACGCACATCAGCCCCGTTATTGCCGGATCCCAATATGGAACATGCTATTTGCGAGGGGGTGACATGCGAATGTCGCCCCATTTTTTTATGCCAAAAGATTGCCAGACGCCCATGAAAAGACCGCCAGCGGGCGGTCTTGGGCAATCAGGTCTGGCGGTCAGTCCCCTCAGGCGATGCCGGCCAGCAGGCGACTCCAGTTGCGTTTGGCAACGAGGAAGCCATCCCTTAGGTTGCGATACTCCAGCTGCAGCTTGAGCCTGTCGTAGCGGGCCAGCGCCTTGCGCTTGCGCTGCTCCAGCAGCAGCTTGCGGCTGGCGTAGTAGTGCTGGATCTGCAGGCTCAGCTTGTCGTACTCCTCCTGCAGCAGCGCCTGCCACAGCTCCCTGTCCTCTGCCTTGCGCAACCTGGCCTGGGCACGTTTGAGCTGCATCTCCAGCCTGGCCTGCTCGATCCGCTCCTCCGGGCAGGACCTGAGATCCCCGGCCAGCCCGCACCAGGCGGCGGTGCGGATCAGCCACTTGGTGGGGTCGAACTGCCACCAGCGGATGCCATTGCGGTAGTCGTTTTCGAACAGGTGATGGAAGTTGTGGTACCCCTCGCCGAAGGTGAAGAAGGCCAGGATGCCGTTGTCCCGCGCACTGTTGCGATCGGTGAAGGGCTGGTTGCCCCAGATATGGGCAAGGGAGTTGATGAAGAAGGTGGTGTGGTGGGTCATCACCATGCGCAGCACCCCCGCCAGCAGCAGCATGCCGAGCAGATCCCCATGGATCAGGCCGAGCAGCAGCGGGATGCCGATGTTGGTGGCCAGGGTCAAGGCCAGATAGTGCCTGTGCTGGAAGGCGACGATGGCGTTGTTCTGCAGATCCCGCACATTGCTGTAGTCGTGGTAGGTCTCGCGCTGGTATTCCCGCAGCATCCAGCCGATGTGGGAGTACCAGAAGCCGCGGCCCGCGCTGTAGGGATCCTTCTGGTTGTCATCCACGTGGCGGTGGTGACGGCGGTGATCGGACGACCAGTGGAGTACCGAGTTTTGCAAGGCAAGGGCGCCGCCTATGGCGAAGATCCATTGCAGGGCGGGGTGCGCCTTGTAGGCCTTGTGGGACCAGAGCCGGTGATAACCGGCGGTGATGGAGATGCCGCAGTAGCAGAACAGCAGCAGGAAGCTGCCCCATTGCCAGAAGTCATAGCCATGGGTCAGGCCGTACCAGGGTACCGCAATCAGTGCCGTCAGCCCGGAGAGGGCGAACAGCAGGGTGTTGGTCATGATGATCGGGGGGCGGTCCATTTCACTCGGCTCCATTCAGCGAACAGCTGTCCACTATTCTCCATTGAGCCGGAATGCGGGTCAATGGTAAAAAAGTCGGAGACAAACCTGATCCAGGCCCCGCCTTCGGGTTATCATCTGGCCTCGCTAATCTCAAGGTGACTGTTTTCGTGGGTATTCGCGCGCAACAAAAAGAAAAGACCCGGCGTACGCTGATCGAAGCGGCGTTCAGTCAACTCTGTGCCAACCGCAGTTTCTCCAACCTCAGTCTGCGGGAAGTGGCCAGGGAGGCGGGCATAGCGCCGACCTCCTTCTACCGTCATTTTCGCGACATGGAAGAGCTGGGGCTGACCCTGGTGGACGAGGGCGGCCTGACCCTGCGTCAGCTGATGCGCCAGGCGCGCCAGCGCATCGCCGGTGGTGGCAGCGTCATCAGCACCTCGGTGCAGACCTTCATGGAATTCGTCGAAAACAATCCGAATATCTTCCGGCTGCTGCTCCGTGAGCGCTCCGGCACCTCGGCGGCCTTCCGTCAGGCGGTGGCTCGCGAGATCCAGCACTTCATCGCCGAGCTGACCGATTATCTGGAGGCGACCACGCAGGCGCCGAGGGAAGAGGCCTACATCCAGGCCGAAGCCATGGTCACCATCGTCTTCAGCGCCGGTGCCGACGCCCTCGACATGACCCCCGAGGAGTGCCGGGCCCTGTCGGAGCGTACCATCAGCCAGTTGCGGATGATCGCCATGGGCGCCGAGGTCCAGAACCGCAAGCGCCGCGAATCTCTCTCTTAAGTCAAGGATGGACAGTCCCATGCATGAATCGAACGCGATCCCGAAGATGCCCCTGTTGCTGGCCCTGCTCATCGGCATCTGCGGTGATGCCTTCCTGTCGGTGTTGACCGAGTCGGTCGTGCCCTTCTCCTTCTTCCCCCTGATTGCCCTGCTGCTGGCGGCCTACCAGCTCTATCAGCACTATCGCCACGAGCCCATAGTCGGCAACACCCCCAGCTGCATCCTGATCTGCTTCTTCATCGGGGTGTTCGGGCACACGGCGCTGCTCAAGGTGCAGTACCCCGAGCTTGGCAGCAACTTCTTCTCCCTGATCGCCATGCTGCTGCTGCTCGCCGTGCTCTCCATCAAGCTCGGCATCAGCCTGGGGAAAAAAGTGAAGGAGTGACAGGTCACTCCTTCAGGTTCGATCTGGCGGTCTCGGGTCAGTCAGCCCGGGGCGGGGTTTCTCCCCTCTGCCTGGCGTCTATGATGGCCTGCAGCTTGGCGCGGATCTCCATCATGCCGAACACGCCGAAGATCAGCACCTGGGTGAACTCGAGGCGGGTGATGGCAAAGTAGGGCTTGCAGGCGGCCTTGATCATGCTGGCCTGCACCCAGTGCATCAGTATCACTATGACGCCGCAGACCGGCAGGAAACCGTTCAGTTTGCCCGGCAGTGTACCCAGCAGGGCGAGCACCACGCCGAGCCAGAAGAACAGCAGCACACCCATCGCCAATAGATTAAACACCCGCTTCATCGCTTATCTCCCGTACATAGAGTTGATAGCAGACCTGACCGGCCTGCTTGTCCTTGAGTTGTTGTTGTCCACGCTGACAGGGAGTGGCAATCGTTTATTTCCCCTCCCGCCTGGCATTCAAACCGCGGCGTCATCCTTGGTGTCCCGCAGATAGAGCTGGTAGCAGACCTGACCCGCTTGTTTGTCCTTGAGCTGTTGCCAGCTGGCAGGCAGGGGGAGATCGCTCATCTCCTTTTCCCGTTCAAGATAGATGAGGGCATCCGGTGCCAGCCAGCCGCGGAGCTCCAGCAGCTCGCACACCTGGGGCAGCAGTTCGCGGCGAAACGGTGGATCCAGGAACACCAGATCGAAGGGGGTGGCCGGGCCTTGCAGCCAGCTCACCGCATCGGCCTGGATCACCTCGCCCTGCTGACTGCCGAGGGCGGCCAGGTTCTTCCTGAGCTGATCGGCGGCTCCCTTGTCCATCTCGACTAGGGTTACCCGCTCGGCGTAGCGCGACAGCGCCTCCAGCCCCAGGCCGCCGCTGCCGGCAAACAGGTCGAGGCAGCGGGCACCGCGGACATGGGGGGCCAGCCAGTTGAAGATGGTCTCCTTGACGCGATCCGTAGTGGGTCTGAGTCCGTCAACATCCCTGACCGGTAGTTTACGGCCCTTCCACTGGCCGCTGATGATTCTTACCACGCCCGCTCGCCCCTGGGGGGCCGGGCTCTTGCTCGGGCTGTTACGGCTGGATTTCACTCTGGGCATCGCGTTTCGTCGTCAGAAAATAAAGTGGTAGTATAAGGCGGTTCATTTTTATGCCGACCCGCCGAGGGACGGCTATCTTAGCAGTCAGCCAACGAAGTGAGTATTTTTTAGATGGCAAAAGGTTTGTTTTCCTGGCTGGGTTTCGGCCGCAAGAAAGAAGAGGCTGAGGCCGTCCAATCACAGGCCCCTGACGCCACCCCGGCTGTCGCCGAGTCCGAGGCCACCGCTGCCCCCGCTCCCGTCGCTGATGTTTCCCTGACCGAGGCCCCTGCTGTACCGCACGAGGCGCCCCTGGCGACCCCTGACGAAGGCCCGCTGGTGGTGGAGGAACCTGCCTCCGAACTTGAGCCCGTCATCGTCAATGAGGCGCTGATCGCCGCCGAAGCCGAGGCCCAAGCTGCGGAAGCTGCCCGTGTTGCCGCCGAGGCACAAGCCGCGGAAGCCGCCCGTGTTGCCGCCGAGGCACAAGCCGTCGAAGCTGCCCGCATTGCCGCCGAGGCAGAGGCTGTGGAGGCTGCTCGTGTTGCCGCCGAGGCAGAGGCTGCGGAAGCAGCCCGTGTTGCCGCCAAGGCAGAGGCTGCGGAGGCTGCTCGTGTTGCCGCCGAGGCACAAGCTGCGGAAGCCGCCCGTGTTGCCGCCGAGGCAGAAGCTGCCGAAGCCGCCCGCATTGCCGCCGAGGCACAAGCCGCGGAAGCCGCTCGTGTTGCCGCCGAGGCACAGGCTGCCGAGGAAGCCCGTATCGCCAAAGAGGCCCAGCGAGCGGAAGATTTGCGCCTAGTCGCCGAGATGGAGGCTGAGGCCGCTGCGCTGGCGGCCCTGCCCCTGGCCGCCAAGGTGGACGACGACACCCAGGAGAAGCCGCAGCGGGAGGGCTTCTTCGCCCGCCTCAAGCGCAGTCTGGTGCGCACCAGGGAGAATATCGGCTCCGGTTTCTTCGGCCTGTTCCGTGGCAAGAAGATCGATGACGAGCTGTTCGAGGAGCTGGAGACCCAGCTGCTGACCGCCGATCTCGGCGTGGATACCACCAGCCGTATCATCGAAGGGCTGGTGCAGCACGCGGATCGCAAGCAGCTCAAGGATGCCGAGGCGCTCTACGGCCTGCTCAAGCAGGACATGGGGGCCATGCTGACTCAGGTCGAGCAGCCGCTGGTGATCGACACCAGCAAGAAGCCTTACGTGATCCTGATGGTCGGCGTGAACGGCGTCGGCAAGACCACCACCATCGGCAAGCTGGCCAAGCAGTTCCAGGCCGACGGCAAGAGCGTCATGTTGGCGGCGGGGGATACCTTCCGTGCCGCCGCGGTCGAGCAGCTGCAGGTGTGGGGTCAGCGCAACAACATTCCGGTGATCGCCCAGCACACAGGAGCCGACTCCGCCTCCGTCATCTATGACGCCATCGAGGCCGCACGCTCCCGTGGGGCTGACGTACTGATTGCCGACACCGCCGGTCGCCTGCAGAACAAGAGCAACCTGATGGAAGAGCTCAAGAAGGTGGTGCGGGTGATGAAGAAGCTGGATGAAGAGGCGCCCCACGAGATCATGCTGACCCTGGATGCGGGCACAGGCCAGAACGCCCTGAGCCAGGCCAAGCTGTTCAGCGAGGCGGTGGGCCTGACCGGCATCACCCTCACCAAGCTGGATGGGACCGCCAAGGGCGGCGTCATCTTCGCGGTGGCCGACAAGTTCCAGATCCCGATCCGTTATATAGGGGTGGGCGAGGGGATCGACGATCTGCGTCCCTTCGTTGCCAACGACTTCATCGAGGCCCTCTTCAGCCGCGATGAGTAAGGCCGTCACTTGAGTGAAGGCATTCCGTCGGTTCGATTAGCCGCAAAGCGGCGTAATCGGATGCTCGCGATCTGAGCCTCAATACATGCCCCGACCCAGGTCGGGGCTTGTCACTGTCAGGGAACCGTTATGATTCGTTTTGACAAGGTCAGCAAGGTATACAGCGGTGGCCATCAGGCGCTGCAGAAGGTCAGCTTCCACCTGCGCAAGGGGGAGATGGCCTTCCTGACCGGCCATTCGGGGGCGGGCAAGAGTACCCTCCTCAAGCTCATCAGCGTGATGGAGCGGCCGACCGATGGTCGCGTCTTCTTCCATGGCGATGACGTCAGCCAGATCCAGCGCAGCCAGATCCCTTATGTGCGACGCCAGATCGGGATGATCTTTCAGGATCACCGGTTGCTGATGGACCGCACTGTGTTCGACAACGTGGCCCTGCCCCTGGTGATCGATGGCTACAGCCACGCGGACATCAACAAGCGGGTGGCGGCGGCGCTGGACAAGGTCGGCCTGCTCGGCAAGGAGCGTTACCAGCCGCGCATGCTCTCCGGTGGTGAGCAGCAGCGTGTCGGCATCGCCCGTGCCATCGTCAACAAGCCGCCCCTGCTGCTGGCGGATGAGCCGACCGGCAACCTGGATCCCCAGCTCTCCATGGACATCATGCGACTGTTCGAGGAGTTCAACCGCTTCGGGGTCTCGGTGCTGATTGCCACTCACGATCTGGGGCTGATCGCCCGCATGCGCTATCGCACCCTGACCCTGAAGGCCGGGCGCATGTATTCCCAAGAGCAGGAGGAGAGCTGATGGCCATAATTCGTCATAAACAGCCCCCTCTGTGCCCTCTGATGATGGTCACTCGGATGGATCAGGTCGCCGATATTCGACAGGGGAGGGAGTTCTGATGGCTATTGTTCGTCATAAACAGCCGCCGCTGCGCCGTCTGATGATGTACGGCGTGGACCACGTGCGTCAGGCCTTTGCCAGTCTGGGAGAGCTGTGGCGCAATCCGCTCGCCTCCCTGATGACGCTGGCAGTGCTCGGTGTCAGTCTGGCGCTCCCCTCCTGCTTCCACGTGCTGCTGAAAAACGCCGAAGTGGTGGAAGGGAGCTGGCAGACCAGCTCCCAGATCTCCCTCTATCTGCGCAAGGATCTGCCGGAGCAGAGCATCCTCGACATGAAGCAGCGGATCCTGCTCTATCCCGAGGTGGAGTCCGTCACCTACATGAACCGGGACGAGGCGCTCAAGGAGTTTCGCGAGATCTCCGGCTTCGGCGATGCCCTCGACTACCTCGACAGCAACCCGTTGCCGCCTGTGCTGAGCGTGATCCCGGATCCGCGCTGGCAGAATCCGGAAGGGGCCGCCGAGCTGCTCGCCAAGCTGGAGAACGAGCCCGGTATCGAGCAGGGCAAGCTGGATCTGCAGTGGCTGACCCGGCTGCAGGGGATCATGAATCTGCTGCGCCACACCATCACAGGCATCGCCGTGCTGCTGCTCTCCGCCGTGCTGCTGATCGTCGGCAACACCCTTCGCCTCAATATCCTCAACCAGCGCTCCGAGATCGAAGTGCTCAAGCTGGTGGGGGCGACCGACGCCTTCATTCACCGTCCCTTCCTCTACACCGGCATCTGGTTCGGGGTCATCGGCGGCATGCTGGCCTGGTGGCTGACCGAGGTCATGGTGATCTGGAGCGAGGGGGTGGTGAAGGAGCTGGCGGGGCTTTACAACAGCAACTTCCGGCTGGTGGGGATGGGGGCGTTCGACGGCTTCAATCTCATACTGTTGGGGGCCTTGCTGGGGCTGATTGCGTCCTGGTTCTCGGTTCACAGGCACATTCGCGACATAGAACCATCCTGATTAATTTATCAGCATTTTAAAGCGCTGGATTTTGCGAACTGGATCAAGTAAAAGAGTGGCCCGTTTCTGGCACGGGTCACTTTCTCAGAGTAATCTGAATGAGGCCTGCACCAAGGATCATATTTGGATCCTGTGAACCTTTTGATTTATAAACAGTCTATCTAGTGCAACAGAATTTATACGGGTGTGGCCCCTCTGCCTTGCTCGTCTGACTTGGCAAGCATGTGAAGGTTGCGAGCTCCGCAACAATGGACTTAGCATGCTACTTTTCAGGGGTCCTTCACTGTGACCCCTTTTTTTTGACCGTTCATTTATGATTCATCCCGTCAGCCTAAGATAGGCCGGGTTCATGCTGGGGCCGATGTTTGACTTATGTTTGATGTGGGCCGCAGATTGGCACCCGGTCAGTAGACAGGCCCTCTCAGGGTGTTAGACTGATTCGATTGAAAAGTAAGAGGTAGAACATGGGAACTTCATTGCAACGCACTATGGCTCTGATTCCGCAAGGTAGTCTGGAAGGCTATATCCAAGCCGTCAACTCGATCCCCGTGCTGAGCGCGGAGGAAGAGCGTGAACTGGCGATGCGTTTGCAGCAGGGTGGCGATCTCGAGGCTGCCCGTCAGCTGGTCATGTCGCATCTGCGTTTTGTCGTTCACGTGGCCAAGAGCTACTCCGGCTATGGCCTGCCTCAGGCCGATCTGGTGCAGGAAGGCAATATCGGCCTGATGAAGGCGGTCAAGCGCTTCGACCCGAGTGTCGGGGTGCGTCTGGTCTCCTTCGCCGTGCACTGGATCAAGGCCGAGATCCACGAATATGTGCTGCGCAACTGGCGCATGGTCAAGGTGGCCACCACCAAGGCCCAGCGCAAGCTGTTCTTCAACCTGCGCAAGTCCAAGAAGCGTCTGGGCTGGCTGAATCACGAAGAGGTGCAGGCCGTTGCCGCGGATCTCGGGGTTTCTGCCGCGGACGTCACCGAGATGGAAGCGCGCATGAGCAACTACGATCAGGCCTTCGATCTGGTCGGTGACGATGAGGATGAAGGTGGCTTCGCCCCCGTCCATTATCTGGAAGACAAGTCTTCCGATCTGGCCGCCACCATAGAGAACGACAACTGGGACAGCCACGCCACCCGTCGCCTGAGTGCGGCCATGGCCACCCTGGACGAGCGCAGCCAGCACATCATCCGCGCCCGCTGGCTGGATGAGGAGAGCAAGACCACCTTGCAGGAGCTGGCAGACAACTACGGTGTGTCCGCCGAGCGTGTGCGTCAGCTTGAGAAGAACGCGCTCAAGAAGCTGAAGGATGCGATGGCCGCTTGAGGGCATTCGCCGAGCCTGTGAACCGCTCAAGAAACTGAAAGACGCCATGGATGCCTGAGGGCATTCTCTTGTAGAAAACAGGGCCTGATGGCCCTGTTTTTGTTTCATCGGGATCTGGTCGGCCTTGCCTTGGTTACCCTTGTGTATGGTATGTTGCCGCCACTGCCACAGTTAGGGAGAGCAGAAGTGAAACTGTTGAACGACCTGTTTACCAATAACCGCGAGTGGGCGGAACGGATCAAGGCCGAAGATCCCGATTTCTTCGCTACCCTCTCCGCCCAGCAGGCGCCCGAATACCTCTGGATCGGCTGCTCCGACAGCCGGGTACCCGCCAACCAGCTGATGGGGCTGCTGCCGGGGGATGTCTTCGTCCACCGCAACGTCGCCAATCTGGTGGTGCATACCGATTTCAACTGCCTCTCGGTGCTGCAATACGCGGTGGAGGTGCTCAAGGTGAAGCACATCATCGTCTGCGGCCACTACGGTTGCGGCGGCGTCAAGGCGGCGATGCAGAACCAGGAGCTGGGCCTCATCGACAACTGGCTGCGCAACATCAAGGATGTCTATTTCAAGTACGGCGAACAGCTCGAAGCCATCGAGGATGAGCACGAGCGCTTCGACTACCTGTGCGAGCTGAACGTGGCCGAGCAGGTTGCCAACGTCTGCCACACCACCATCATCCAGAATGCCTGGCGCAAGGGGCAGGAGCTGGCGGTGCACGGCTGGATCTACGGCATCAAGGACGGTCTGCTGCACGATCTCGATCTCTGCATCAGCGGCCCTGATCAGATCCCGGACGTCTACCGTGCCTGGCCGGACATGCGTCCGCCTCACCGTCGTCGCTGAGGAACCCATCGGTGGCACCCGCCCTCTATCTGCAGATCAAACAGCACATCCTGGACGGGATCCGCGAACGCCACTATCAGGCAGGCGACAGGATCCCGACCGAGGCCGCCCTGTGCGAGCAGTTTGCCGTGAGCCGGATGACGGTCAACAAGGCGCTGCGTGAACTGGTAGCCGAGGGCTGGCTCAATCGCACCGCCGGCTCCGGCAGCTTCGTGGCGGACAGGCGTGCCGAGTCGCCGCTGCTGGCCATTCGCAACATAGCCGACGAGATCGCCGAGCGGGGCAGCCAGTACAGCGCCCGGGTGATCCGCCTGCAGCGCCAGGCTGCGGACGAGAAGGTGGCGGTGCGACTGGGTTTGCGGGTCGGGGCGCCCACCTTCCACAGCCTCATCGTCCATCAGGCCGATGGGGAGCCGCTGCAACTGGAGGAGCGTTTCGTCGATGCCGAGCGCCTGCCCGGCTATGGCGAGCAGGACTTCACGAAACAGACGCCGAACAGCTATCTGATGGAAGTCTGCCCCCTCTCCGAGATGGAGCACGTGGTGGAGGCTGCGCTGCCGAGCGCCGGCGAGGCGGGCCTGCTGCAGGTGAGGGTCGATACCCCCTGCCTGCTGCTGCATCGCCGCACCTGGTCGGATGGCTTCCTGGTCTCCTACGCCAGGCTGCTCTCGCCAGGCTCCCGCTACAAGCTGAGCTCCAAGACCCGATTGGCCTGATTGTATATACATATCTTGCTTTAAGAGCCCACCCTTTGGTGGGCTTTTTTGTGCTTAAACTCTAATGAAACCGCTGTTATCAAGATGTGAACTTGATCCTTTCTTTCTCGCCAGAGATCGGCTATAAATTATTGTATATACATTTAGAGGTCGGTATGAACAAGGAACTGTTGAACTGCGAGCGGGTCTGGCTCAACGTGACACCCGCCACCCTGCGCTCCGATCTGGCGGACTACGGTCTGCTGGAACCCCATGCCCTCGGCGTGCATGAAGGCAGGATCCACGCCCTGGTCCCCATGCAGGATCTCAAGGGACCCCATCCCGCCCACTGGCGTGACATGAAGGGCAGGCTGGTGACTCCTGGCCTCATCGACTGCCACACCCACCTCATCTTTGCCGGCAGCCGGGCCGAGGAGTTCGAGCTGCGCCAGCAGGGCGTACCCTACAGCGACATCGCCCGCAAGGGGGGTGGCATCCTCTCCACCGTGCGGGCCACCCGCGCGGCCAGCGAGGATCGGCTCTATGAGCTGGCGGTGCCGAGGATCAAGTCCCTGATCCGGGAAGGGGTCACCACTGTGGAGATCAAGTCCGGCTATGGCCTCACCCTGGTGGACGAGCTCAAGATGCTGCGGGTCGCCCGTCGGCTGGGGGAGACGCTGCCCATCCGGGTCAAGACCACCTTGCTGGCCGCCCATGCGGTGCCGCCGGAGTACCGCGACGATCCCGACTCCTGGGTCGAGACCATCTGCCAGGAGATCATCCCGGCGGCCGCCGAGGCGGGTCTGGCGGATGCGGTGGACGTCTTCTGCGAGCACATCGGCTTCTCCCTGGCCCAGACCGAGCAGGTCTATCTGGCGGCGGATCAGTACAATCTCGCGGTGAAGGGTCATATGGATCAGCTCTCCAACCTGGGGGGCAGCACCCTCGCCGCCAATTTCGGTGCCCTCTCGGTGGATCATCTGGAGTATCTGGATCAGGACGGGATCCAGGCGCTGGCCCACCGTGGCGTGGTCGCCACCCTGCTGCCCACCGCCTTCTACTTCCTCAAAGAGGCCAAGCTGCCGCCGGTCGCCGCCCTGCGCAAGGCGGGTGTGCCCATGGCGGTCTCCTCCGACATCAACCCGGGCACGGCTCCCATCGTCTCCCTGCGCATGGCCATGAACATGGCCTGCACCCTGTTCGGCCTGACCCCGGTCGAGGCCATGGCCGGGGTGACCCGTCACGCCGCCCGGGCGCTCGGCGAGCAGGAGCGTCTGGGGCAGCTGAGAGTGGGCATGCAGGCCGATTTTCTGGTCTGGAATTGCACCCATCCCTCGGAGATCAGCTACCTGATCGGGGTCGATCAGCTGGTCAGCCGGGTTCTCGACGGGGAGGAGACGCTCCATGGATAAGTTCAACATGGCCGACATGTCGGTCTGGCAGGGGCGCCGGGATCCGGAAGATGGTGAACTGGCCCTGCGCTGGCACGACAAGGTGCAGCCCTGGCAAGACGACAGCGAGCCCGGCGTGGTGCTGCTCGGTTTTGCCTGTGACGAAGGGGTGCGCCGCAACAAGGGGCGGGTCGGCGCCGCCGCTGCCCCGCTGGCGGTGCGCAAGCTGCTCGCCAACACCGCCTGGCACCTGGGCCGTCCCGTCCATGACGGCGGCGATCTGGCCTGCGAGGACGGCGATCTCGATGCCGCCCACGACAGGCTGGCCGAGCGGGTCGCCCGTGCGCTGGATCTGGGACACTTCCCGCTGGTGCTGGGAGGTGGTCACGAGGTGGCCTTCGGCAGCTGGAGCGGCCTCAATCGCCATCTGGGTGGCAAGGGGCGGGTCGGCATCATCAACTTCGATGCCCACTTCGATCTGCGCATGAAGCAGGAGTACGCCAGCTCAGGCACCCCCTTCTTCCAGATAGCCGAGCAGTGCGCCGCCCAGGGTACGCCCTTTACCTACGCATGCCTCGGGGTGGCCGAGACCGCCAACACGGCGGCGCTCTTTGCCCGCGCCGAGACGCTGGGGGTCTGGCATGTGCTGGACGAGGAGATGACCCAGGCCGAGCTGCCGGTGTTGCTGGCGGGGCTGGACGCCTTTATCGCCCGCTGCGATCACCTCTACCTCACCATCGATCTCGACGTGCTACCCGCCAACCTGATGCCGGGGGTGAGCGCCCCCGCCGCCCGCGGCGTCGAGCTGGCCGTCATCGAACCCCTGATCGCCCATATCCGGGCCAGCGGCAAGCTCAGGCTTGCCGATCTGGCCGAGTACAACCCGAGTCTGGATCTGGACAGCCGCAGCGCCCGCGTGGCCGCCCGGCTGGTCCATCAACTCACCAAGTAGCCGGCCGACTCGCCAGGGGTACTGTGCCCCCGCATGGCGGCTGCATTGATAAACAAGGAGTGTCTATGTCTGTGCAACACCAGGATCCCCGTCACGACCCGAGCCGGGTCATCCGTGCCCCCCGCGGCACCGAGCTGACCGCCAAGAGCTGGCTGACCGAGGCGCCCCTGCGGATGCTGATGAACAACCTGGATCCGGAGGTGGCCGAGCATCCCCAGTCCCTGGTGGTCTATGGCGGTATAGGCCGCGCCGCCCGCAACTGGGCCTGCTACGACAAGATCGTCGAGGTGCTGACCCGTCTCGAGGACGACCAGACCCTGCTGGTGCAATCCGGCAAGCCGGTCGGGGTGTTCCAGACCCACAAGGACGCGCCCCGGGTGCTGATCGCCAACTCCAACCTAGTGCCCCACTGGGCCAACTGGGAGCACTTCAACGAGCTCGACAAGAAGGGTCTGATGATGTACGGCCAGATGACCGCCGGCTCCTGGATCTACATAGGCACCCAGGGGATAGTGCAGGGCACCTACGAGACCTTCTTTGCGGTGGCTAACCAGCACTTCAACGGCGAACCGAAAGGACGCTGGATCCTCACCGGCGGTCTGGGTGGCATGGGCGGCGCCCAGCCCCTGGCCGCCACCATGGCCGGCTTCTCCATGATCGCCGTGGAGTGCGACGAGACCCGCATCGATTTCCGCCTCAAGACCCGCTACGTCGACAAGAAGGCCCACAGCCTGGATGAGGCGCTGGCCATGGTCGAGGAAGCCAAACGCAGCGGCAGTGCCGTCTCCGTCGGCCTGCTCGGCAACGCCGCCGACGTCTTCGCCGAGCTGGTGGCCCGTGGCATCACCCCGGACGTGGTGACCGACCAGACCTCGGCCCACGACCCCATCCACGGCTACCTGCCCCAGGGTTGGAGCGTCGCCCAGTGGCGTGAGCTGCAAAAATCCGCCCCCCAGGAGGTGAACCAGGCGGCTCGTCACTCCATGGCCCGCCAGGTGGAAGCCATGCTGACCCTGCAAGCCCGTGGTGCTGCCACGCTCGATTATGGGAATAACATCCGCCAGATGGCGCTGGAAGAAGGGGTGAAAAATGCCTTCGACTTCCCGGGCTTCGTACCGGCCTATATTCGCCCGCTGTTCTGCGAGGGCATAGGCCCCTTCCGCTGGGTAGCCCTGTCCGGGGATCCGGAAGACATCTACAAGACCGACCAGAAGGTGAAGGAGCTGATCCCGGACGATCCCCACCTGCACAACTGGCTCGACATGGCCCGCGAGCGCATCGCCTTCCAGGGCCTGCCGGCTCGGATCTGCTGGGTCGGAGTCAAGGATCGGGTACGCCTGGGCCTGGCCTTCAACGAGATGGTGAAGAATGGCGAGCTGAAAGCGCCCGTGGTCATCGGCCGCGACCACCTGGACTCCGGCTCGGTGGCGAGCCCGAACCGGGAGACCGAATCCATGATGGATGGCTCGGACGCCGTCTCCGACTGGCCCCTGCTCAACGCCATGCTGAACACCGCAGGCGGCGCTACCTGGGTCTCCCTGCACCACGGTGGTGGGGTCGGCATGGGCTTCTCCCAACACTCCGGGGTGGTGATCGTCTGTGACGGCAGCGACGACGCCGCCAAGCGGGTCGGCCGCGTGCTGCGCAACGATCCAGCCACCGGTGTGATGCGCCACGCGGACGCGGGCTACGAGATTGCCATCAACTGTGCCCAAGAGGCGAAACTGGATCTGCCGATGCTGAACACAGCTGGCAAAGGGGTGAAATAAGATGTTTGAACTCAATCTGCAACCGGGCAAGCTCTGCCTCGCCACCCTGCGCCGCGTCAGCCGCGAGCCTGTCCATGTCAGCCTGGACTCGTCCGCCCTGCCGGGGATCCACGCCTCCGCAGCCGTGGTCACCAAGGTGATCGAGCAAAACCGCGTGGTGTACGGCATCAACACCGGCTTTGGCCTGCTGGCCAACACCCGTATCCCGGTGGAGCAGCTGGATGAACTGCAGCGCTCCATCGTGCTCTCCCACGCCGCCGGGATTGGCGAGTACATGGATGACGCTACCGTGCGGCTGATGATGGTGCTCAAGGTCAACTCGCTCGCCCGGGGATTTTCAGGCATTCGGCTGGAGGTGCTCGAGGCCCTGATGACCCTCATCAACGCCGAGGTGTACCCCGTGGTGCCGAAGAAGGGCTCCGTCGGCGCCTCTGGCGACCTGGCCCCCCTGGCCCACATGAGCTGCCTGCTGATAGGCGAAGGCAAGGCCCGCCACAAGGGCGAGCTGATCGACGCCGCCACTGCGCTCAAGATTGCGGGCTTGGAGCCCATCGCCCTGGCACCCAAGGAGGGGCTGGCACTGCTCAACGGCACCCAGGCCAGCACGGCGTTCGCGCTGGAGGGGCTGTTCCACGCCGAGGATCTGTTCGCCGGCGCCATCACCATAGGTGCCATGAGCGTGGAGGCTGCCCTGGGCAGTCGCCGTCCGTTCGATGCCCGCATCCATGAAGTGCGCGGTCAGCGTGGCCAGATCGAGGCCGCCGCCTGCTACCGCCACCTGCTGGTGGATGGCAGCGAGATCGGCATGTCCCATCACAACTGCGAGAAGGTGCAGGATCCCTACTCACTGCGCTGCCAGCCGCAGGTAATGGGGGCCTGTCTGGCCCAGATCCGTCACGCCGCCGAGGTGCTGGTGTGCGAGGCCAACGCGGTCTCAGACAACCCCCTGGTGTTTGCCGAGGATGAAGAGATCCTCTCCGGCGGCAACTTCCACGCCGAGCCGGTGGCCTTCGCCGCCGACAACCTGGCCCTTGCCATCGCCGAGATCGGGTCGCTGTCCGAGCGACGCATGGCGCTGCTGATCGATTCCCGGATGTCGGGCCTGCCCGCCTTCCTGGTCAACAACGGTGGGGTGAATTCCGGCTTCATGATCGCCCAGGTTACCTCGGCGGCACTGGCCTCCGAGAACAAGACCCTGGCCCACCCGGCCTCGGTGGACAGCCTGCCGACGTCTGCCAACCAGGAGGATCACGTCTCCATGGCCACCTTCGCCGGTCGCCGTCTGGCGGACATGGCGGAGAACACCCGCGGCATACTGGCGGTGGAACTGCTCGCCGCGGCTCAAGGACTCGACTTCCGCGCCCCCCTGCGCAGCACAGAGCTCATCGAGCTGGCCAAGGGACGACTGCGTGAAGAGGTCAGCTTCTACGACAAGGACAGGTACTTCTCGCCGGACATCGAGGCCGCCGCCGCCCTGCTGGGGCGAGCCAGCTACAACGATCTGATCCCGGCCGGGGTGCTGCCGAGCCTCTAAGCGGCTATCCGCTCATAACAAAAGACCGCCCGATGGGCGGTCTTTGCGTTTCTGGCGCTGGCTGGATGCGGTTATTCGTGTTCGAACATCAGGAACGGCTAGACCACGAACAGTACCCGCTGAGCGCTGGCGCCGGCTATTCGTGTTCGAACATCAGTAACAGCTAGACCACGAACAGTACCCGCTGAGCGCTGGCGCCGGTTATTCGTGCTCGAACATCAGGAACAGATAAACGACAAACAACACCAGATGGGTGGCGCCATGGAGCACATTGGTGCGGCCACTGCTGAAGGTCACCTTGCACACCATGAGAGTGGTGATGAGCAGCACCATGTCGGCAGGGGAGAGGCCGAGGCGCACCTCCTGCCCGAGCAGGGAGCCGATGAACAGCACAGAGGGGACCGTCAGGGCTATGGTGGCCAGCACCGAACCGAAGTAGAGGTTCATGGCGCGCTGCAACTGGTTGTTGAAGGCGGCCTTGATGGCGCCCACGGCTTCAGGTGCGAGCACTATACAGGCCACGATGAAGCCGCCCAGCGCAGCCGGTGCCTCCAGCACATGGACCCCGTAGTTGATGGGGATGGCCAGGGTCTTGGCCAGCAGTATCACCACCACCAGGTAGGCGAGCAGCAGCAGGGTGTGATAGACGTTGCTGCGCAGTATGCCGTGGTGCTCCTCGTGATCCTCGTGGTCGCTGTCGACGAAGAAGTGGCTGTGGCTGCGGGTCTGGATCAGCAGGAAGACGCCGTAGAGCAGCACCGAGATGATGATCAGCATCCAGGACATGGCGCTGGACATGCTGCCAAGGGTACCGCCCCGGGTGAAGTTCGGCAGCACCAGGCAGAGCAGGGCCAGGGGAATGATGGCGACCAGGTAAGATTTGACCCCGTCCAGATTGAAGTTCTGGGTGTGATAGCGCCAGCCGCCAAACAGCAGGGTGAAGCCCACCAGACCGTTGGTCACCAGCATCACCACGGCGAACATGGTGTCGCGGGCCATGGTGGGGTTGGGGTCGCCGGTCAGCATCACGGAGGAGATCATCACCACTTCGAGGGAGATGACCGACAGGGTCAGGATCAGGGTGCCGAAAGGTTCACCCAGCTTGATGGCCAGGGCGTCGGAGTGACGCACGACGGAGAAGATGGCCCAGGTGACGATGGCGAGCAGGGCCAGTGACACCGGCAGGTAAACCGCAAGGGGGGTTGCTTCTGTCAGCAGGTCGCTGCCCAGGGTCTTGAAGAAGAGCAGGGTCAGCAGGCCAACGGGCAGGGCAATCTCTTGCCGGATAAATGACTTCATAGGCAGTGGTTCTCATCTCGGGGCGGCCGTGGCCGACGGGTAGGGAGACAACAGGTCGCGCCACAGGGGTGGCGCGCCAGTCCATGATAAAGGGAGTTGTCCCGTCAGAGGAGAATCATTTTGTTGCAAGAGATGAGGATCCCCGGGCGGGGACCCTGATGTTTCCCTCTCACTGCCCGCCGGGCTGGCTCTGCCGCCATGCCAGCAGCCAGATCTTCAGCTTGTGGAGGGCCATGGGTTTAGCATAGACATAGCCCTGGATCAGGTGGACCCCATGGCGGTGCAGGTAGTCGACCTGCTCCTGGGTCTCGACCCCCTCGGCTATCATCTCCATGTCGGATTCACGGCCGAAGGCGATGATGGAGTCCAGCAGGGTGCGCTTGAGATCGTCTGTGCCTATGGTGTCGACGAACATCTTGTCGATCTTGATCTGGCGGATGCCGAGGCGCTGCAGGTAGGCGAAACCGCCATAACCTGTGCCGAAGTCATCCAGCTTGAAGTGATACCCCTTCGCCTGGTGTTGCGCTATCTCCCCCATGGCCGCCTTGATATCGGTGATCGGCTTGCGCTCGGTCAGCTCGAAGGTGAGTCTGGCCGGGGAGGGCCAGTCGTGGCGCTGCAACAGGTGCCGCAGATGGGGTTGTTCCAGGTGGGCGGCCACTATGTTGACGCTGACCCACTGGGTCGGCTCCAGCCAGGGCAGATCCGCGATGACCCTCTCCAGCAGTTGCTCCGTCATGGGCAGGATCAGCCCCTGCTCCTCCGCATAGTCGATGAAGGTGCCCGGGGGAACCAACTCCCGACCCCGCTGCCAGCGCAGCAGCGCCTCGAAACCGACCACCTTTTTGCTGCGACTGTCCACTATGGGTTGATAGAAGGGGACGAACTCGCGCCGCGCCAGGGCTGCCTGCAGCAGCCCCTTGAGGGAGCGGCGGTAGTTGCGCAGCACCCAGTAGGCGGCGACCAGCAGGAGTCCCAGTGCACCGCCATACAAGAGGCCATAGTGGCGGGCCTGCCGCTTCGCATACTCCTCCAGCGCCTTGCCCGCCCACAGGGTCTGCCTGATCTGGGGATCCGGAGAGGAGAAGCTCAGGCTCTGGTTGCCAGGCTCCTGCTTGATGGACTGGTCGCCACGGGGGAAGAAGGTGGTGACCTTGCCCGGGCTCTGCTGGCTAAACTCGAGATAGAAGCAGCTAGGGCAGGGGGATTGCAGCTGATCGTGGCTCCAGCTGTTGTTCAGCACCCAGTAGGCAATGTTGTCACCCTTCCTGTAATAGGCGACGACCTCCTGTTCGGTATTGAAGCGGGGCTGGGTGGCCGCGAGGCCAAACTGCTCCTGTTCGGGATAGGGGGGCAGCTCGACTGAGGCAAGGGGGAAATCCTCCCCCAGACTGGAACAACCGCCGCCGGAGGCGAGCTTGAGCCCCTGCAGCCGGATGTGGCGACTGTAGAAACGGGGAGCCCGCAGCAGGGTCATGTCTGCGGGGCCGCAATCGAAGGCGAACCTGGATAGCTGGGAGCGAATGCTCTGATCCAGCGCCTCGTGGCGCTCCGCCAGCGCGGCCTCTATCTGCGCCTTCTTCTGTTGCAGCAGCTGGTGGGCCAGGGGATTGCCCAGCAGCTGGCTGAGGGGCAGGCTCGCCAGCACGGGAAGGCAGAGCAGCAGCAGACTGATCCAGAAGGGAGAGGCTCGTCGCAAGGGGTACCTGCCTGGTGGGGGCATGGGATACAAATGGATGGCAACATCATAGCATTAGCTGCATCGATTTGAGTCGTATCGGTCACACTTGGAACAACAATCATAATTCATTGATAAACAACAATATGACAAAACGAGTGGTGAAGATTCAATCGCTGACCTGTCATAAATGACAATTGTCCAGCTTATCTGAAATGGCTAGAGTAGCGGTGCGGTTTGACTCACCGTGTGTTCAATACTCCTGTATCTATTTTTGTCAGTAGCACAGAGTGTTAGTTTTGATATGAGTGTTTCTTTTGGTCCCCGCAGTGGGACCATTTTTCTGTCCGCTGCCCAGCAGTTGTCCGATTTTCCCCTCTCCCGAGTCTCTTCCCCTCACAAGCGACCCACTCCCAGGCATGAGCGGCACTGACGCTTATTTGCAGAAGCGGGATCTTCAACCATAGGCGGGGTTTGGCCAAGGCTGATACCATGAGGCCTTATGGATGCTGTCGGCTACGGAAAGGCACATGAAACTGACCACTCAACTCGTCTCCTTTATTACGCTGTGCGTGATCGCGGCCATGGCCGTGGTGATGCTCGGCGGGGTATTCAGTTTCCGCCAGATGGGGATGGAGCTGCAGCAAAACCGGGTCGACTCCCTGGTGGAGATCATCGACAAGCAGCTGGGGGTGACCGACGATCAGCAGGCCCTTGCCCGCTGGCTGCCCTCCCTGCTGCGGGCCTCCCACGTGGTCGAGCTGGAGATCCGCCAGGACAGCCAGCGGGTCTACTGGTTTCGCGATGTGCAGCAGCAGACGGACGAGAGTCTGCTGATCCCCTACAGCAAGGCCATTCCCAATCAGGTCGGCATGCAGGCCGAGTTCAAGCTGGACAGGCCCTTCAAGGAGTTCGAGTACTCCATGCAGGCCATGTTCGGCATCTCCCTCGGGGTCTTCATAGTGGTGTTCGGCCTCTGGTACTCGATCCGCTGGCTGCGTCAGCAGCTGCGCGGTGCCGAGCTGCTGGCGGAGCGGGCCCAGCTGATCCTGGATGGCAAGCTCACCAAGCTGGCCCATGATCCCGCCGACGAGTGGCCCCTCTCCGCCAGCCAGGCCCTCACCCATCTGCTGGCCGAGCTGGCCGATGCCCGCAAGGAGCGCAGCCGGTTTGACAACTTCATCCGCAGCAACGCCTTCGTCGACAAGACGACCGGCATAGGCAACCGCCTCTTCTTCGACAACCGTCTGGAAAACGCCATCATGGAGGCGAGCGTGATCAGCGGCGGCGTGCTGCTGATCGAGCTGGCGGGGCTGGAGGAGCTGGATCCCGAGCTGAGCGGACGCCCGAGCCAGGATCTGCTGATGGAGGCGAGCGCCTCCATCGGTACCTTCGTGCGCAAGCACAGCGGCGCCCTGCAGGCCCGCTACGCCGGCCAGGTCTTTGCCGTGCTGCTGCCCAACATGTCCGAGAGCGAGATGGTGGACGGCGCCAGCCAGCTGCTCAAGAGCCTGCAGCGGCTGCACTGGCCCGAGTCGGTCAATCTGGAGACGGCCGTCTACCTCGGCGCCGTCTGTTATCAGGCAGAGGACTCCCTGCTCAAGGTGCAGGAAGAGGCCGAACTGGCGCTCAAGAGCGCGCGGCTGCAGGGCCACAGCGGCTGGTTCCTCTACGAGAAGTCCCTGGACGAGGAGGCGAGCAACAAGGGGACTGTGCGTTGGCGCACCCTGATCAACCGTCGCATCGAGGAGCAGGGGATCTCCTTCTATCTGCAATCTGTGCAGCAGGAGCGGGATCAGGTGGTGCTGCAACAGGAGCTGCTGATCCGCCTCCATGACGAGCAGGGGCGGGAGTTGCAGGCGGGGGTCTTCATGCCCATGGCGGAGAAGGCCGGCCTGCTGCTGCCGCTGGACCGGCTGGTGGTCACCCAGACCCTGCGCCTGCTGCGCCAGCGACCGGAGTCGAGCTGCCCCGTCAGCCTCTCCCTCAGCGCCCAGAACCTGCTCAACCGAGAGTTCCAGCGAGAGCTCTTCTTCGAGCTGTTCCAGCTGCCGCGCAGCATCAATGAGGGGCTGATACTGCAACTGTCCGAGTCCCAGGTGACCCGTCACTACGAGGCGCTCAAGCGGCCACTGCGGGCGCTGCGCATGCTGGGGTGCCGACTGGCCATAGATCACGCCGGCCAGGATGTGGTGAGCACCCAGTACATCAAGGAGTTCGAGATCCACTTCCTCAAGCTGCATCCCAGCCTGGTGCGGGAGATCCACCTTCGTCAGGTCAACCAGATGGCGGTGCGCAGCCTGGTGGGGGGCTGTGCCAATACCCAGGCCCGGGTGATTGCGGTGGGGGTGGAGAGTGGCGACGAGTGGAAGATGTTGCGCCACCTCGGCGTGCACGCTGGCCAGGGGCCCTGGTTCGCCGAACCAGAGCGGCTGCTGATGCCCGCCTGACGGGCCCGATTGGTTCAGTGGCCGACCCGACCCCTCTCCGGGCTCCTGAATCGCCCTGGCCTACAGCCTGCCCTGCTCCCTGAGGCCCGCCAGCCCCTGCAGGCCGCCGGTGTGGATGAAGATCACCTGGCTGCCGCGGGGGATCCGGCCCGCGGCCAGCTCCCGAAACAGTCCCCACATCGCCTTGCCACTGTAGATGGGCTCCAGCGGCAGGCCTGTGTGGGCGCTGAAGGCCTGCACCCACTGCCACAGGGCCGGGCTGAACCTGGCGTAACCGCCGTCGTGGTGCTCCTGGGCTATCCGCCAGCCGTCGGTGGTGGCCGCCGCCGGGTTGAGCCGGCACACCTCATCGTGGAGGAAGGCGCCCCCCTTGAGCACGGCGATGGCGAGGATCTGCTCTCTTTCCCGCTTGCCCGCGATGAGCCCCGCCAGGGTGCCGCCGCTGGCGCAGGGCAGCACCCAGAGATCCGGCGAGAAGGGCACTTCGGCCACCAGCTCGGCCACCCCGGGGATGGCGAGCGGGCTGCTGCCCCCTTCCGGCACTATCAGGGTGTCCGGTGCCTCGAACTGGGCCAGCCAGTCCGGATCCTGGCGCCGCCGATAGCTCTGGCGGTCCACAAAAACGAGATCCATTCCCCAGCCTTTGGCCGCACTCAGGGTTGCGTTGCTGACGGTGACGGCTTCACCGCGTATGATGCCCGTGGTGCGCAGCCCGGATCTGAGTCCGGCCGCCGCCAGGGCGTGGATGTGATTGGAGTAGGCCCCCCCAAACGACAGCAGGTGGGTCTTGCCCTGCGCCTGCGCCTGTTGCAGGTGGTACTTGAGCTTGCGCCACTTGTTGCCGGAGAGGGTCGGGTGGATCAGATCATCCCGCTTGCACCAGAGCCGCACGCCCTGGGCATCCAGCAGAGGGTGGTGGACGGGGTGCAGGGGGGAGGGGAGCTGGGCGGGGGCCAGGATGGCATCCCCTAAGGACGCCTGCTTGGCGGTCAAAGCATCGTTTGTCATAAATATGGAGGCTAATGGCCTGTTTATGTTAAGGTTTAGTCCGTTTCATGCAGCCAGGTCCAGGTCTCGATGAAGTCACTTTTCCGACGTTCGCCCCCCAGCCATCAGGTGGGACTCCTGTTGGCCAGCGATCGCATCCTGCTGGCTTGTGTGGAACCCGTCCCCATCTTTACCAGTCGCGCCATCAATGGCCCTAACGACTGGCCCAAGGCCATGGGGGAGCTGTTTGCCCAGCATGGCCTGGCCAAGTCTAAGGTGAGGGTGGCCCTGGCCGCCAGCCTTTATCAGCAGATCCAGATCGACAAGCCCGCCGTGCCCGACGCCGAGATGGCGGGGGCCCTGCCCTGGGCCATCAAGGATTTCGTCAACGAACCCGTGTTGCAGCTCGCCATGGACTATGTGGATCTGCCGACTCCCCCTGCGGGCCGGCCGAGGATCAACGTGATCTGCGTTCCCAAGAGCCGGGTGCAGCAGCTGGCGGACGCGGTCAACGGCGTGGCGACCCTGGATGCCATCGTCAGCGACGAGCTGGCCATGACGGCCCTCTACGAGGCGGACCAGACGGTGCGCATGCTGCTCTGGCAGCCCAGGGGGCAGGAGTTGCAACTGCTGGTCTTTTATCGGGGAGGTCTCTGCTTCTCGCGCCCGCTGCGCGGCTTTGTCAGCCTCACCGGTGCCCATGAGCCCGATCAGGGGATGCTCGACGGGCTGACGCTGGAGATCCAGCGCTCCCTCGACTACCTGGCGGGTCAGCTCAAGCTGCCTGAGCCGGGCCAGATGCAGCTCGCCATCGGCTCCCCCTTCATCGGCACCCTGGTGCGCCACCTGGAGCAGGCGTTCGGCTTCCCGGTGTCCGCCATGGCCAACAAGGCGGTGCTCGCTGGCGTCGAGTATCTCTCCGCTTACGGGGCCGCCCTTGGCAGGAGCGAAGGATGAAACACCATATCAACCTCTATGGCGCCGAATTCAGGCCAAGGCGCCTGTGGGCCAGCCTCAATCAGATGGCCTTGGTTTGGGGCGGCTGCCTGCTGCTGCTGGTTGCGGCCACCTTTTTCTATGGCTGGCAACAGCGGGGCGTCGACCGTGAGCTGGCCCAGGTGCGTGCGCTGCTCGATGTGCAGCGCAGTGAGGCATCACGGCTCGATGCCGCCCTGGCGCGTCATCAGGCGGACGGTCAGCTGCAACAGCAGCTGGTCAACAAGCGTGAGGAGCTGACTGCCAAGCAGGGGCTGATACGCCAGCTCGGCAGCCTCTCCCTGCAAAAATCCCAGGGCTACGCCAGCGTGATGGCTGATCTGGCCCGTCTGCGGGATGCCCGCCTCTCCCTGCAACGGATCGAGATAAGTGACGGGCACATCAATCTCTCCGGGGTGGCCGAGCGCAGTCAGGATGTGCCTGCCTGGGTGAACCGCTTCAAGCAGACCCCGTCCCTGGCGGGCAAGCAGTTTGGCGAGCTGACCCTGAGCCGGGACAAGGCAGGCCAGCTGGCCTTCCAGCTCAGCGGCATAGCACGGGAGACCCCATGATGGAGATGACGGCACAGTGGCGGGCCTGGGCACAGCGCGTGGCCGCCCTCAGCCTGCGAGAGCGGGTCTTGATCCTGCTGACGGGCATCATTCTGCTGGGGGCGGCCGGGATCTACGGCTGGCTGGATGCCGCCGACACCCGGCTGAGCCAGGAGCGGCAGGCGCTGACGGCGGCGCAACGGGATCTGGAGATCCTGACCCTGGAGAATCAGGGCAAGCAGGCCCGGCTGGGGCGGGATCCGAATGCCCAGGTGCGCCAGCAGCTGACCGGCGTGGAGGCGTCCCTCGGTCGGCTGGACGCCGAGCTCAAGGCCCAGACGGTGGATCTGATCCCGGCCCACGAGATGCCGGCCGTGCTGGAAGCCTTGTTGTCTCGCTCCGCCAACCTGCATATGCTGGCGCTCACCTCCCTCAAGCCCGAGCCGCTGATGGCCGGCGAGCAGAAGGCCAACCTGTTCAAGCACGGGATCCGGCTCCAGCTGGAGGGGGGCTATTTCGATGTCTACCAGTACCTGAAGGCGCTGGAGGCCCTGCCTCGCCACTTCTACTGGAAAGGGTTCGACTACAGGGTGGTCGAGTACCCCAAGGCGGCGGTGGAGATGGAAATCTACACCCTGAGCACCAGCAAGGAGTTCATTCGTGGCTAAGTGGCTGACATTGTTGTGCTGCCTGCTGGGCCCGCTGGCTCAGGCGGAGGTGTTGCAGGATCCGACCGCTCCCCTGGCCGGCAGCGGCGCGGCGGCGAGCCCGAGTAAGGGAGACGGTCTGCCCAGGTTGCAGAGCGTCATTCTGGGCAACGGACCGGCGCTGGCGGTGCTCAACGGTCAGAGCTATCGGGTGGGGCAGCGGATAGACGGTTTCCTGCTGGTGGGCATCAGCGCCGATGCCGTGGTACTGGAGAAGGCGGGCAAGCGTCAGACACTGACCCTGTTTGGCAGCAAGATCCGGATGTGAAGTCGGTTCCGCGCGGGATGCTGCGGGCCAGGTTTGTCGAGTTTCATTGCGAGTCAGGTGCACCAATAACATGAAAAAACACCATTTCTGTCTGCTTCCCCTCGCATTGGCGGTGGCGGCTTGTACCAGCTATCAGCACCCAGAACCGGTGCAGGCCAAAGACGCCCTCAAGCAAGCCATGAAGGAGCAGACCCCGACCGCGCCGCTGACCACACTGCCTCCCTCGGTGCAGAGCGAACTGCTGCAGCTCAATCGCCCCCAGCAGCCCCTGGCCGTTCCGGAGAAACGGCTGCGCATCGCGGCCCATGATGTCGATGCGGTGGAGTTCTTCGGCTCCCTGTTCAAGGGCTCCCGCTACAGCGTCGCCGTCCATCCCGGGGTGGCCGGTGCCATCTCGGTGGAATTGAAAGACGTGACCCTGCAGGAGGCGCTGGCCACGGTCGGTGACATGTACGGCTTCGATGTGCAGCGCAAGGGCAACGTGTTTCACGTCTATCCGGCGGGCCTTCGCACAGAGACAATCCCGGTCAACTATCTGATGATGGCCCGCCGCGGCCTCTCCCGCACCTCGGTCAGTACCGGCGGGGTGACGGCCAACGACAACAACAATAACGGCAACAACAACTTCGACAGCAGCGGCAACAATAACAACGGCAACAACAACCTCGGCTCCTCCAACGGGGACAACGGCAACAGCAACAACAGCAATGGCACCCGGATCGAGACGGACAGCAACAACGACTACTGGAGCGATCTGCGAGACGCCCTGCAGACCCTGATAGGCACAGGCGAGGGCCGGGCCGTCATCACCAGTCCCCAGGCCGGGCTCATCACTGTGCGTGCCTATCCGAAAGAGCTCAAGGCGGTGCGCGAGTTCCTGGATCAGTCCGGTGAACACCTCAAGCGCCAGGTGGTGCTGGAGGCGCGGATCCTGGAAGTGGCCCTCAACGAGGGGTACGAGCAGGGGGTGGACTGGAGCGGTCTCTCCGCCAGCTGGGACGGCAACAAGGGCATCACGGGGGGCGGCTCCCTGCTCGACAGCCCCATCGCCTCGACCCCCAACCAGATCTTCAGGGCCCTGGGGGGCGGCGCCGGTTTCACCATCTCGGATGGCAACTTCAACGTGGCGGTCAGCCTGCTCAAGACCCAGGGGGACGTGAACACCCTCTCGAGCCCGCGCGTCACCGCCACCAACAACCAGAAGGCGGTGATCAAGGTGGGGACGGACGAATACTTCGTCACCAACGCCTCGACCACTACCACCACCTCGGGCAACTCGGCGCCCATAGTGACGCCGAACGTGGAGCTGACCCCCTTCTTCTCCGGCATCGCCCTGGACGTGACCCCCCAGATCGACGAGGCCGGCCGGGTGCTGCTGCACATCCACCCCTCCGTCATCGACACCGAGGAGCAGAGCAAGACCATCAACGTCGGCACTGCGGATCCCCTGGTGCTGCCGCTCGCCAAGAGCTCCATTCGTGAATCGGATACCGTGGTGCAGGCCAACAACGGCGACATCATCGTCATCGGCGGCCTGATGAAGACCGACAAGCAGGAGATCGTCAGCAAGGTGCCGCTGCTCGGGGACATTCCCTGGGTCGGCGAAGCCTTTACCAACCGCCGGGAGAGCACCAAAAAGGTCGAGCTGGTGATCCTGCTCAAGCCGACAGTGGTGGAGAAAGACACCTGGCAGAAGGAGCTGCAACGCTCCTCCGAGCTGCTCGACAAATGGTATCCGCCCAAGGGCTAAGCCATGAACCAGCATGCGATTGGCCTTGTTCCATACGGCCTGTGGCTCGGTGCCACGACAGGCCCCCGGGCCGGTGACGACTCATGTACCTGAACCATGTTGTTTTGCAGGTGTTCTCCTTCGGCCTGATCGGCGTTGGCCGTGACGGGGACTGGGAGGGGACATGTACCTGAACCATTTCGGTTTGCAGGAGGCCCCCTTTGGCCTGACCCCGAATACCGGCTTCTACTACGGCCTGCCTCCCCACGAGGAGGCCATGCAGGTGCTGAACTGGGCGCTGGCACAGGGGGAGGGTTTCATCAAGGTGACCGGCGAGGTGGGCACCGGCAAGACACTGCTCTGCCGCAAGCTGCTGAGCGAGCTCGGCTCCGAGGTGTGCCCGGTGCGCCTGGCCTGGCTGCCCAACCCCCACCTCACCCCGGGTGAGCTGCGCACCGCCCTGGCCCTGGAGCTGGGGCTGGCGGTGCAGGGAGACAGCGAGCTGGATCTCACGGATCGCATCCATCGCCACCTCATCGCCCTGCACCAGCAGGGGAGCCGGGTGGTGGTGCTGATCGACGAGGCGCAGGCCCTGCCGGACGAGACACTGGAGGCCATCCGCCTGTTCGGCAACCTGGAGACCGAGTCCAGCAAGCTGCTGCAAATAGTGCTGTTCGGCCAACCCGAGCTGGATGTCCGGCTGGCCCGGCCCCACTTGCGCCAGTTGCGCCAGCGCATCGGCTTCTCCTACTGCCTGCGCCCCTTGCGGTGCGACGAAACCCGGGCCTATCTGGAGCACAGGCTGCACGTCTCGGGTTATCGCGGGGCGACGCTGTTTGGCGGTCTGGCCCTGCGCCTGCTGTGGCGGGCATCCCGCGGCATTCCGCGGCTCATCAACGTGCTGGCCCAGAAGTGCCTGATGCTGGCCTACGGCCGCGGGACTCGGCGGATCGACAGCGCCTTGGTGCGCCTCGCCATTCGCGATACCGATGACGCCCGTGGTGGCTCATTCGTGCGCTGGTGGCCCCTGTTGCTGCTGCTGGGCACTGCCCTGGCCTATGGAGTCTGGTCATGAGCGTGATCAATCAGATGCTGAAAGATCTGGAGCAACGCCAGCCAGGATCCGAAGGCGCCGCCGTCTATGTGGCGCCGGTGCGTCAGCAGGGGTGGTGGATGCTGGTGCTGACCCTGCTGTGCACCCTGGCGCTGGCCATCCTCGGCTGGCGCACCTGGATCTACTGGCAGCAGAGCCAGCGCACGGCGCAGCCGACGGTTCAATCGACGACCGAGCTCGCCCCGGCGAGCCAGGCGCAGCCTGCCTCTTCTGCCACCGAGGTGGTCGCCACGCCCCCCGAGCCCCAGGGGGCCGCCTCCGGGGCTGTCGCTCAGGATGTCGCCCCAGTGGCCGCAGTGACAAGGACCAGCGCGCCTGCCGAGGTGGCAGAGGGATCTTCCGCGACCGAGGCGCTCGCCGACGAGGCCCCGGCGTCCGAGGCCCTGGCCGAGACGCCGCCGGAGGATGAGCTCACGCCGAGCGACGAAGAGTTGCAGCCGGATCTTTATGCCGAGCTGGCCGCAGAGCAGGAGGCGGCCCCCCAGGAGGCGGCCGCCGCTCCCCGCAAACCCGGCGTGCTGAAGATAGAGACGGTGGATCTCTCCGAGCCCGAGCTGGCGGCCCTGGCCGAGCGCAAGGCGACTACCGCCATGGCCAAGGGCCAGATGCGGGAGGCCCAGGACAACTATTACCAGGTGCTGGTCCATGATCCGCACAATCAGGGGGCGCGCGAGCAGCTTGCGGGCCTGCTCTACGGCGAGGGTCGGCTGACCGAGGCCAGCCAGGTGCTGGAAGAGGGGCTCAGGCTGGATCCGGCGCAGGCCGACCTGCGGCTGCTGCTGGCCCGGGTGGCCATCAGCGGCGGCGATCGCCAGAAGGCGCTGGACTGGCTCACCGGCTATCAGCCGGACCTGGCCGCCAATCTGGACTATTACGCCACCTGGGCGGGGCTCGCCCAGGAGCTGGGCCAGCCGGCCCAGGCGTCCGAGCTCTACGTCAAGCTGCTGCGCCAGCAGCCGGACCAGGGGCGCTGGTGGCTGGGGCTGGGGGTGGCGGAGGATGGTCAGGGCCACCGCCAGCGGGCGCTGGATGCCTATGGCAATGCCCAATTGCACGGGAATCTTGGCGAGGCATCGACCCGCTGGCTGGAACAACGGATCGCCGAGCTGGCGCCTTGACACAACAACCCCTGGGTTCGATTAGCCGCGCAGCGGCGTAATCGGACGAGGTGACGGATTCTGGTACCCAATTCGCCATCGAATGTGGCAACAGTTTTGAATGACGTGCAATCACAGGAATCGGAGCAACAATGGCACAACCCAGACTGAAAATGCGCCTCGGCGACCTGCTGGTACAGGAGCAGATCATCTCGGATGATCAGTTGCAGCTCGCCCTGCAGCAGCAGCGTCAGACCGGGCGCAAGCTGGGGACCACCCTCATCGATCTCGGCTTCATCAGCGAGGTGCAACTGCTGCAGTTCCTCGCCCGCCAGCTGGACGTGCCCTTCTTCGATCTCAATAACCTCACCATAGACGCCTCGGCCGTGACCCTGTTGCCCGAGGTGCAGGCCCGCCGTTATCGCGCCCTGGCGGTCAACCTCAGCGACAACAAGGTGACAGTGGCCATGTCGGATCCCGCCGACTTGAGCGCCCTGGATGCCATCGCCGCCCTGCTCAGCCCCCGCGAAATGGTGCTGGCGGTGGCGCGGGAAGGCCAGCTGCTGGAGTATTTCGACCGCCTCTATCGCCGCACCCGGGAGATAGAGAGCTTCGCCGAGCAGCTGCACGAAGAGTATCAGGACGCCGGTTTCGAGCTGGGCTCCAGCAATCTCGGGGCCGGTGACGAGGGGGAGGCGACCGTGGCCAAGCTGCTGCGATCCCTGTTCGAGGACGCAGTGCAGGTGGGGGCCTCCGACATCCACATAGAGCCGGACGAGAAGGTGCTGCGCATCCGCCAGCGCATCGACGGCGTGCTGCACGAAAACATACTGAACGAGGTACGCATCGCCCAGGCGCTGGTGCTGCGCCTCAAGCTGGTGGCCGGGCTCGACATCTCCGAGAAGCGGCTGCCCCAGGATGGCCGTTTCGCCATGAAGGTGCGCGGCCGGGACGTGGATGTGCGTATGTCCACCATGCCGGTACAGTACGGTGAATCCGTGGTGATGCGACTGCTGGACCAATCCTCCGGCATATTGTCGCTGGCGGAAACCGGCATGCCGCCGGCCATCCTGAGCCGCTTCCGGCGCCAGCTCAAGCGCCCCCACGGCATGATACTGGTGACGGGCCCCACCGGCAGCGGCAAGACCACGACGCTCTACGGCGCCCTCTCCGAGCTCAACCAGGCCAGCCACAAGATCATCACGGTGGAAGACCCGGTGGAATACCGGCTGCCGCGGGTCAACCAGGTGCAGGTCAACCCCAAGATAGGCCTCACCTTCTCCCAGGTGCTGCGTTCCACCCTGCGTCAGGATCCCGATATCCTGCTGGTGGGGGAGATGCGGGACAACGAGACGGTGGAGATAGGCCTGCGCGGCGCCATCACAGGCCATCTGGTGCTGACCACATTGCACACCAATGACGCCGTCACCAGCGCCCTGCGCCTCATCGACATGGGGGCCCCAGGCTATCTGGTGGCGAGCGCCCTGCGGGCCGTGGTGGCCCAGCGCCTGGTGCGACGGCTGTGTGAACACTGCGCCTGCGAGACGGCGCCGGACCAGGGGCAGGCCACCTGGCTGTCCGTCCTCTCCGGCGAGGAACCCGGCCAGCACCTCTATCGCAAGGGGCGTGGCTGCCAGAGCTGCAACTTCACCGGTTATTCGGGCCGGATCGGGGTCTACGAGCTGCTGGAGCTGGATCAACCCATGATGGATGCCCTGCGCCGCAACGATGCGGAGGGCTTTGCCCGGGCGGCACGCGAGCACGAGCACTACAGGCCCCTGGCCCTGACGGCGCTCGATTATGCCCGGGAGGGGATCACCTCGGTGGATGAGGTGCTCAGGCTGGCCGAGGATCTGGGATAAGCCATGGGCAGCTTCAACTACAAGGGGCGCGACAGCCAGGGCAACGCCGTCAGCGGCGTGCTGGAGGCCGCCAGCGAGCTGGCCGCCGCCGAGCAGCTGATGCGCCGCGGCGTGATGCCCACCGAGCTCAAAGCGGGCAAGGCGAAAGCGGCCGGCATCGACTGGTCGCTGCTGCTGGAGGGGGGCGTCAAACTCGAAGAGCTGGTGGTGTTCAGCCGCCAGATGTATGCCCTGACCCGGGCAGGCATTCCCATACTGCGCGCCATCTCCGGGCTGGAGGATAGCGCCCACAGCAAGCCCCTCAAGCGGGCACTGCACGCCCTAGGGGAGGATCTCGGCAATGGGCGGCCGCTGTCGAGCTCGATGCAGACGCACCCCAAGGTGTTCAACAGCCTGTTCGTCGCCATCATCCATGTCGGCGAGAACACCGGCCAGCTGGAGGAGGCCTTCCTGCAGCTCGCCAACTATTTCGATCTGGAGCTGGAGACCCGCAAGCGGATCAAGACCGCCATGCGCTACCCCAGCTTCGTGATGATGGCCATCGGCATCGCCATGGTGATCCTCAACATCATGGTGATCCCGGTGTTCGCCGGCATGTTTGCCAAGTTCGGGGTCGAGCTGCCGCTGGCGACCCGGATCCTGCTCGCCACCTCCCACTTCTTCGTCCACTACTGGTGGCTGCTGCTGGCCATCCTGGCGGGCATGGTGTTTGGCTGGCGTCGCTGGGTCGCCAGCACCCAGGGCAAGCTGACCTGGCATCGCTGGCAGCTCAGGCTGCCCATAGTCGGCACCATCATAGAGCGCTCCCTGCTGGCCCGTTTTGCCCGCAGCTTCTCCATGATGCTCAAGGCCGGGGTGCCGCTCAACACTGCGCTGACCCTGGTGGCCGATGCGGTAGACAACGCCTATATGGCGGGGCAGATCCGCGACATGCGGGCGGGCATAGAGCGGGGCGAGAGCCTGCTGCGCACCGCCGGTGCCAGCGGCCTGTTCACCCCTCTGGTGATGCAGATGATCGCTGTGGGGGAAGAGACGGGCCAGGTGGACGAGCTGCTGCACGAGGCGGCCGAATACTACGAGCGGGAGGTGGATTATGACCTCAAGAGCCTCACCGCCCGCATCGAGCCCATCCTGATCGGCATAGTGGCCGTCATGGTGCTGGTGCTGGCGCTCGGTATCTTTACGCCCATGTGGGACATGATGAGGGCCGTTCGCGGCCAATGATGTGGTTCAGCATCTTCACTCCTCCTGATGGGGGGCATGATGCGTGCGGTTCGCGGCCAGTGATGTGTGGCTGCAGATGATGTGCGCCATCTGTACAGGATTACGGCTAGAGAGGCGTGGATGAGCAGACAGTCCGAGCAGGATGAGCGCTGGCTGGGAGGCTACAGGCGGCTGATCGCCTGCGTCCTGCTGCTGGTCATCATTGCCACCCTGGCCCTGAGCTATCGCAGCCACAGGGAAGAGGCGCTGGCGGTCAGCCTGAGCCTGCTGGGGGAGCAATTTGCCGAGCGGGCCCAGCGACTGCACGGGCGCTGGCTCGATGAGCGGCGCCCCGAGGTGCTGCATGCGGAGGGGGTGGCCTGGCAGTTCGATGGGCGGGGCTGGCCGCTGGCGGTGCTGCCGCTGCAGTCACCCTCCGCCAACTGCCGTCAGCTCTGGCTGAGGCTGATCGGCCCCGAGGACCCGGGGTTGCCGTCCTGGCAGGCACTCGCCAGCCAGGATGGGGACGGCTGCGAGTTTGGTTGGGAAGGGCACTGGCTGTTCTACCGTTTCAGCGATGGCCGGGTACTGGCGAAGCCTTGAGTCGATCTCTCAAGTGCTTCAGCCACATGATTTTTTTCTATCTGCATGAAATAATGCGGAACATTACGGAGGCAGCATGGCAGCAAAGAGAGTGAGCGCCGGCCAGGGACCAGGTCAGATGGCCGGTTTTTCCCTGATCGAGCTGGTGATCGTTATCGTGATTCTGGGGATCCTGGCCGTCACCGCCTTGCCCCGTTTTCTCGACGTGACCGACGAGGCGAAGAAGGCCAGCGTGGAAGGGGTATCGGGCGGCTTTGCCACAGCGGTCTCCCTGGTGCGGGCCCAGTGGGAAGCCGAGGGGCGTGCCAGGCAGGACAGCCTCAACACTGTGCTGTATGACGGTTCCCGTTTCTATCTGACCACGCCGACCGAGAGCCAGGTCAGCAATGGCGAGCTCTCCCCCGGTTATCCCATGGACACGGCGGCGAGCGGCGCTCCCGATGTGGATCCGGCCAATCTGACGGCGGCCCGCTGTCTCAATATTTGGGAGGGCTTGTTGCAGAATCCTCCCAAGGCTACTGCCAACTTTGACGAGGTGCGCGGTAGCGGCAATGACCTGAAGTTCTATGCCACGGTGAGCAACAATGGACTGGATTCGGTCTGCCGTTACTATCTGGTCAACAGCCTGAGCAAGGGAAGTGATGGGCGCTATCAGGACCCGCAAGGGAGCACCGATGCCTACATGAGTTTCAGTTACCGCCCGGCCTCCGGCCAGGTGACTACCAATATCAATTGATAAACCGAGGAAAACGTAATGAAAAAGCAGGCGGGTTTTACCCTGATCGAACTGGTGATCGTGATCATCATCCTGGGCATTCTGGCGGTCACCGCCGCGCCCAAGTTCCTGAATCTGCAGGATGATGCGCGTACTTCCACCCTGAAAGGGGTTGAGGGCTCGCTGAATTCTGCCGGTGCCATGGTATATAGCAAGGCCGTTATCGCTGGCAAGGACACGGCTCCTTCCGAGACACTGGATGTCGGCAATAACGTCAGCGTGAACATTGCCTACGGCTATCCCAAGGCGACCAAGGATGATCTTGAGAAGGTGCTGGAGTTGAGTTCTGGTGACTGGAGCTTTGGTACCCCGGTATCCAGCAGTATCCGGATTTTCCCGGCTGGCGTTTCAGCCAGCTCCACCGCCCAAGACTGCTTCGTTACCTATACAGAGGCTTCTTCAGGCTCTCTGCCGACCTCTGAAGTGACTGCCTGTAAGTAAGGTCAATCTCAATCAAGATGGAGGGAGGTACTCTCTCCATCTTCCTTCCAAGGAGTGCTGTGTCATGACGGCACGAAGTGATGGTTTTACCCTGATAGAACTGGTGATCGTAATCCTGTTGCTCGGGATTCTGGCCGCCTTTGCCGTGCCCAAGTGGCTGGGCAAAGGCGGCTTTGAAACCCATACCCTGCGCGATGAGCTGGTGACCCGGCTGCGGCTGGTGCAGACCATGAACATGCATGAAGGGGAGGCGCGCTGCACCCAGCTGGTGCTGGAGCAGGGCCGCTTCGCTCACCTGACCCAGACGGGCAACTGCGTGGCCAAGCCCATCTCGAAATGGAGTGCTGACGAGCAGAGCCGGGGGCGCGTTGTCACAGCCTCCGGCGACATCTCCCTGCCGCAAGGCAGCTTCTTTTTCGACAAACGCAGCGGCCGTCCGCTCTCACCGTCCACCTGCGTCACTGGTTGCAACCTGGTGGTGAGCAGCGGGCAGGAGAGCGCCCGGCTGCGTATCGAGCCGGAAGGTTATATCCATGCCCTCCCTTAAGGCCCGTCGCGGCTTCACCCTGATCGAATTCGTGGTCGGCATTGTGCTGCTGGCCATCGCCCTGACCGGCATTCTGGGTCTGCTGATCAATCAGGCCCCCCAGGGGGTGGATCCGGTGCAGCAGGTGCGGGGCGCCCAGCTGGCCCAGCGGATCCTCGGCGAGGTGCTGCAAAAATCCTTCGATGAACACTCGGATCACAATGGTGGCCGTTTTCGCTGCGGCGAGACAGTCGGCACCCCTGCGGTGACCTATCCCGCCTGCACCCCGGTCGCCGATTACGGCCCGGATGGGGGCGAGAGGCGCCCCTTCGAGTTCAACGACGTGGATGACTTCGATACCGCGGGCAACTGGGTGGACGCCAACCAGTTTACCCAGACGAATGCCGAGGGCGTCAGCGACGAGGAGTATCGCCACTATCAGGTCAGGATCGCCGTCACCCCGGATACCCTGTTCGGGAGCTCAGGCCTGGGGGCCGAGTCCATCGGCAAGCGCATCGCCCTGACAGTGCGCCTGCCGGATCAGAGCGAGCTGGCTTTCACCCTCTACCGGGGGAATTACTGATGGACAAGGCGCATTCCCGTTATGCCGCGTCCGATGACGCATCCGTTACCACAACCCGTTACCACGTCCGACCTGGGCGGGCACGGGGCTTCACCCTGGTGGAACTGGTGATGGTGATACTGCTGCTCGGGGTCATGGCCACCTTTACCAGCCAGTTTATCGGCATCGGCACCCAGATTTACGGGGATGCCAGTCGCCGGGAGCAGCTGATGAGCGATGCCCGCTTCGCCCTGGAGCGGCTCAACCGCGAGCTGCGCGATGCGGTGCCGGGCTCGGTGCGCATCGAGGATGCGGTGGGCAACCCTCTGGATCAGGGGGCCTGCCTGCGCTTCTGGCCCATTGCCACCGCCAGCCGTTATCTGGGCTCAGCGGCCAGCGGCGGGCTCACCATAGTGGAGCCCGAGGTGCTGCCCCGGGAAGACGACGAGGCCATCATCTACCCCCTTGCCGATCCTGCACTCAACCTGGAGCAGGGGTGCCTCCATGGCAACTGCGTGGCCAGGGTTATTTCGGTGGGCAGCCCTGTCTCGGGAGCCTTGCCGCTGACGGTGGATGGCGCCTTCACCAAGGAGTCGCCGGGGCAGCGCATCTATTTTTCCCGCCAACAGGTGCGCTACTGCGTGATGAATGCCGCCCTGACCCGGGCCAGCGCCGCCATAGGCACTGACTTTCACGGGATCACGCCGGTCCTGATGGCCGAGTATGTCCGCCCTGCGCCCTATTACTTCTACCGTGAGCCAGCCGCCTTCAGCCAGAGCGAGGTTGGGTTTCGGATGGAGCTAGAGCAGCGCGGAGAGCGCGTTCTCTTCAACCACAAGCTGGAGACGCTCAATGTTCCCTAGGCCTCCCCGCAGGTTGGCGCCCCAGCGTGGCAGCGCCATCATGGTCGCCCTCTTCGTCATCGTCATCATGGCCCTGCTGGCGGCGGCCATGGGCCGCTTCCTGGTAGACAGCGGCGAGAAGAACACGGTGGAAGTGCGCGGGGTGCGAGCCCTGATGGCGGCCCAGAGCGGGCTGGAAATCGCCCTCTATCAGCTGTTTCCCAATCGCAGTGGCGCCGAGTTGCCCGCCGCCTGCACCAGGGTGGCGGCGTCCCGGGTCTTTGACAATGATCCCGGCCTGAGCGGGTGCCGGGTGTCGGTGAGCTGCAACGAGATCCAGGCCACTCAGGGGGGAGAGACCAGCACCACCTACCGACTCACCAGCCTGGGCACCTGTGGTACAGAGGCAGCGGGCGCCAACCCGGGCTTTGCCGTCAGCCGCACCCTGGTGGCGGAAGCCTTTGATGGAGTGATGCCGTGAGATTTTGGTTGCTGGTCTTAACAATGCTGTCTGGTATGGCTTGTGGGTTCGAAACCGTCGACACTGACACCTATTTCCCGGCTGTGGTTCAGGGCCACCGCGGTAATAACAACGCGGTCTGCACTGGTCAGGATGCTGCCAAGCTGACCCAGAACAACCAGGCGAAAATAACGGGCACTGCAGGTGCTGCATTGAATTTCTGCGACTCGAATAAGGGTTCCGGCATGCCATTGGATGGTTGTGACAACGCCAATGGTTCTCGCCGGCTCTGCTCTATCAGCGACCGTTCCATCCGAGGGATGTCTACGTCAGGTGGTAACAGCTTCCTGAGCAGTTCCGGCGACGATGGCAGCTTGGGGTTCTGTAACGCGGGGCAACAGTTGACCATGGGCAGTACCAGCCAATATCAGTTCGGTGCGATCAGTCTCTACAGCGCCTGTACCCTGACATTCTCCTCTGCCCGTAATGAATATCGGATTGAGAGCCTTGCCATAGGCGGAGGGGCCAAGGTCATTCTGCCTGCCGGTGATTACTGGATTGACAGCTTGACTATCAACCAGGGAGGTGTGATCGAAACGCAGGGCGCCGTGCGCATTTTTGTAAATGAGCAAGCCGCTTTGAACGATGGACGCCTCAATCCGGACAACCAGGGGTCAGTGCTGCTGTTTGGCTATGCCGATATCAATTTGAATGGGAATAGTCTTATCAATGGACTGGTGTATTCGGATAAAGCTCTGAACATGAATGGCTCCAGCATCATCAACGGCAGAACAACCAGCCGTTCCCTGTTCATGACTGGCTCCACGGCGATCAATGACAAGGCCCCTCCCGTGCCGCTCGCCTGTTTCAGCGACGACTTCTCCGCCAGCACCCTCAGCAACAACTGGGTGGTGGCTCGCAGCAGCGGCAACTTTACCCCCGCCATCGTCAATGGCCGGCTCGGCATGACCCAGGCCAGCACCCGCCAATCCACCTCGGCGACTTACCAGCGGCTCTTCCCCGCCGCCAACAACCTGGTGACCATAGAGTTCGACCAGTATGCCCACGGTGGCAACGGGGCGGACGGCATGGCGGTGGTGCTCTCGGATGCCAGGGTGACCCCCCAACCGGGCGCCTTCGGCGGGCCCCTCGGGTATGGTTTCAAGCCAGAGGTCAACGGCTTTGCCGGTGGCTGGCTCGGGGTGGGCATAGATGAGTACGGCAACTTCTCGGGTGAAGGCGGGGCGACCAACAAGGGGCGGCGCAAGCAGTCCGTGGTGGTGCGTGGATCTGGCTCGGGCACCAGCGGCTACAACTACCTCAAGGGCACCTGCAACAACGGCGCCGACAACGCCAACGGCAACTGCCTGTCGCCGACCGTGGACAGCGGCTCGGACAGCAATCGCCCTCACCGTTATCGACTGACCATAGACTCGCGCATCACCGGCCAGTCTCTGGTCAAGGTGGAGCGCAACACGGGGGGCGGCTACAGCACCCTGATCGACAGCTTCAATGCCGCGGGTCAGAGCGGCCAGGCGGCCATTCCCGAGAATCTGATGTTGTCCCTGACGGGTTCCACAGGGGATGCGACCAACGCCCACCAGATCGACAACGTCCGGATCTGCGCCCTCAACTCCAATCCGGTGGGCACCCAGATCGATCACTTCGAGTTCGATCACTCCGGCCAGGCCCTGACCTGCAACCCGGAAGCCCTCACCATCCGGGCCTGCGCCAACGACAGTTGCAGCCAGCTGTTCACTGACCCGGTAAGCGCCACCTTGACGCCGCTTAAAAACGGCAGCAACGGCTGGATAGCCGACAGCCAGGTGAGCTACAGCGGCAACACAGCCACAGTGAATTTCAGCGGCGGCACGACCAGCCTGCAGCTACGCAACAATCTGGCGACGGCCATGACGGTGGGGGTAAGCGGCTCGACGCCGTCCACCAAGCCGCTCAGCACCACACTATGCCGGGCGGGGGGCGGGGCGCTGAGCCCTGCCGCCTGTACCCTGGACTTTGCCGACAGCGGCTTCCTGTTCGATGTGCTGGATACCTATTCCAACAAGCCACAGGATGTGGTGATCAGTGCAGTCAAGAAAGACGATGCGACCCAACAGTGTGTGCCCGGTTTTACCGGCACTCGCTCGGTGGGCTTCTGGGGGACTTATGTCACTCCGAATGCCAATGCGTTTGGCAGCCAGGTCACGATAGATGGCAATCCTGTCTCCACTTACGCCGCCAATGCGGCTTCGCCAGCGAGCACGCTCATCAACTTGAACTTTGATAGTCAGGGCAAGGCGACGCTGAAGAAAGTGAACTATCCGGATGCGGGCAGGGTGCAGCTCAACGCCCGCCACGATGGCAGCGGCGATACCGCGGGTCTGGTGATGACGGGGGCGGATGCCTTTGTCAGTCGCCCGGTTGGGCTCTGCATCACACCCACCCAGGGGACCTGCGCGGCAGGGAATGCCAGTTGTCCGGTGTTCAAGAAGACCGGCGAAGCATTCCAGCTGAATATCAAAGGGGTGGCCTGGCAAGCGGACGATGACAAGGACCTGTGCAGCGGCAATCTGGCGACTCCCAACTTCGTGCTGGCCAATATTGCCCTCGGCAGCGAGCTGGTGGCGCCCAAACCCGGGGAAGAGGCGGTGGTCGGCACACCCCGCTATGACCACTCAAACGCGAAAGGCAGCAACAACCTCAACCCCGTCGGTCAGTCGGTCAACGAGGTCGGGGTGTTCCGGATGACGGCGACGCCACCGACAGCAGGTTATTTCAACTACACCATACCCCCCGCTACCAGCGTGCCGTTGGGGCGCTTTATTCCGGTGGACTTCAATCTGGTGAGCGGTGACATAGTGCCCGCCTGCAGTGAGTGGTCCTATATGGGTCAACCCTTCCTGGCGGAGTTGAATATTCAGGCCCGCAATCAGTTTGGCGAGACAACCCGAAACTATCGAGGGGCGTTTGCCAAGGGGGATGCCTACCTGAGCGCGGCCAACAACAGGGACGGGGTGTCGCTCTCCGCCCGGCTGCGCAGTCTGGGGCCGCTGCCCTGGGTGGAAGGGGAGGCCGACTTCAACGGGCCGACCGAGTTTGCCCGCCGCACCGATGGTCAGCCAGACGGCCCCTATCGGGCCCTGTCGTTTGGCCTTTATATGAAGGACAACGATGGTGAGCAGACCCTGATCGCCAATCCCGACTTCAACGACGGACAGCCTGGGTCATGCAGTGGCGCCAGTTGCAATGCCAGGCTCATCGACGAGGTGCCCATGGAGGCGTACTTCGGTCGGGTGCAGGCGGGCACCCGCCAAGGGGTGGCCACGGCCGGGCTGGCGGTGCCGCTGCAACTGCAATATCACGAGGCAGGCGCCTGGCATGCCATGAAGGCGGACCAATGTACCAGGCTCTCCCTGCAAGATGGGGGCGTCGAGTTCACCGATGGCAGCCAGAGTTTCGATGGGGGAAGCGGCGATCTGGCGCTGGATGGCAACACTCGTATCCGGCTCGGTCTTGGCCCGATCGCCCCCGGTGCCATGATCCAGAGGGCGAAGGATGGTGTCATCACCTTGCAGTTTGCAGCCCCGGACAGGGCGGTACGCATTCCTTTCCGGATCGATCTGAGCAAGCAACCCGAGTCAGAACAGCAACCCGGGCGGCGACCGCTCTGGCTTTCCGACCCTGACAGTCTGGGTGGCATGGCGATTTTCGGCCTGGGCCGGGGCAACGATCGCATTATTTATCGCCGCGAAGTGATGCCCTGAAAATGATATGGGGACAGGGAGAGGGGCGCTTTGGGGTAGGCCTGCATCTTATCTCCTTGTTTCGTAGTGTTTGTCGGCCTGAGCGGGTGAGTGATGACTCGCATTTTTGTCGCGCTTGATTGACTGGCGACAGTTTGAGCGCTTGCCCATTGGGGTGGGCATTGGTAAAGTTAGCCGGTTTTCTGCACCTCCAAATTCTTAGGATTTCCCGTAGCCATGTTCAAAAAGCTCAGAGGCGTCTTTTCCAACGATCTGTCGATCGATTTGGGAACTGCCAACACCCTGATCTACGTAAAAGATCAAGGGATCGTCCTTAACGAACCCTCAGTTGTCGCCATTCGCCAAGAGCGCGGGAACGCCAAATCGGTCGCTGCCGTCGGTCATGCCGCCAAGCAGATGCTGGGTCGTACCCCTGGTAACATCTCCGCCATTCGTCCGATGAAGGACGGCGTGATCGCCGACTTCTACGTGACCGAGAAGATGCTGCAGCACTTCATCAAACAGGTTCACGACAACAACTATTTCCGCCCCAGCCCCCGTGTGCTGGTGTGTGTGCCGTGCGGCTCCACCCAGGTCGAGCGCCGTGCCATCAAGGAATCCGCGCTGGGCGCCGGTGCCCGCGAGGTTTACCTGATCGACGAACCCATGGCCGCTGCCATCGGTGCCGGCCTGCCGGTCTCCGAAGCGACAGGTTCCATGGTGGTCGATATCGGTGGTGGTACCACCGAAGTGGCCATCATCTCCCTGAACGGCGTGGTCTACTCCCAGTCCGTGCGGATCGGTGGCGACAAGTTTGACGAAGCCATCATCAGCTACGTGCGCCGCAACTACGGCAGCCTGATCGGGGAAGCCACCGCCGAGCGCATCAAGCACGAGATCGGCTCCGCCTACCCGGGCGAAGAGGTGCGCGAGATCGAAGTGCGTGGTCGCAACCTGGCCGAGGGCGTGCCCCGCAGCTTCACCCTGAACTCCAACGAGATCCTGGAAGCGCTGCAAGAGCCGCTGTCCGGTATCGTCTCCGCCGTCATGGTGGCCCTGGAGCAGTCTCCACCCGAGCTGGCGTCCGACATCTCCGAGCGCGGCATGGTGCTGACCGGTGGTGGCGCCCTGCTCAAAGACATCGACCGTCTGCTGATGGAAGAGACCGGCATCCCGGTCGTCGTGGCTGAAGATCCCCTCACCTGTGTCGCCCGTGGCGGTGGCAAGGCGCTGGAACTGATCGATATGCACGGTGGCGATCTGTTCCACTACGAATAAGACCCAAAGCCGGCCGAGCGCCGGCTCTTTTTTGACGACTCATGAAACCCATCTTTGGTAGAGGCCCTTCGCTTCAGTTACGGTTGTTTCTCGCCGTCATCATCTCTGTCGCTGCCATCGTCGCGGATTCCCGCTTCGGTGTGTTCACGCACGTCCGCGTCTATCTGAGTTCCCTCGTCAGTCCGCTGCAATACATCGCCAATGCGCCAGGTACCCTGCTCGACACCATGTCGACCCAGGTGCAGACCCGGTCCAGCCTGATTGAGCAGACCAAGCAGCAGGAGCAGCAGCTGTTCACTCTGCGCTCCCGCCTGCTCAAGCTGGATCAGCTGGAGCACGAGAACCAGCGCCTGCGTGAGCTGCTCGGGTCGCCGGTGCACAAGGAGTCCCGCAAGATGGTAGCCGAGCTGCTGTCGGTGGATTCCGACCCCTTCAGCCATCAGGTGCTGATCAACAAGGGGGCGCTGGACGGCGTCTATAACGGCCAGCCGGTGATCAACGATCAGGGGGTGGTCGGTCAGGTACTGCACGTGGGTTCCACCACCAGCCGCGTCCTGCTCATCACCGACTCCAGCCACGGCATTCCGGTACGGGTGCTGCGCAACGATCTGCGCGCCATCGCCTCCGGCAGCGGCGAGCTGGACAAGCTGGAGCTGCGCAACCTGCCGCGCAACACCGACGTCCAGGTCGGCGATCTGCTGGTCACCTCGGGCCTCGGCGGCCGCTTCCCGGAAGGCTATCCGGTGGCGACCGTGACCCGATCCGATTACGTGGAGGGCAAGCCCTTCGCCCAGATCGAGGCCAAGCCCCTGGTGGCGCTGGACAGGTTGCGTTACCTGCTGCTGCTGTGGACCGACAAGAAGCCGGAAGTGCATGACGACGAGGCCATGACGCCTGCGGTGGCGCCCTCTGCGGCGACGGCCACCTCGGCGGCGGAGGCGACACGCTGATGCTGCAACCCGCCAGCGGCAGGATCTGGATCTGGATCTCGATCCTGCTGGCCCTGTGCCTCTCGATCCTGCCGCTTCCCTTTCAATTCGAACCCTTCAGGCCGGACTGGCTCGCCATGGTGCTCATCTACTGGGCGCTGGCGTTGCCGCACCGCACCAACGTCGGCACCGCCTGGGTGGCGGGCCTGCTGCTGGATGTGCTGCTCGGCAGCACCCTCGGCGTGCGGGCCATGGCCATGGCCATCACCACCTATCTGGCGGCCTTCCAGTTCCAGAAGATCCGCAACTTCTCCCTCTGGCAGCAGGCGCTGATCATCGGTCTGCTCTCCCTGGTGGGCAAAATCACCGTGTTCTGGGCCGAGCACCTGTTCAGCCGTGCCAGCCTCAATCTGGCCTACTTTTGGTCGACGTTGACAACGATGTTAATATGGCCCTGGATTTTTATGGTCTTGCGCAAGGTACGCCGTCGCTTCAATATCAAGTGAACATGAGCAAAAACAACGGATTGTAACTGCGTCTCATCTCATTGAGTGAATATGAACAAGCACAACGAACTGCAACTCTATCTCGCCTCGGGCTCCCCCCGCCGGCACGAACTGCTGACCCAGCTGGGCTACCGTTTCGAGGTGCTCAGGCTGGATGTGCCCGAGCAGCGGGAAGCGGGCGAAAAGCCCCAGGATTACGTCTGCCGGCTCGCCCGTGACAAGGCGATGGCCGGTGTGGCCGCGGCCCCGACCGCATTGCCTGTGCTGGGCGCCGACACCATAGTGGTGCTGGGGGAGAGGGTGCTGGAGAAACCCTCAGACCTGCTCGATGCCAAAGACATGCTGGAGGCGCTCTCCGGCAAGGTCCATCAGGTGATGACGGCGGTGGCTCTGGCCACCCCGGATCGCTGCGACGTGCGGCTGGTCACCACCAATGTGGCATTCCGCAAGCTGGACGAGGCCGAGATAGAGGCCTACTGGCGCACAGGTGAGCCCTGTGACAAGGCCGGTGCCTATGCCATCCAGGGGATAGCCGGCAAGTTCGTCAGCCGCATCGAGGGGAGCTACAGCGCCGTGGTCGGCCTGCCCCTGCTGGAGACGGATCTGTTGATCAAGCAGCACCTCGAGCAGACTCGGTAATCCCCCCGTCAGCAGTTCGCTGCTGAGTTACCCATTGTTCGTCGTGCCAGAATTCAAAACTAGAAAGGCAAGGTAACTTATGTCAGTAGAACTGCTGGTGAACGTCACCCCCTCAGAGACCCGGGTCGCCTTGGTCGAGAACGGGCTGCTGCAGGAAGTGCATGTAGAACGTCAGGCCAAGCGCGGCATCGTAGGCAACATCTACAAGGGCAAGATCAGCCGGGTGCTGCCCGGCATGCAGGCCGCCTTCGTCGACATCGGCATGGACAAGGCCGCCTTCCTGCACGCCTCCGACATAGTGCCCCACACCGAATGCGTGGCGATCAAGGAGAAGGAGCAGTTCCAGGCCGGCAACATCGCCGAGCTGGTGCGCCAGGGCCAGGACATCATGGTGCAGGTGGTGAAAGATCCCCTGGGCACCAAGGGTGCCCGTCTCACCACCGACATCACCCTGCCGTCCCGCTACCTGGTCTTCATGCCGGGCAGTGCCCACGTCGGCGTCTCCCAGCGCATCGAGTCCGAAGCGGAGCGGGAACGCCTCAAGCGCACGGTGGCCGGCTATGTGGACGAACTGGGTGGCTACATCATCCGCACCGCCGCCGAAGGGGTGGGGGAACAGGAGCTGGAGCAGGACGCCGCCTTCCTCAAGCGGCTGTGGCGCAAGATCCTGGAGCGCAAGCAGAAGTACCCGCCCTGCAAGATCCTCTACGAGGATCCCAGCCTGGCCTTCCGGGTGGTGCGTGACTTCGTCGGCGCCGAGCTCGACAAGATCCGGGTCGACTCGCGCCAGAGCTTCGAGCTGCTCTCGCACTTCACCGGGGAGTATGTGCCCGAGCTCGCGAACAAGCTGGAGTACTACTCCGGTGAGTCGCCCATCTTCGATCTCTACGACGTGGAGAACGAGATCCAGCGCGCCCTGGAGCGCAAGGTGGAGCTGAAATCCGGCGGCTACCTCATCATCGACCAGACCGAAGCCATGACCACGGTGGACATCAACACCGGCGCCTTCGTCGGCCATCGCAACCTGGAAGAGACCATCTTCAACACCAACGTCGAGGCCACTGCCGCCATCGCCCGCCATCTGCGGCTGCGCAACCTGGGCGGCATCATCATCATCGACTTCATCGACATGCAGTCCGAGGATCACCGCCGCCGGGTGCTCCACAGCCTGGAGCTGGCGCTGGCGAAAGACAGGGCCAAGACCAACGTCAACGGCTTCTCCCAGCTCGGGCTGGTGGAGATGACCCGCAAGCGTACCCGGGAGAGCCTGGAGCACGTTCTCTGCTCCGAATGCCCGGAGTGCAAGGGACGCGGCCGGGTCAAGACGGTGGAGTCGGTCTGCTTCGAGATCCTGCGGGAGATCATCAGGGTCAACCGCGCCTACGATGCGGATCAGTTCACCGTCTATGCGGCCCCCTCGGTGGCCGATTACCTGCGGGGGGAGGAGTCCCACAGTCTGGCCGAGCTGGAAGTCTTCATCGGCAAGCAGGTCAGGGTGGTGACGGAGCCGCTCTGTGGGCAGGAACAATTCGATGTGGTGATGATGTAATTGATCTACCGCTGGCTGAGTCGGGGCTGGTTAGCCCTCGGGGTCTTCTTCGTGCTGCTGGCCATCCTGGTCAGCGTGGTACGCCTTGGCGGCCCCCTGCTCAACCAGCACAGGCAGGCCCTGATCGCCACCCTGCTCGGCGACAGCCAGCTGGAGGTGAGCGTTGAGCACGTCGGGCTGAGCTGGACCCAGCGCGGCCCGGCCCTCGAGCTGCAAGGGCTGGCCATCGCCCCCGATTCGGGGCGCTTCTCCCTGCGCCTTGGCAAGGTGTGGGCCCACCTCGACTTCTGGCGCTCCCTCAACGACTGGAAGCCGGTGTTTGGCCAGTTGCTGCTGAGCGACGGCGACATAGCGTTGGACCTGGCGCAGCCGGCCGTCCCGACCGACGAGAAGTCCCCGGATCAGCAGCGAGCCCTGCTGCGCTTCCTGCTGACCCAGCTCTCCACCTTCGACATTCATGACAGCCGCCTGAGCGTGACCACTGCGCTCGGAGAGGTGCGCGCCCTCAACATCGCCCAATTGCGCTGGCAGAATCGCGGCAAGCGCCATCAGGGGGTGGGCAAGGCCTACCTCATCAACGGGGTGGGCGAGAGCACCCTGGATCTCATCATCGACGTGGATGCCCCGCAAGTGCGCCTCGACAGGCTCAAGGGCCAGCTCTACCTGGGGGCCAGCGAGCTGGACATCAGCCCCATGCTGGCGCGGATCCACGCCGGCGAACCCAGGGTGACCGGCCAGCTCGACTTCCAGCTGTGGAGCGAGTTCGAGGGGGGCAGGCTCGGCAACTCCCTGCTGGCCTTTGGCAACAACCACCTGATCTGGAAGGACGAGGTCAAGGGAGAGCCGCACCGGCTCGATCTGCAGGGGGGCAAGATCCAGCTGCGGCGCGACGGTGAGGAGTGGCAGCTCGCCAGCCATGACGTGACCTTCAAGCTCGATGGGGCGACCTGGCTGCAGAGCCGGTTGCAGCTCGAGCGGGTCGGCTCCCGCATCCTGGGCTATGTGCCCGCCATCGATCTCAACCAGATGGCCAACCTGAGCCAGCTGGTCTCGGGCCTCTATCCCAGCCTGACCAACACCCTCAAGCACACCCAGCCCAAGGGCAAGTTGCAGGAGCTGGTGCTGCAGGCCGATGGTGACTGGCAGGGGCTCTCCCTGAGCGGGCAGCTCAGGGGCTTCGAGACCAAGGCCTGGCACGACGTGCCCGGGCTGCAGAAACTGGACGGCGACTTCTGGCTGACTCCGGCCGGGGGCAGCGCCCGCCTGACCCTGGGCAAGGGCAAGGTGGATCCTGCCCGTCACTTCAAGGTGCCGATCCCGGTCGACAGCCTCTCTGCGCGCCTCGACTGGTGGCGCGAGACGCAAGGCTGGGTGCTATATGGCCAGGATATAGCGCTGGATAACGAGGACTTGAGCCTCGCCAGCCGCTTCCGCCTCGAGCTGTTCGAGCACCCCTTCCTCGCCCTGACCGGCCGCATCGATGTGAAGAATGCGGCCCATGCGGATCGCTACTATCCGCTGGCCGTGATGAGCGACGGCCTGGTGGACTACCTGAGCGGTGCCATCAAGGGGGGCAAGGCCAAGGGGGCAGACCTGCTCTGGTATGGCGAGTTCCGTGACTTCCCTTACGACAAGGGCCAGGGGGTCTTCCAGGTCGCCGTGCCGCTGGAGCGGGCCACCTACGAGTTCTTCCCCGGTTGGCAGCCACTCACCGACCTGCAGATCGATCTCCTGTTCCAGAACGCGGAGCTGGACATGCGCAGCAGCGCCACCCGGCTCGGCAAGGCCAGATCCGACGCTGTGCATGCCTGGATCCCGGATCTCTCCCCCGGGGCGCACCTCTATGTGGATGCCAAGGTCCAGGGAGAGGGGCAGGCCATCAGCGGTTACCTGCAGGAGTCTCCCCTCGCGGGCTCCGTGGGGCAGGCACTGCGGGAGATCGAGATCCGCGGCCCCATGGAGGGCACGGTCAAGCTGGACATACCGCTGGATGGCAAGGGCGAGGTCAAGGCCAGTGGAGAGGCGAACTTCCATGACAACAGCGTCAGGATCGCCACCCTGGATCTGCCCCTGGAGAAGGTGCAGGGACGGCTCGAATATGACAACGAGCACACGCACTTCAGCAACCTCAAGGCCAGCCTCTGGAACCAGCCGCTGACCCTGGATTACCGGGGCAAGCAGCTGCCCCACGGCTATCAGGCGGATCTCAAGTTCAAGGGACTCTGGGACAGCAGTCGCCAGCGCCAGGACATTCCCGCCCTCGAGATGCTCAAGGGGCGCAGCAACTGGACGGGGACCCTGGGGCTGACCCTGCCCGAGAACAAGGCCTTCAGCTTCCAGCTGGCGTTGGACTCCAACCTGCAGGGGATGGGGCTGGATCTGCCGGTGCCGCTGACCAAGGCGGCCGGGAGCCGGCTCCCCCTCAAGGTCACGGCACGGGGCCGCGACGGCAGCGCCGACATTCGCGCCGTGCTGGGGGCCGATGTGGATATGCAGAGCCGGCTGGTGTACGGCGAGGGGGCTCCCTACCTCAGCCGGGTGCGGGTCAACGTCGGTCAGCCCGGGGCCAGGGTGCTGCAAGACAAGCCCATGCTGCTCGCCATCAATCAGCCCCAGGCCGACGTGGCCGGCTGGCTGGCACGGCTCACGCGCTGGTTGCCGGGCAAGGGGGCGGGGAGCAGCGGCAATGCGGTGGTCGGCCCCGCCTTCCTGCCTCAGGAGTGGTGGGTCGATGGTCTGCTCGCCCGGGCCGATATCGGCAGCGCCAACCTCAAGGCGGTGCACTTCACCGTGGGGCCGGTGAACCTGGCCACCGAGGTGATGATCGACAGCCCCGAGGTGATGGGGGTGGTGCGCATTCCCGTGACGGACAGGCAGCCCATAGATGCCAAGTTCGCCCGTATTCACTGGTCAGGCAAGGGATCCGACCTCAGCCCCGAGCCCGATGCGAGGCAGGACAAGGCCATCATGGATGCCATTCCCTGGCTCACCTTCAGCTGCGTGGATTGCCGCTTCGGCGCCCTGCCGCTCGGGGAGCTCAAGGGAGAACTGGTGCCCGGTGCCAACCGGCTCGATCTCAAGGGGCTGGAGATGCGGCTCGCCGGCAGTACCCTGAGCGGGAGCGCCGAGTGGCTGGCGCGATCCGGCCAGATGCAGACCCGGGCCCGCGCCCACCTCAGCACCCAGAACAGCGAGTTGCTGCTCAAGCGACTCGGCTTCACCTCGCCCATCGGCGACGCGCCGGGCAAGCTGGCGCTGGATCTGAGTTGGCGTGACGTGCCCTACCGGCTGGACTTGCCGACCCTGGCAGGCAGTGCCGATTACCAGCTGGAGGGAGGCACCCTGCGGGAGGTCAACGACAAGGGGGCACGGCTGCTCTCCCTGCTCAGCCTCGACTCCCTGATGCGCAAGCTGCGTCTCGATTTTCGCGATGTGTTCGACAAGGGCTTCTACTTCGAGTCCATGTCGGCCTCCGCCAAGATCAAGCAGGGGGTGGTGGAGAACAACGACTTCTACATGAAGGGGGCCGCGGGCAACCTGCGTGGCGAGGGCATCGCCGATCTGGTGCGCTGGCGTCTCGATTACGATCTGAGCTTCTCCCCGAACCTGGGGGGCACACTGCCGGTGGTGGCGGCCTTCTCCCTGACCCCGATCACCGGGCTCTATGTGCTGGCGCTCTCCAAGCTGCTGGAGCCTGTGGTGGATGTGGTGACCCGCATCGACTTCCGGGTCTCGGGCCCGCTCGATGATCCCAAGCTGATCGAGGCCGGCCGGGATCGCGCCCGCATCAAGCTCAACCAGCAGCAGAAACAGGCGGTGGATGCGGTGGCGCCTGACCTGCCCGCCGAGGAGGTCACCCCCTTCCTGCTGACCCCCAAGCCGGGTGTGCCAGCCCAGCGCTGAGGAGCGGCATCCGGTGCCAAAATCCTTTCGCCCCGGGCCCGAACCCCTCATAGTGCTGGGAGTCCCCCGCAAGCCGAGGATGCCGAGTCCGGCGGCTTGCCCAATCACAAGGAGCGCGTCATGTGGCTAGCCGCCATACAGTTGATCTCGGGTCGTTACTGGCAGGATAACCGGGCACAGATTGCCGCCGAGCTGGCGGCGCTGCCCAAGGAGCGCCCCCTGCTGGTGCTGCTGCCGGAAAACTTCGCCCTGTTCGGCGAGCGTCAGGGCTATCTGGACGGGGCCGAACCCCTGGGAGATGGCCCAATCCAGCAGCAACTGGCCGATTGGGCCAAAACCCACGGCATCTGGCTGGTGGCCGGGGCCATGCCCACCACCATCGCCGGTTCCGACCATATCCACACCAGCTCCCTGGTGTTCGATCCCAACGGGGAGCTCAAGGGCCACTACCACAAGATCCACCTGTTCGACGTGGACGTGGCGGACAACCACGGCCGCTACCGGGAGTCAGAGACCTTCAGCCCCGGTCAGGAGTGCGTGGTGGTGGACTCCCCCTTTGGTCCCCTCGGCCTCTCTATCTGTTATGATCTGCGCTTCCCCGAGCTCTATCGCCGGCTGACCCGTGCCGGTGCCCGCGTGCTGCTGGTGCCTGCCGCCTTCACCGCCGTGACCGGGGAGGCGCACTGGGAGCCGCTGCTGCGGGCCCGCGCCATCGAGAACCAGTGCTATGTGGTGGCCGCCAATCAGGGGGGCAGCCACGAGACGGGGCGCCAGACCTGGGGCCACAGCATGGTGATCGATCCCTGGGGCCGGGTGCTGGCCTGCCAGGATTCGGGCCCTGCCACAGTGCTGGTGAAGATGGAGCCCGGCCTTGTCGACGAATTGAAACGCACCATGCCCGTGCTGCAACACGCCCGTTTGCTCTGATGGTGTGGTGTTGATTGACCTAGGGTGCAACAAGCGAAGCGCATTGCACCCTACTAATACGAACTTGTCACCGGGCCACACCGGATGAATTCACCGTTACGACGTCTCGCATCGAGAGTGGAGAGAAAGATTGAGTCTATTGAGCCAGGTTAGTGCCTCCTTGTTGGCCCCGAACGATCTCGACGAAGGGCGCCTGCAGCAGCTGCTCGGCAGCCTGATGAGCCATCAGGTGGAGTTCGGCGACCTCTATTTCCAGCGCAGCTGGCACGAGTCCTGGATGCTGGAAGACGGCATCGTCAAGGATGGCAGCTACAACATCGATCAGGGGGTCGGGGTGCGCGCCGTCAGCGGCGAGAAGACCGGCTTCGCCTACTCGGACGAGCTAAGCCTGCTGGCCCTGCAACAGTCGGTGACCGCCGCCCGCGGCATCGCCGCCGCCGGTGCCCAGGGCAAGGTGAAGGCCTGGGCTCGCACCGAAGCGAACCTGCTCTATCCCGCCATGGACCCGCTGCAGACCCTCGACAAGCAGCAGAAGATCGCCCTGCTGGAGCAGATGGACAAGTTCGCCAGAAGCCTGGATCCCGCCATCAATCAGGTGATGGCCTCCATCAGCGGCGTCTATGAAGAGATACTGGTGGCCGCCACCGATGGCACCCTGGCCGCCGACGTGCGCCCCCTGGTGCGCCTCTCGGTGACCGTCATCGCCGAGAAGGGGGATCGCCGGGAGCGCGGCAGTGCCGGGGGCGGTGGCCGCTTCGGTTACGACTATTTCCTGGAGCTGGACGGGCTGGAGAGCCGCGCCTTCGGCTATGTGCGCGAAGCGGTGCGCCAGGCCCTGGTGAACCTCGAGGCCATAGACGCGCCGGCCGGCACCATGCCGGTGGTGCTGGGCGCCGGCTGGCCCGGCGTGCTGCTGCACGAGGCGGTGGGCCACGGCCTGGAGGGGGACTTCAACCGCAAGGGGTCATCTGCCTTCGCCGGTCGCATCGGCGAGCAGGTCGCCTCCAGGCACTGCACCATCGTCGACGACGGCACCCTGGTGGGGCGGCGCGGCTCCGTCTCCATCGACGACGAGGGAACCCCGGGGGGTTACAACGTGCTGATCGAGAACGGCATCCTCAAGGGCTACCTGCAGGACAAGCAGAACGCCCGCCTGATGGGGGTGCCACTCACCGGCAATGGTCGCCGCGAATCCTACGCCGCCCTGCCGATGCCGCGCATGACCAACACCTACATGCTGGCGGGTCAGCACGATCCGGCGGAGATCATCGCCTCGGTGAAGAAGGGCATCTATGCCCCCAACTTCGGCGGTGGTCAGGTGGACATCACCTCCGGCAAGTTCGTCTTCTCCGCCTCCGAGGCCTACCTCATCGAGGATGGCAAGATCACCGCCCCCATAAAGGGTGCAACGCTTATCGGCAACGGCCCAGAGGCCATGAGCCAGGTCTCCATGGTGGGCAGCGATCTTGCGCTGGATCGCGGGGTCGGGGTCTGTGGCAAGGAGGGGCAGAGCGTGCCGGTCGGCGTCGGTCAGCCTACTCTCAAGCTGGATCAATTGACCGTGGGCGGCACTTCCTAGGCTGCCTTGGCCGCACGGCGGCAAGACCCTACACCATCAAACCCCGGCCGCAGCCGGGGTTTTGTTTTCTCTGGGACGCACCAATAAAAACCCCGGTCAGTGGATCGGGGCGGGTGAAGGAGGTTGATGGGGCTCAGTTGGCCGATATGGCACGGGCGTCGATATAGAATCGCGCGTTGCCCTGGGGATCTATCCTGATCTGGGCGACCAACCGATCGCTTCGCTTGTATTCCCACCTGCTCTTGATCCGGGTCAGGGCGGGGCTGACGGCCCCGACCACGTTCAGATATTCGTGGAACAGGCTGTAGCTTCCAATCTCGGTCAGCATCTTTTCCATTTGCATGTCTCCTCAAGTGATTGGGTCTGCGCGGGTCACGTTAGCGGCGACCCTCTGAACCTTTCCTGTATAAAAAACACACTACTCCGTCCCTGGGCAGGCATCATGATCAGGCGCAAGTTCGGCGACGATTTCCGAGTCGAGGTGACAGCGTTTTCAGTCAGGGCTGGCGCGCGGCGGGCAGGTGTTCGAGGGTGGCGTGTGACTGCGCCGGGGCCGTCTGCACGGCGGGCGCGCCGTGGAACACGGGATCCTGCGCCACCTCCTTGATGCCGTTGATGCAGAACTGCATGCCCATGCACACCAGCAGGAAGCCCATGATGCGGGTCATGGCATCGATGCCGGTGGCGCCGAGGATCTTGCAGACCGGATCCGCCAGCTTGAGCACGCCCCAGCTGAGCAGGCTCATCAGGGCGAAGGCGGTCACCATGGCGGCATAGATGACGAAACGGTTGTACTCGTCGGGCAGCTCGGCAATCTGGGCGGCGCCGCTGATCACCAGGGCCATGGTGCCCGGCCCGCACATGCTGGGCATGGTGAGCGGCACGAAGGCGATGCTCTGGTTGATGTCGACCCCGGCGGACTGGCTGGGGGCGGGGAACAGCATGCGAAAACCGATGAAGGCGATGATGAGGCCACCGGCTAGACGCAGGCCGGGAATGGAGATCCCGAACAGATCCAGGATGGAGGAGCCGATGAAGAAGCTGACGCAGAGGGTGGCGAACAGATAGATGGCGGCCAGGTTGATCTGGCGGCGTACGTGCTCACGGGACATGCCCTTGCTCAATCCCAGCAGCAGGGTAGCCGTGGTGGGGGGATTGACCATGGGCAGCAGCGCGAGCAAGGCGATGAATACGACCTGGAAAAACATCTTGCACCTCGGGGTGGTTGGAAAACAACAGGGCCAGACGGGGGTCTGGCCTTAAGGGGGGGCTACTCTACGGCAGCCAGGCTGAATATAGCCGGAACGAAGGGGCCCCGACAGTCCGGGGCCCGCACCTGTCAGGCGGTTTGTGGCGTGGCCTGACGCTGAGTGCGCTGGCGCAGCCAGAGCCAGAGACCCAGCACGAAGCCGAGGGCCGCCAGACTGACCACATAGTGGGAGGGCGCCAGCACGTCGTTCTTCATCCACAGCGTCACCAGCATGGGAGTGAGGCCGCCGAAGATGGCGTAGGCCACGTTGTAGGAGAACGACAGCCCTGAGAAGCGCACCACGGGCGGGAAGGCGTTGACCATGACATAGGGCACGGCGCCGACTATCCCCACCGCAAAGCCTGCCAGCATGTAGAGCGGCACCAGCTGATCCATGCCCGCCGCCAGGCCGTGGTAGAAGGCATAGGTGGCACCTGCCAGCAGCAATGAGCCCAGGACGAAGGTGGGGCCGCTGCCGAGGCTGTCTATCAGGCGGCCGTAGAAGATGCAGCCCAGGGTGAGCGCCACTATGGCCAGGGAGTTGGCGGTCAGGGCATCGGCCGGGCTGATGCCATGGACCTTCTGCAGATAGGTCGGGGTCATCAGGATCACCACCACTATGCCGGCGGAGAGCAGCCAGGTCAGCAGCATGGAGACGATGACGCTGCCCTTGTGCTCGCGGAGCACCGTCTTGAGGGGCAGCTCCTCGGCCAGGGCCTTGTTGGTCTGCATCTCGGCAAAGACCGGGGTCTCGTGCAGCCAGCGGCGCAGGTACATGGCGACTATGCCGAACACACCGCCGAGCACGAAGGCCAGACGCCAGCCCCACTCGCTCACCTCCACCGGGCTCATGCCGCGGTTGATGGCGGTGGCCACCAGGGAGCCGAGCAGTATGCCGGCGGTCAGCCCTGCGGTGAGGGTACCGCAGGCGACGCCGACCCGGCGGGCGGGCACGTGTTCGGCCACGAAGACCCAGGCCCCCGGGACTTCACCCCCGATGGCGGCCCCTTGCAGGATCCGCAGCAGCAGCAACAGCAGCGGGGCGACGATGCCGAGGGTGGCATAGGTGGGCAGCAGGCCGATCAGCAGGGTCGGCAGCGCCATCAGGATGATGCTGAGGGTGAACATCCGCTTGCGGCCGATGAGATCGCCGAAGTGGGCCATGATGATGCCCCCCAGCGGGCGGGCCAGGTAACCGGCGGCGAAGATGCCGAAGGTCTGGAACTGGCGCAGCCACTCGGGAATGTCGGCCGGGAAGAAGAGCTCGCCTATCACCACGGCGAAGAAGACGAAGATGATGAAGTCGTAGAATTCGAGGGCACCGCCCAGCGCCGCCAGGCTTAAGGTCTTGTAATCCTGTCGGTTGAGGGGGCGATTGTGGTCATGATGTGTGCTGACTTTAGTCATATCCTTATGTTTCCCATCGTTTTTTTAGTTATTCTCCCCCATGCTCTGCGGGGATACGCTCACCCACGAGGGTATGCTTTTGTATCCCAGGAAGTAAATCGCACAATTCGCAACACTGTCTTGCAGCACCTTGCGGCAAGGGATTGGAGAGGTCATGACGAAGAAAAAGGTACTGCTCTCCTGGAGCAGCGGGAAAGACAGCGCCTGGGCCCTGCATCGCTTGCGCCAGGATCCGGCGATCGAGGTGGTGGGGCTCTTCACCACCCTGAATCAGGCGTTCGAGCGGGTGGCCATGCACGGGGTGCGCAAGCAGTTGCTGACGGAGCAGGCCGCGTGCGTGGGGCTGCCACTGCACTGCATCGATCTGCCCTGGCCCTGCAGCAACGAGGACTATGGCCGGGTCATGACCGGCTTCATCGAGGGCGTGCTGGCCATGGGGATCCGCCACATGGCATTCGGGGATCTCTTCCTCGAGGATGTGCGCGCCTATAGGGAGAAACAGCTGGCGGGCACGGGCATAGCGCCGCTGTTCCCGCTCTGGGGCAGCGACACGAGGGAGCTGGCGCAGGAGATGATGGCCGCCGGACTGAAGGCCAGGATCTGCACCCTGGATCCCGGCAAGCTGGATGCCAGCCTGGGTGGGCACGGGTTCGATCCGGCCCTGCTGGCCGCCCTGCCCGCCGGGGTGGATCCCTGCGGCGAGAACGGCGAGTTCCACACCCTGGCCTTTGATGGCCCCATGTTCCAGCGGCCCCTGGCGATCCGGGTGGGGGAGACAGTGGTGCGGGACGGCTTCGTCTTTACCGATCTGCTGCCGGATGAGACCCCTGAGGGCTAGTTGCCCGGGAGAGCGGCGGACCCATCTCCCGTCTACGGGATGCGACAAGGCCGGATCCCAGGGGATCCGGCCTTGTCGTCTGGCCCGGCTCAGCGGGCGGCGAAGGTGTCGCAGCTGGCGGGCTTGCCGCTGTCAAAGCCCTTCTTGAACCAGGCGAGGCGCTGGGCCGAGCTGCCGTGGGTGAAGCTGTCCGGCACCACCCGGCCCTGACCCCGCTGTTGCAGGCGGTCGTCGCCTATGGCCTGGGCGGCGTTGAGCGCCTCCTCCAGATCGCCGTGCTCCAGCACCTGCTCCCGCTCCATATGGTAGCCCCAGACCCCGGCGAAGCAGTCGGCCTGCAATTCGAGTTTGACCGACAGCTTGTTCTGCGCGGCCTGGCTCAGCCCTTGCTGTTGCTGACGCACCTTGGTCGAGATGCCGAGCAGGTGCTGCACGTGGTGGCCCACCTCGTGGGCGACCACATAGCCCTGGGCGAAGTCGCCATCGGCCCCCAGCTTGTCGCGCATGTCCTGATAGAAGGAGAGATCGATGTAGACTGTGCTGTCCGCCGGGCAGTAGAAGGGGCCCATCACCGACTGGCCCTGGCCGCAGCCGGTCTGGGTGGCGCCGCGATAGAGCACCAGCCTGGGGGGCTGATACTGGCTGCCGCTTTGGGAGAAGATCGCGCCCCAGGTATCTTCGGTGGAGGCGAGCATCACTGAGGTGAATCTGGCCAGGGGATCGCTGGCCGGCTGAGACACATTCTGGCGCGGCGCCTGGCTCTGCTGGGACGGTTCGTCGAGCAGGGGGCTGAGATCCACGCCGTAGTAACCCGCCACCATCACCACCACGATCAGGATGAGGCGCCCCTTGCCACCTATGGGCAGGCCACCGCCCCCGCTGCCACCACCTTCCTGACGCCTGTCTTCCACGTTGTTGCTCTCACGGCGATTTTGCCAGCGCATATCTGCCTACTCCCGTCATTGGTGGTGGCAGTAATGATAATGGCTGGTTGTCCGCCTTGCCTAACGCGGAGGTCTCACTCTGCCCAGGGCATCTCGGGCAGGCTGTCGAGAAATTCGGCGTAGCGGGTCAGGTTGAAGGGGCCCTGATCCGCCTCCATGGCCATCAGCTCGGCGCCGAGGGCGCAGGCGATGTATTGCAGCGCCTCGTCCCGCGGGGTGCCCTTCATCACCAGCCGCATCAGGGTGGCTTTCACCTGCAGGGGATGGCCGTCGGCGAGCTGGTTTTCAACCATTTCCAGCAGCGTCTGTTCGTCAAAGAATTCGGTGGTGTCCGTCATGGGAGATGTCCTGCTTGTTGTTCTGTGGGATAGGGCGGGCAGTATAGCCGGAACCGCCGCGCGACTCATGTGGCAGGGACTAAATGTCGTCTGCGGTCGGCCGGCTTGCGGTCCATGACGGCCTCCTTTTGGCCGGGGATCTTGCCAAGCGCCCCTCATGGGGGCAGTCTTGATGGCTGTTGTTCCCATCACACGAGCCTTTGCCATGATCCTCTCCGAGCGTCTCGCCCTGCGCGAATTAACCACTGCTGATGCCCCCTTCATTCTCGAGTTGCTTAACGACGGCGACTTTCACCGCTACATAGGCGATCGCGGGGTGCGCACCCTGAGGGACGCCGAAGAGTACATACAGCAGGGGCCGGCGGTCAGCTACGCCCGCCATGGGCATGGTCTCTATCTGGTGATACGGCGGGAAGACGAGGCCAGGATCGGCATCTGCGGGCTCATCAAGCGCGATACCCTGCCGTGCGAAGACATAGGCTACGCCTTCCTGCCTGCCTATCGCGGTCAGGGTTACGGCATAGAGGCGGCGCGGGCGGCGTTGCAGGATGGGCGGGAGCGGCTCGGCATCGAGCGGGTCATCGCCATCGTCACCCCGGGCAACGAGCGCTCTGTGGCGCTGCTGGGCAAGCTGGGTCTGGTGCGCAGCCGTCTGGTCAGGCTGAGCGAGGATGCCGACGAGTGTCTGTTGCTGGAAGCGGCCGATACTCAGGCCTGCACTGTCTGAGGGATGGCGGGGCCGTCAATCAGTCAATCAGAAGAGGGGATCACAAGGTTGGCGGAGAGGGAGACAAGGGGGCCGCCGTGAGTTGCGGCCTGTCTGCATCTGAGGCTGCCGGTGGGCAGGATCAGTTGAGCTCTTCGATGGAGAACTCGCCAGGGATGCCATCACAGGAGATGGCGAAGCCACCGCTGGAGCGGGTGCTGAACTGGATCAGAAACGCATCATAGTCATGCTCTTGCACGGGCAGGTTGATGGGTTTGCTGCGACGCAGGGGTTTGTGTGTCTGTACTGCTTTCATCATGGTATTTCTCTATATAAATTAGATAATTGCTCCTTGTATTTGCAAATGTAGGTCAATGGGCGCGGTCAGATCCGCGCAGGAATACCCAGCCCCATAAGGGCGTCTGCACTATCAAGGAATATGCGGATGCATAGTTCAAATTGGGTGGGCAGATCGGGTCTGCACCGTGAGAGCCGGGCAACGCAGGCAGACAGCCTGACGGTTCTCAAGGCGAGTAAATCAGAGGGAGGTTATGCGGGTACTGGCTGGATTCATCCGAAGGTGAAGCATTGCAGGGTAAACATAATCAGGGCTGATTAACTAGCCGACGCGCATTCTCTCCTAGAAATGAATAAAAAGCAAACACTAATTGTGAGATGTCGTGACGGTGGCGCATTTTTCACTGCCACGCCACCAACGAGAAGGGCTCCCGAGGGAGCCCTTCTGCTGTTGCCAGTCAAGGCCTGCGACTGACTCAGTAGTCGCCGCTGGCCTTCTTGGCGGCAGTGATCATGGGGGTGATGGTCATGCCCTGCACCACTATGGAGAACATCACCACCGAGTAGGTCATCACCAGGATCACCTCCCGCAGATCGACGCCGTGCTCCGGCAGCACCATGACGCCCGAGGGCAGCGCCAGTGCCATGGCCATGGCCAGACCGCCGCGCAGGCCGCCCCAGGTGAGGATACGCACCGAGAAGCGGTTGTAGCTGCGGAACTTGCGGAAGGCCACATAGGGCAGGGAGACGCTGATGAAGCGGGCGGCGAGGCAGAGCGGCACCGCTATGACCAGCAGGATCCAGTCTTGCCAGGCGAGGTCCAGCAGCACCAGGGCCAGGCCGATCAGCAGGAACAGCAGGGCGTTGAGGAACTGATCCATCAACTCCCAGAAGTGATCCAGGTGGTGGCTGCTCTGCTCGGAGAAGCCGGAATGGCGAGTCCAGTTGCCTATCATGATGCCGGTGACCACCATGGCCAGGGCGCCGGAAACGCCGATCATGTTGGCAAAGGCGAAGCCCGCGGTCGGGATGCAGAGGGTCAGCAGCAGCTCCAGGGAGCCGTCGTCTGTGGCGCTGATCATCACGTGGGCAATGAGGCCCAGCACGGCGCCGAACAGTATGCCGCCGAGGGCTTCATGCAGGAACAGGCCGGCCACGCTGGTGAAGGTGGGCTCGACGCCGCCAAAGGCCACGGCGAAGACGGTGGCGAAGATCACCAGGCCGACCCCGTCGTTGAACAGGGACTCCCCTTCGATCTGGATGGCGATCTGGGGCGGCGCCTTCATCTTCTTGACGATGGCGAGCACGGCAATGGGGTCCGTGGGGGAGATCAGGGCACCGAACAGCATGCAATAGACCAGCGGCAATTCCCAGCCCAGCAGCCTGGCGATGAACCAGAAGCCGTAACCGATGATGAAGGTGGAGAGCAGGGTCGCCGCTATGGAGAGAATGGTGATCTCCCACTTCTGGCTGCGCAATGCCTTCAGATTGATGCCAAGACCGCCGGCAAACAGCAGGAATCCGAGGATCCCCTTCAGCAGGAAGTTCTGGAAGTCGATGCTTTCCATGGTCTCGACGGCCAGAGGTTCCAGATTGAACCAACCCAACTTACCAAACAGCACCAGCAGCGCGGAGATCAGCATGGATCCTGCGGTGATGGCGATGGTGGTCTGGATCTTCACGACATACTGGTTGGCAAAGGCGATGAAGATCGCCAAGGCTGCCAAGAAACAGAGTGTGTAGTAGACGCTCATAGTTATTTTTCTCTTTAGTAAACAGCAAGCACGTATCCCCGTTGAGGACGGGCATAGGGTACTCCCCGCTCAGGCCGGGCTCATTACCTATTTATAGTTATATTTAATCGTTGAAATAGACAGATAGACGGCTAGATTTCCATTTGATTTTTTTGCTGCTAGGATGGACCTCACGCAGTTGCATGGATGTAAGGGGTAGAAGCGGTGTCGAGCATAGAGTCGAGCAAGAAGTCGGACGTAACAAAGAAACTGGAAGCCTGTCTCAGGGAGCGGATCCTGATCATCGACGGTGCCATGGGCACCATGATCCAGGGGTACAGGCTCGGCGAATCGGATTACCGCGGCGAGCGTTTCGCCGACTGGCATACCGACATCAAGGGCAACAACGATCTGCTGGTGCTGACCCGGCCGACGGTGATCCGCGAGATCCACGATCAATACTGTGCCGCCGGGGCCGACATCCTCGAGACCAATACCTTCAACGCCACTCGCATCGCCATGGCCGATTACGAGATGGAAGCCTTCTCCGCCGAGATCAACCGCGAGGCGGCCCGCCTGGCCCGCGCCGTGGCGGACGAGTGGACGGCCAAGGATCCCGCCAGGCCACGTTTCGTGGCGGGGGTGCTGGGCCCTACCAACCGCACCGCCTCCATCTCGCCGGACGTGAACGACCCCGGCAAGCGCAACGTCACCTATGACGAGCTGGTGGCCGCCTACACCGAATCGACCCATGCTCTCATCGAGGGGGGCGCCGACCTCATCCTCATCGAGACCATCTTCGACACCCTGAACGCCAAGGCGGCCGCCTTCGCGGTGGATCTGGTGTTCGAGGAGCTGGGCTACAGCCTGCCGGTGATGATCTCAGGCACCATCACCGATGCCTCGGGCCGCACCCTCTCCGGCCAGACCACGGAAGCCTTCTATCACTCCCTGCGTCACGTCAAACCCATCTCCTTCGGCCTCAACTGTGCGCTGGGCCCGGACGAGCTGCGCCAGTATGTGGAGGAGCTGTCGCGCATCAGCGAGACCTTTGTGAGCGCCCACCCCAACGCCGGCCTGCCCAACGCCTTCGGCGAGTACGATCTCGACGCGGGTGAGATGGCGGAACATATCCGCGAGTGGGCCCAAAGCGGCTTCCTCAACCTGGTGGGGGGCTGCTGCGGTACCACCCCGACCCATATTCGCGCCATGGCGGACGCCGTCGCCGGCATCAAGCCCCGCGCCCTGCCCGAGCTGCCGGTCGCCTGCCGGCTGTCCGGCCTCGAGCCCCTCATCATCACGGCGGAGTCCATGTTCGTGAACGTGGGGGAGCGCACCAACGTCACAGGTTCCGCCAAGTTCAAGCGCCTCATCAAGGAGGGGCTCTACGACGAAGCCCTGGATGTGGCCAAGCAGCAGGTGGAGAGCGGCGCCCAGATCATCGACATCAACATGGACGAGGGGATGCTGGACGCCGAGGCGGCCATGGTGCGCTTCCTGAACCTCATCGCCGGCGAGCCGGATATCGCCCGGGTGCCGGTGATGATCGACTCCTCCAAGTGGGAGGTGCTGGAGGCGGGTCTCAAGTGCGTGCAGGGCAAGCCGGTGGTCAACTCCATCTCCATGAAGGAGGGGGAGGCCAAGTTCATCGAACAGGCCAAGCTGCTGCGTCGCTACGGCGCCGCCGTCATCGTCATGGCGTTCGACGAGGTGGGCCAGGCCGATACCCGTGCCCGCAAGTTCGAGATCTGCCAGCGCGCCTACCGGATCCTGGTAGATCGGGTGGGTTTCCCGCCGGAAGACATCATCTTCGACCCCAACATCTTCGCGGTGGCGACCGGCATCGACGAGCACAACAACTACGCGGTGGACTTTATCGAGGCGGTCGGCGACATAAAACGCAACCTGCCCCACGCCATGATCTCCGGCGGCGTCTCCAACGTCTCCTTCTCCTTCCGCGGCAACGAGCCGGTGCGGGAAGCCATTCACGCCGTCTTCCTCTATCACGCCATCCAGAACGGCATGGACATGGGGATAGTCAACGCCGGTCAGCTCGCCATCTACGAAGACATACCGGCAGAGCTGAAGGCGAAGGTCGAGGCCGTGGTGCTCAACTTGAGTGACAGTGCCACCGAGGATCTGCTGGTCATCGCCGAGAAGTATCGCGGTGCCGGCGCCCAGGCTGAGGATCCCCGGGATCAAGAGTGGCGCAGCTGGCCTGTGGGCAAACGGCTTGAGCATGCCCTGGTCAAGGGCATCACCGACTTCATCGAGGAGGACACCGAAGAGGCGCGGGCTGCGGCCGAGAAGCCGCTGCACGTGATCGAAGGGCCGCTGATGGACGGCATGAACGTGGTGGGCGACCTGTTCGGCGCCGGCAAGATGTTCCTGCCCCAGGTGGTGAAGTCGGCGCGGGTGATGAAGCGGGCGGTCGCCTACCTGCAGCCCTACATAGAGGCGGAGAAGTCCGGCGGCTCCAGCAACGGCAAGATAGTGATGGCCACCGTCAAGGGGGACGTGCACGACATCGGCAAGAACATCGTCGGCGTGGTGCTGCAGTGCAACAACTACGAGATCGTCGATCTCGGGGTCATGGTCTCCTGCGAGACCATCCTCAAGACGGCGCGGGAAGTGGGGGCCGACATCATAGGCCTGTCCGGCCTCATCACTCCGTCGCTTGACGAGATGGTGCACGTGGCGAAAGAGATGGAGCGCCAGGGCTTCAAGCTGCCGCTGCTGATCGGCGGCGCCACCACCTCCAAGGCCCACACAGCGGTGAAGATAGAGCAGAACTACTCCGAACCCGTGGTCTATGTGTCGAACGCCTCCCGCGCGGTGGGGGTAGCCCAGAGCCTGCTGAACCCCGAGCTCAAGCCCGCCTTCGTCGCCCGCATCGACAAGGAGTACGAGATAGCGCGGGATCAGCATGCCCGCAAACAGCCTCGCTCCAAGCCGGTTTCCCTGGCTCACGCCCGCGCCAACCGCCATCAGCTGGACTGGGTCGGCTATGAGCCGCCCAAGCCCAGGACGCCGGGCGTGCAGACCTTCGAGGACGTGCCCGTCTCGGTGCTGCGCCCCTACATCGACTGGACGCCGTTCTTCCTGAGCTGGGAACTGGCGGGCAAGTATCCGCGGATCCTGGAGGACGAGATCATAGGTGAAGAGGCGACCAAGCTGTTTGCCGATGCCAACGCCATGCTGGATCAGCTGGAGAAAGATCGGAGCGTGCGTTGCGCCGGTATCATAGGCCTGTTCCCCGCCAACGGGGTGGGGGACAGCATAGAAGTCTACAGCGACGAGTCCCGCACCGAGGTCATCAAGGTGCTGCACCACCTGCGCCAGCAGAGCGAGAAGCAGGGCTTCCCGAACTACTGCCTAGCGGACTATGTGGCACCCAAGGAGAGCGGCAAGCCGGACTGGATCGGCGCCTTCGCGGTGACCGGCGGTATCGGCGAGGAGGCCATAGCGCAAGCCTACAAGGCGGATCACGACGACTACAACGCCATCCTCATCCAGGCGGTGTGCGACCGTCTCGCCGAGGCCTTCGCCGAATACCTGCACGAGCAGGTGCGAAAGCGGCACTGGGGCTATGCCCCCGACGAAGCCCTCAGCAACGAGGAGCTGATCCGCGAGAACTATCGCGGCATCCGCCCGGCGCCGGGTTACCCGGCCTGTCCGGAGCACACCGAGAAGGGCAGCATCTGGGAGCTGCTGGGGGTGGAGCAGGCCATCGGCATGAAGCTCACCGAATCCTACGCCATGTGGCCGGGGGCGGCGGTGTCCGGCTGGTACTTCTCCCACCCCGAGAGCAAGTATTTCGCGGTGGCGCAGATCCAGCCCGATCAGGTGGAAGACTACGCCCAGCGCAAGGGCATGACGCTGGTGGAGGCCGAGCGCTGGCTGGGGCCGAACCTGAATTGATCCCGTTGCCCGGCCTGAACTGGCCCACGCAAGCTGAGGTGTTATGAAGATTGGATTCGTCGGCCTGGGGGCAGTGGTGGAGACCGCCTATCTGCCGGCATTGCGGGCCCTGGCGCCAGAGATGGCGATCTGGGGATTCGATCCCGCCCGCAGCCTGCCGGGAGTGGACTCGCTGCCGACCCTGGAAGGCCTGCTGGCGCAGCCCCTGGATCGGCTGGTCATCGCCACCCCCTCCCTGCTGCATCTGCCGGTGCTGGAGCAGGCGCTGGCAAGCTCCATCCCCTTGATTCTGGTGGAGAAGCCTGTGGTGGCGACCCTGGCCCAGCAGGCTCGCCTGCAGGCCCTGCTGGCGGATCCCGAGGTCGCCCCCCGGGTGCTGGCGCTGGATCACTGGATGGCCCGCAACGCCGTCCAGCGGCTGCTCGGCGGCGGGCTGGGGGATGATTGGCGGCCGCAATCCGGTCAGGCTGGCCCCATTTCGCCCCTCACCCTGACCGACGTGGCCTCGGTGGAGGGCTTCCTGCTGGAGCCCTGCGGCCTTGACGAGCAGGGGCATCCCTATGCCCTCAACTTCGCCACCGGCGAGCCGGATCGGCGGGTCCTGCGTCATCCCGACGGGGTGATCCTCGACATCGGCACCCATCTGCTGGCGATGATCCGCGAGCTGCTGGTGGCCCTCGGCGGGGATGACAGTTTGACGCTGATGGCTGAAGGGGTAGCCGACAGGCTGGGCCAGCCCATCCGGCGCGGGGATCTGGAGACCGCCGAGGGGCGGGCCTGTCTGCGCGGCGAGGTGGCAGGGGTGCCTCTGACCCTCTGGCTCGACAAGTACGCAGGATCCGGGGTCGAGAAGAAGGGGTTATGCCTGCATCTCAAGGATGGGCGGCGCATCGAGCTGCTTCGCAGCGGCAATCTGGAGTGGCTGCATTTTCACGACGTCGATGGTATGCGGGGCTGGCAACACGAGGGGCCTCTCTATCGCGACTGCATAGCCCAAACCCTGCTGGCCCCTGTGCCGGTGGGCGGCTGGGCCGAGGTCACGGCGCGCCGGTTGCAGGAGGTGGCGCTGCTGCTGAGCCTGCAGCAGGGGTTGCGTGGTCCGCATTGAATCTGGTTCTGCGTTTCTTGCAGAACGCCGAATGGTGAGGGGAAAGGATTGGCGTTGCCAGTCGTTCATGGCACCTTATACTCTCCAGTCCGATTATCAGGTCTGTCATTTCCATGAATATTGCCATTTTATCCCGCGAGCCCAACAACTACTCCACCCGCCGTCTGGTCGAGGTGGCTCAGGCGCGCGGGCATCAGGTCGAGGTGCTCGACACCCTGCGCTGTTACATGAACATCGCCTCCCACAGCCCCTCCATCCACTACGAAGGACGGGAACTGGAGAGCTATGACGCCGTGATCCCGCGCATCGGTGCCAGCATCACCTTCTATGGCACCGCCGTGCTGCGCCAGTTCGAGATGATGAATACCATGGCCCTCAACAGCTCGGTGGCCATCAGTCGCTCCCGGGACAAGCTGCGCGCCATGCAGCTGCTCTCCCGCCACGGCATAGGCCTGCCCATCACCGGCTATGCCCACAGCACCCACGACGTGCCCGACCTCATCACCATGGTCGGCGGCGCGCCGCTGGTGGTGAAACTGCTGGAGGGGACCCAGGGGATAGGCGTGGTGCTGTGCGAGACCCAGAAGGCGGCCGAGAGCGTGATCGAGGCCTTCATCCAGACCAACAACAACATCTTGGTGCAGGAGTACATCCGCGAGGCCAACGGCGCCGACATTCGCTGCGTGGTGGTGGGTGGCAAGGTGGTGGCGGCCATGCGTCGTCAGGCCCAGCCGGGGGAGTTTCGCTCCAACCTGCACCGTGGCGGCGAGGCGTCGGCCATCAAGATCACCCCGGAAGAGCGGGCGACAGCGGTGCAGGCCGCCAAGATCATGGGGCTGGACGTGGCCGGGGTGGATATCTTGCGCAGTGCCCGTGGCCCCCTGGTATTGGAGGTGAACTCCTCCCCTGGTCTGCAAGGGGTCGAAGCCGCCTCCGGCAAGGATGTGGCGGGCAAGATCATCGATTTTCTGGAGCTAAAGGCGAGTCGCAAGCACAAGCCGGCGGAATAAGCCGCCCTCCCGTCCTCTGCCAACAAGGCGCCCTCGGGCGCCTTGTTGTTATCTGGCTTGTGGGTTTGCCGGGGGGCCTGTTGCCTCCCTTTTCCCCTGGCGGGAGAAGGGTTGGGGGTGAGGGGGAAACTATGCCTCTGTGAGGTCGGGGGCGTTCATCGCCAGCCTGGCGCTGAAAACGCCATCCTCCAGCCGGGTCTCTATCTGCCAGCCCAGCTTCTCGCAGATGCGCTGGATGATGGTGAGGCCGCAGCCGTAGCCCAGGATCTGATCCGGCGCCGCCGCGGTGGGATTGCTGATGGTGAGCACCTGCCCCTGAAGCGCGATCTCGATATGACCCTCGGCGTAGCTCAGGGCATTCTTCAGCAGGTTGCCCAGGGCGATGGCGAGCAGGGAGAGAGGGGCCAGCACCTCACTCTGCTCGTCCAGATTGAGGCGGATATCCAGGCTCTCGCGCTGCAGCAGGGGGGCTAGGCGCGCCAGCTCCCGCTGGATCAGCGGTGCCACCAATTGCCGGGGTCGCTCGACTTCCTCCTTGCGGCCCAGCAGCAGGAAGGTCTCGGTGAGCAGGGCCATCTCGTCGCTGGCGGCCCGAATACGGCTGGCGGCCCGGGCGGCGGGGGCGGGCAGGTCGCTCACCTTGCCGAGCAGGGCGGCCGAGCCCTGGATCACCATGTTGGGGGTGCGCAGCTCATGGCTGGCGAAGCGGCTGAACTCCTGCTCCCGGGCGAACACTGCGGCCACCTCGTGCTTGCCCGCCAGCAGCGCCAGCTCGATCTCCCGCAGCTCCTGCCAGGGGGCGTCCGGCACGAAGTCGACCTGATCCGGGGTGAGGTGGGCGACGCGCTGGCGCAGCCTGTCCAAAGGGCGGGTGATGTGGCGCACCAGCCAGATGCCGAACGCTATGCAGCCGAGCAACAGGGCCAGCCCGATCAGCCGGGTGACCAGGTGCAGCCTGTCTTCGTAAGGATCCAGGTAGTCATCGGCGTCGTCGTTGAACACCAGGTAGAGCAGGCCCTGGCCCGAGGGGTGGGCGCGCACCAGGAAGTGTTTGTCCTCTTCCCCCAGCTGGTGCTCGAAGAAGCCGGGAGTCCGGTAGGGCTTCAGCCAGGCCGGCAGGCGTCCCGCCTCCGTCCAGTAGCTGGAGAACTGGCGCGGGCTGGGGGCGGGGGCCGCCTGGCCGAGCCGCAGCCAGTCATCGTTGTAACGGGTGACCTCGGCCTCCAGCCAGTGGCGCAGGCTGAGCTCCTCCATCTTGTTCTCGGCCACCACCATCAACAGGCTCAGGATCAGCAGCAGCAGCAAGCCGGCCCCGCCCAGCGCCAGGATCAGGCGCTTGCGCAGACTCGGCAGATTCAAGGCTTGCTGGCCCGGGGGCACCGGGGTGCTCATGGTTTGACCAGCCGGTAACCCTGGCCGTGCACTGTCTCCAGCATTGGGCTGGGGAAGGGCTTGTCCAGCGCGTTGCGCAGGGCGTAGATGTGGCTGCGCAGGGCGTCCGAGTCGGGCTCTTCATCCCCCCAGACGGTGTCGAGCACCTCCTGGCGCGTCACCAGCTGGGGGGCACGCCTGACCAGCAGGGTGAGGATCTGGAAGGGGATCTTGCCGAGCTTGAGCTCCACCCCGGCGCGGGTGGCGCGGCCCGCGGCGGGATCCACCGCCAGCTCGCCGAACGCCAGCGCTCCCATGTCGCTGCGGGGGCCGCGCAGGGCCAGGGCCTGCAACCGCACCTCCAGCTCCTCCATGGCGAACGGCTTGACCAGGTAGTCGTCGCCCCCCGCCTTGAAACCTGCCAGCTTGTCATCCAGGCTGTCGCGGGCGGTGAGAAAGAGCACAGGGGTGGCGATGCCGTCCGCCCGCAGCCGCTCGACGGTGCGCAGGCCGTCGAGGCGCGGCATCATGACGTCCATGATGATGACGTCGAAGCGCTGTTCAGCCAGCAGTTGCAGGGCGGCCTGGCCGTGATAGGCGCAGTCCACCCTGTGCCCGGCCAGCTCCAGATAGTCCATGACGGTCTCGGCCACCTGGGGACTGTCTTCCACTACCAGTATTTTCATGCTCTGATCTCCTGGTTTGGGCCGAGATTTCACGGCCATTTCACACCGGATGAGACATCCTGTGTGCCAGTGTAACCCCGAGGATCCCCGATGAAGAAGTCTCTCTGCGCCCTCTGGCTATTGATTTCATTGCCCTTTGGTCTGGTGCAGGCGGCCGAGTTCAAGCTGACCGGCCGCACCAGCTGGCAACTGGGCCAGTTGATGGTCAACGGCATTCCCTTCGTGATCGATGAGCAGACCCGCTTCAAGGACGGTCTGGGCGAAGACGATCTCGGCGGCACCTGGGTCGATCTGGAAGGGGTGATCGAGGGAGACAGGCGGCTGGTCCGCGAGGTGGAGCCGCTGGAAGAAAAGCATGAGATGGAGCTGGAAGGGCCTGTGGCGCAGGGGCGGATCTGGGGTTATGTCACCTCGGACGACAGCCTGGCCCCCTTCGAGGGGCGCTGGCTGGAGCTGGAGTGCCGTTTCGACGGCATGCGTCTGAGCCGCTGCCGGGAGGATGACTGAGCCGCCGCACCAGTCGACCGGAAAAATTGCCCGTCCAGGCCCATAGTTAAACCTCCTCGCTGGGTTGACCATGGGCCTGCTTGCTATGACCAGAACCGCATTGTTCCTGCTGCTCTCCTTTCACGCCCTTGCCGACGAGCCCGAACTCTGGCTGGTGGAGCTGGAGCACAACGACGGCATCCGCCTGCAGTTTCAGGGGGCCGAGCTGGAACTCGGCACCGCCGATCTGCGCGGCGTAGATCAGTTTGATGATCTCAGGCCCGGCATGCACCTCGCCATCCAGAGTCGATACGGCGTGGCCGAGCAGATCCGGGTGCTCGCCACTGTGCCGGACCAGGCCCAGAGCAGCCAGTGGCTGCGGGCGGATGACAGGCTGGTCGCCACCGCAGGAGAGAGCCTGCTGATGCAGCAGCTGGGGGTACTGGTGTTTGATGCCGGCACCCGCTGGGTGAACGGCAGCCCCGCCGATCTGCAACCGGGCCGCAAGCTGGTGCTGAGCCGTGATGAGGACGGACGCCTGACCGAGGTGCTGATCCCCAACCCGGAAGAGGAGCCCGAATAAACAGCCAGGATATAATGCAGTCATCTGGCTGATATTTCATCTAGCCGATGCCGCTGACGTTCACATTCAATAATTAAAAACTTAAACACCACGAAAATTATAAATTAAATAATAAAGTAATGACTCTGATATTTGTTTTGTCATTAATTAATAACCTGCCTGTTAATTGTATGGATGCCTTTTTAGAACAATTAAAGTGTGGATTCGATCGCATTCGATGATTTCTTTGACTGATATTCTCCCCCTGGCATGCAGCGAGATAAATATCATTTGCATGCCTATACCTACAATATTGGGGGAGCTATGGATAAACTAAAAATAACGGGTTTGGCGTTGACTATTTCGACGCTGTTGATGAGCCAGGCCCATGGGGCAGAGCCAATCTATCCTGATCAACTGCGTCTCTTCTCGCTCGGGAAAGAGGTCTGTGGTGCCAGCTATCGTCCGATCAATCGGGAAGAGGCGCAGAGTGTCCGCAATAATATTGTGGGGATGATGGGGCAGTGGCAAATAAGTGGATTGGCCAATAACTGGGTGATCATGGGATCGGGTTATAACGGTGAAATAAAACCCGGATCGGCCTCGGATACCTGGTGTTATCCGACCAAGCCGGTCACCAGTGAAATACCCGTATTGCCTGCGCTGAATATTCCAGATGGCGATGAAAAGGACGTGCAATGGCGGCTGGTGCATGACAGCGCCAATTTCATCAAGCCTGCCAGCTACCTCGCCCATTATCTCGGCTACGCCTGGGTCGGTGGTAACCACAGCCCCTATGTGGGCGAGGACATGGACGTGACCCAGGATGGTGACAGCTGGCTGATCCGCGGCAACAACGACGGTGGCTGCGACGGTTATCGCTGCGGTGAGAAGAGCAGCATCCGGGTCAGCAACTTCGCCTACACCCTGGATCCCGAGAGCTTCAGCCACGGTGAGGTGACCCAGTCCGATCGTACCCTGGTCAAGACGGTAGTGGGCTGGGCCATCAACGACAGCGACACCCCCCAGTCCGGTTATGACGTGACCCTGCGCTATGACACGGCCACCAACTGGTCAAAGACCAGCACCTATGGCCTGAGCGAGAAGGTCTCCACCAAGAACAAGTTCAAGTGGCCCCTGGTAGGTGAGACAGAACTCTCCATCGAGATCGCCGCGAGCCAGTCCTGGGCTCAGCAGGACGGGGGCTCCACCACCGCCTCCCTCTCCCAGTCGGCGCGCCCGACCGTGCCCGCCCACTCCAAGATCCCGGTCAAGATCGAGCTCTACAAGGCGAACATCTCCTACCCCTACGAGTTCAAGGCGGATGTCAGCTATGACCTCACCTTGAACGGCTTCCTGCGCTGGGGTGGCAACGCCTGGTACACCCACCCGGATAACCGGCCTACCAAGAGTCACAGCTTCGTCATAGGCCCGTTCAAGGACAAGGCGAGCAGCATCCGTTACCAGTGGGACAAGCGCTATATCCCGGGTGAGGTGAAGTGGTGGGACTGGAACTGGACCATACAGCAGAACGGTGCCGACACCATGAAGAATGCCCTGGCCAGGGTGCTGCGCCCGGTGCGCGCCAGCATCACGGGTGACTTCCACGCCGAGAGCCAGTTTGCCGGCAATATCGAGATAGGTGCGGCCGTGCCCATCGGGGGCGACAGCAAGGTGCGCCGTGCCCGCAGCGTCGACGGCCAGACCGGCGGGTTGCGCCTGGAGATGCCGCTGGATGCCAGCGAACTCTCGGCGCTGGGCTTTGACAACGTCCAGATCAAGCTGGAACCCGCTATTGACCAGTAATCCGATGGCACTGACAACGTGTTATAAAACTGGGCTTTTGCCCGGTTTTTATTTGTGGAAAGCCTCATTTTTAGCGTTTTTCGCTGCCTTCGGTTTGGCGTGTCTGAGTGCGTTACCAGTCCTGGTCGCGAGTCAGCCGCCTCGTTCGTGGGTATGAGAGTGGACTGGCCTATTCAACTAGCTCCTTCGCCCGTCAGTGCGCCACCCTGGTCTGGCTTCGCCACTGGTCGGCTGTGTTAATGCCTTGTACTTTCAAATTCCCCACTTATACTGGCGCCATCTTGTCGGAGTGCTGACCGTCGAACGACGCAAAGCTGAGACCGTTAATTCGGGATCCGTGGAACCTGATCAGGTTAAGACCTGCGAAGGGAAACAAGGGTAACTTGCGAGTTGCCGCGCCGGGGGAGTAGCCACTTCCCCCTTGCCTTGAGGGGATCCCCCAGGCAAGGGCTGGCGCACAGGAGGGAGGTCGTTCCGCCGCTTGCCCGTCAGGGCGGCGAATGTCCCCGACAAGGGGGACGGGACGGCAGAGCAGGGATGATCCATCCCGTGCTCGCTCCCTCTTGAGAGCGCACCCAGACTGCAAGTTCATCACTTCTCCTCGAACTCCAGACAAGCAAACACCCATAACTTCAACCAGTTAATGTGAGTTTTGCTATGTCTACCTCTTCTGAAAACAGCAAGTCCGTGCCTGCCAGCCGCCGGGAGCAGCGCTCCAGTGCCCAGGCCTTTATCGACAACCTCAAGGGGATGGCCCATCCCAACTCCAGACGCATCTTCATCGAAGGTTCCCGTCCCGATATCCGGGTGGGGCTGCGGGAGATCGTCCTGGCCGACACCTTGGTCGGCGGCAGCAAGGAAGACCCCCAGTTCGAGCCCAACGATCCCGTGCCCGTCTACGACACCTCGGGGGCCTATGGGGACGAGAGTGCCGAGATAGACGTGCGCCGCGGCCTGCCGCGCCTGCGGGAAGCCTGGGTGCTGGAGCGGGGCGACACCGAAGCCCTGGATGATCTCAGCTCCGCCTTCACCCAGGAGCGCCTCGCCGACGAGGGGCTGGATCACCTGCGCTTCGATAATTTGCCCAAACCGCTGCGTGCCAGGCCGGGCCGCCGGGTGACCCAGCTGCACTATGCCCGTCAGGGGATTGTCACCCCGGAGATGGAGTTCATCGCCATTCGCGAGAACATGGGCCGCGAGCGGGTGCGCTCCGAGCTGCTGCTGCGCCAGCATCCGGGTCAGGGTTTCGGTGCCCGCCTGCCGGAAAACATCACCCCCGAATTCGTGCGCGATGAGGTGGCCGCCGGCCGCGCCATCATCCCCAGCAACATCAACCACCCGGAAGCGGAGCCCATGATCATCGGCCGCAACTTCCTGGTGAAGATCAACGCCAACATAGGCAACTCGGCGGTCACCTCCAGCATCGAGGAGGAGGTGGAGAAGCTGGTCTGGTCCACCCGCTGGGGCGCCGACACCGTCATGGATCTCTCCACCGGTCGCTACATCCACGAGACCCGCGAGTGGATCTTGCGCAACAGCCCTGTGCCCATCGGTACAGTGCCCATCTATCAGGCGCTGGAGAAGACCAACGGCATCGCCGAGGATCTCACCTGGGAGCTGTTTCGCGACACCCTGCTGGAGCAGGCCGAGCAGGGGGTGGATTACTTCACCATCCACGCCGGCGTGCTGCTGCGCTACGTGCCCATGACTGCCAAGCGCCTCACCGGCATCGTCTCCCGCGGTGGCAGTATCATGGCCAAGTGGTGCCTGTCCCACCACAAGGAGAACTTCCTCTACCAGCATTTCCGCGAGATCTGCGAGATCTGTGCCGCCTATGACGTGGCCCTCTCCCTGGGCGACGGCCTGCGCCCCGGCTCCGTCTATGACGCCAACGACGAGGCCCAGTTCGCCGAGCTGCATACCCTGGGGGAGCTCACCAAGATTGCCTGGGAGTACGACGTCCAGGTGATGATCGAGGGGCCGGGTCATGTGCCCATGCACATGATAGAGCGCAACATGACCGAGCAGCTCGAGCACTGCCACGAGGCGCCCTTCTACACCCTGGGGCCGCTCACCACCGACATAGCCCCCGGCTACGATCACTTCACCTCCGGTATAGGTGCCGCCATGATCGGCTGGTACGGCTGCGCCATGCTCTGCTACGTCACCCCCAAGGAACACCTGGGGCTGCCGAACAAGGAGGACGTGAAACAGGGCCTCATCACCTACAAGATCGCCGCCCACGCCGCCGATCTGGCCAAGGGTCATCCTGGTGCCCAGATCCGCGACAACGCCATGTCCAAGGCGCGCTTCGAGTTCCGCTGGGAGGATCAGTTCAACCTGGCGCTGGATCCCGAAACCGCCCGTGCCTATCACGACGAGACCCTGCCTCAGGAGTCCGGCAAGGTGGCCCACTTCTGCTCCATGTGCGGCCCCAAGTTCTGCTCCATGAAGATCACCCAGGACGTGCGTGACTACGCCGCCAAACTCGAAGCGGTCGAGGTGAAACTGGTGGGCATGGATGGCCAGCAGGAGCGAGTCTTGGCTGAAGTTGAAACTGGCATGGCCCAGATGGCGGAAACCTTCAAGGAGAAGGGGGGCGAGCTCTACCATCAGGCGGCGGCCCTCAAAGAGGAGCGGGAAGAAGCATGAGCACCAAGCCCATCGTCTGGACCATAGCGGGTTCGGACTCGGGGGGCGGCGCCGGCATCCAGGCCGATCTGCATACCCTGCATGCCCTCGGCGCGCACGGCTGTTCGGTGATCTCCGCCATCACCGCCCAGAACTCGGTGGCGGTGAAGATGGTCGACCCCGTGCTGATGCAGAGCTTCTGCGCCCAGATCGACGCCCTCGGCGTCGACTTGCCCCCTGCCGCCATCAAGATCGGCCTGCTGCCGACCCGGCTGCACGTGGAGGTGCTGGCCCGGCGGTTCGATACGATAAGCGCCCCCT
>NZ_CP149130.1:3682500-3830000 GCF_037811135.1 Aeromonas rivipollensis | reverse complement strand
CGGTCCTAAGGTAGCGAAATTCCTTGTCGGGTAAGTTCCGACCTGCACGAATGGTGTAACCATGGCCATGCTGTCTCCACCCGAGACTCAGTGAAATCGAATTCGCCGTGAAGATGCGGTGTACCCGCGGCTAGACGGAAAGACCCCGTGAACCTTTACTACAGCTTGGCACTGAACATTGAACCTACATGTGTAGGATAGGTGGGAGGCTTTGAAGGCGTGACGCCAGTTGCGCTGGAGCCGTCCTTGAAATACCACCCTTGTATGTTTGATGTTCTAACGCAGGGCCCTGAATCGGGCTCGCGGACAGTGCCTGGTGGGTAGTTTGACTGGGGCGGTCTCCTCCCAAAGAGTAACGGAGGAGCACGAAGGTTGGCTAATCCTGGTCGGACATCAGGAGGTTAGTGCAATGGCATAAGCCAGCTTAACTGCGAGACGGACAGGTCGAGCAGGTACGAAAGTAGGTCATAGTGATCCGGTGGTTCTGAATGGAAGGGCCATCGCTCAACGGATAAAAGGTACTCCGGGGATAACAGGCTGATACCGCCCAAGAGTTCATATCGACGGCGGTGTTTGGCACCTCGATGTCGGCTCATCACATCCTGGGGCTGAAGTCGGTCCCAAGGGTATGGCTGTTCGCCATTTAAAGTGGTACGCGAGCTGGGTTCAGAACGTCGTGAGACAGTTCGGTCCCTATCTGCCGTGGGCGTTGGATGATTGAAGGGAGTTGCTCCTAGTACGAGAGGACCGGAGTGAACGAACCTCTGGTGTTCGGGTTGTCACGCCAGTGGCACTGCCCGGTAGCTAAGTTCGGAATCGATAACCGCTGAAAGCATCTAAGCGGGAAGCGAGCCCTGAGATGAGTCATCCCTGACCCCTTGAGGGTCCTAAAGGGCCGTTGGAGACCACAACGTTGATAGGTGGGGTGTGTAAGCGCGGCGACGTGTTGAGCTAACCCATACTAATTACCCGTGAGGCTTAACCATACAACACCCAAGAAGTGTTCTGGGCCTTGTAGCGAATGAACGAACTACTCAAATTCAGTGATAGCGACGAGGCAACAGCCAATCAGTCGTTACTCACGTCAGCTTTCCGAGATTGAAGAATTTGCCTGGCGGCCATAGCGCCGTGGAACCACCTGATCCCATGCCGAACTCAGAAGTGAAACGCGGTAGCGCCGATGGTAGTGTGGCATTCGCCATGCGAGAGTAGGACACTGCCAGGCACCCAATTAAACAGTTGTGCACACATTGCATGATTGGCCGAGAGGATGACACCTCATAGAAGCGGCAAAAGATTTAGCGCAAGCTAACCGAATGCGGAGCGGTAGTTCAGTCGGTTAGAATACCGGCCTGTCACGCCGGGGGTCGCGGGTTCGAGTCCCGTCCGCTCCGCCACTAATTTGAAAGGCCTTCCCTCACGGGAAGGCCTTTTTGCTATGCACCTTCAGCATGCAAGTCAGCAAGCCCAGTCGAAAGACTGGGCTTTTTTCGTGTCTGCAATCTGACGGTGATGAGTGGAGAATGGGGCGACCAGGGGGACCGGGGTGATGGTTCGCGGCAGCGAGTATGCAATGGCGGCTAGCCTAATATGCGTAAAAGAGATAAGCAAAGCGCTTTTTCTTTCTTCCTGATATATGTGGAAAGCGGCATTCTGTACTCAACCCAACGATATGGAGTATCACCATGAAATTGCGAATGACCGCCCTGACCCTGCTCTCTCTGCTGGCACTCGGCCAGGCCAATGCGGCCGAGGTGCGCCTGCTCAACGTCTCTTATGATCCGACCCGCGAGCTGTTCCAGGAATACAACAGCGCCTTTGCCAAGGAGTGGAAGGCCAAGACGGGCGATGATGTGGTGGTAAGCCAGTCACACGGTGGCTCCGGCAAGCAGGCGCGTGCCGTGGTGGACGGCCTGGAGGCTGACGTGGTGTCCCTGGCGCTGGCCTATGATGTCGATGCCGTGGCCAAGGCGGGTCTTACCGCCAGCGATTGGGAGGGGCGCCTTGCCAACAATGCGTCTCCCTATACCTCCACCATCGTCTTCCTGGTGCGCAAGGGTAACCCCAAGCAGATCAAGGACTGGGGCGATCTGGTTCGCAAGGATGTCGCCATCGTGACTCCCAACCCCAAGACCTCCGGCGGTGCGCGCTGGAATTACCTGGCTGCCTGGGGCTATGCCCTGAAGAAGAGCGGCACTGAAGAGGGGGCCAGGCAGTTTGTCGGCGATCTGTTCAAGAACGTGAAGGTGCTGGATTCCGGCGCCCGGGGCGCCACCACCAGCTTCATCGAGCGAGGCCTCGGCGACGTCTTGCTGGCCTGGGAGAACGAAGCCCTGCTGGTGCTGAATCAGCCGGGGACCAGCGACAAGTTCGAGCTCGTGGTGCCCTCGGTCTCCATCCTGGCCGAACCCCCCGTTGCCGTGGTGGACAAGGTAGCCAAGAAGCACGGCACCGAAGCGGTCGCCAAGGGCTACCTTGACTACCTCTATTCCGACGAGGGACAGCGGATCATCGCCAAGTACCACTATCGCCCGAGCAACCCGGCGATCCTCAAGGAGACGGCGGCCCAGTTCCCGCAGCTGGCGCTCTTTACCGTCAAGGATCTGGAAGGGGATTGGGACAAGGCACAGAAGAAACACTTCGCCCAGGGTGGGCTGTTCGACCAGATCTACCAACCGGGCCGCTGACAGTGACTGGCCCCTGTGACAACAGATAGGAGCACCATGATGAACAAGGTCCTTCTGGTTCCCGGTCTGCACAACAGTGGGCCGGATCACTGGCAGAGTCGCTGGCACCAGCAATTTCCCCAGTGGCAGCGGATGCTGGGTCTGCCCTGGGACAAGCCGGACCTCACCGTCTGGAGTGCCAAGCTGGCGAGCAAGCTTAGAAGCCGCCGCAGCCGGGTCCACCTGGTGGCCCACTCCTTCGGCGCCCTGACGGCGATTGCCGCCGCCCGGCTGCAACCGGACAAGGTCTCTTCCATCCTGATAGTGGCTCCCGCTGATCCGGCCCGCTTCGGCATCCCGGACGAGGTGCTGGCGGGATCCATCAAGGTGTCCGCCCAGCTCATCGCCAGCCGCAACGATCCCTGGATGAGCTTCGAACGTGCCGAGTATTGGAGTCGTCAGTGGCAGGTGCCGCTGTTCGATGCCGGCGAGGTGGGCCACATCAATGCCCAGTCCGGTCATGGGGAGTGGAGTCAGGGGCTCAACCTGCTGAACACCCTTCATCACAGGGCCGAGATGGTGGTGGATCCCGTCTCGACCGAATGGGATAGGCGGGCGGCCCTCAGCTTCCGCTGATCCTCGACCCATATGACAAGGAGAGTTCCCGCAAGATATCAGACAGGCTCGCCACCCTGATCCCATAGTGACTGTCTTTGCAGCTCAGGTTTCACCGCTCCGTTTGTTAGGTCTTTTATTTATATAAAAGACCTTTTTTTATATTTATCGCTCTAAAAGCCCTGATTTGCCGTTGTTAGACAAAAAAGTGCTTAGCAAAGGCGTTATTGGTGTTTGTTGTCCCTGGCGCTCGTGAGCAGAATCAGCGTATCGAAAGTTTTTATAACAAATGGATGTGTTATGCGATTAAGTTCTTATTCCGTCCTCCCTGGCCTGGGGCCGACCCTGGGCTTCAGCCTGCTCTACCTGAGCATACTGGTGCTGTTGCCACTCTCGGCGCTGGTGCTGTTCGCGGTAAACAACCTGACGGCCGCCGAGTTCTGGCAGGTGATAGGCTCCCCCCGGGTGCTCGCCTCCTTTCGCCTCAGCTTCGGGGCTGCCTTTATCGCCGCCCTGCTCAACAGCCTGTTCGGGCTGATCCTGGCCTGGGTGCTGGTTCGATACAGCTTCCCCGGTCGCCGGTTGGTGGATGCGCTGATCGACCTGCCGTTCGCCATGCCCACCGCCGTCTCCGGCATTGCCCTGTGTGCCATCTTCGCCCCCAACGGCTGGATAGGTCAGTGGGTTGCTCCCTTTGGTATAGAGCTCGCCTACAACCCCATAGGGGTGGTGATCGCCCTCACCTTCATCGGGCTGCCCTTCGTGGTGCGCACCCTGCAGCCCGTGCTGCGGGAGGCGGAGACCGAACAGGAAGAGGCCGCCGCCAGCCTGGGGGCCAATCGCTGGCAAACCTTCGCGCGAGTGTTGTGGCCTACCCTGATCCCGGCGCTGCTCACCGGCTTCGCCCTGGCCTTTGCCCGCGGGGTAGGGGAGTACGGCTCCGTCATCTTTATCGCCGGAAATTTGCCGATGGTTTCGGAAATCGCGCCGCTGATGATCATGAGTCATCTGGAGGAGTATGACTATGCCGGGGCCTCGGCTATCGCCTCCGTCATGCTGCTGATTTCGTTTGTCTTGCTGTTGATCATCAACAAGTTGCAGGCCTGGAGCTGGGCACGCATCGGAGGAAGCCGCATATGAATGCATCCAACGCAAGCCTGGACCTGGCCCTCGATGGGGCCCCTGTCACTCAGGTGCGCCAGCCTGCCGTGACCCGTGAGCCCGTCTGGGTCAAGTGGCTGCTGATCAGCGTCGGACTCGGCTGGTTCGCCGCCCTGCTGCTGCTGCCGCTCGCGACCGTCTTTATCCAGGCACTGAGCCCGGGCCTCGCCTTCTTCTGGCATGCCATCAGCGAGCCGGATGCCCTGAGCGCCCTCGGCCTGACCGCCCTGGTGACCCTCTGCTCCGTGCCCCTCAATCTGCTGTTCGGGCTGGCCGCCGCCTGGGCCATAGCCCGCTTCCGTTTCCCGGGCCGACAACTGCTCATTACCATCATCGATCTGCCGTTCTCGGTGTCGCCCGTGATAGCGGGGCTGATGTTCGTGCTGATGTTCGGCAGCCGCGGCTGGTTCGGCGACTGGCTTAGCGAGCATGACATCAAGATCATCTTCGCCACTCCGGGGATCATATTGGCGACCACCTTTATCACTGTGCCCTTCGTGGTGCGCGAGCTGCTGCCCCAGATGGAGGCCCGTGGGCCGGAAGAGGAGGAAGCCGCCATCATGCTGGGGGCGAGCGGCCTGCAGATGTTCTGGCGGGTCACCCTGCCCGGCATCCGCTGGAGCCTGATGTATGGCCTGCTGCTCTGTACCGCCCGTGCTGTGGGGGAGTTCGGTGCCGTCTCCGTGGTCTCCGGCCATATTCGCGGCCAGACCAACACACTGCCGCTGCACATCGAGATCCTCTACAACGAGTACCAGACCGGCGCCGCCTTCGCGGTGGCGAGCCTGCTGGCCCTGTTCGGGATCTTCACCCTGCTGGGGGAGACCCTGCTGGCCCGGCTGCGCGCTCAGCCCACCCAGTCCCATTGATATGGCCTGGCCTGCCTGCCGGCAGGTCAGCCCGGATAACCATGAATCCGGTTTAACGGTTTAGAGAGGCAGCCATGAGCATTCAGGTTCAACGACTCAACAAGCATTTCAATCAGTACGCGGCCCTGGCCGACATCAACCTCGATTTTCACGACGGTGAACTGGTGGCGCTGCTCGGCCCCTCCGGCTGCGGCAAGACCACACTGCTGCGGATCATCGCCGGGTTGGAGCAGGCCGACAGCGGCAACGTCATCATCCGTGGCGAGGATGCCTCTGATCTCCACGTGCGCGAGCGCAACGTCGGTTTCGTGTTCCAGCACTACGCCCTGTTCAGGCACATGACGGTGTTCGAGAACGTGGCGTTTGGCCTGAGGGTCAAGCCGCGCGCCGAGCGACCGGCCGAGGAGGCCATCCGAGCCCGGGTCAAGGAGCTGCTGGATCTGGTGCAGCTCAGCCACGTGGCCGGACGCTATCCGACCCAGCTCTCCGGCGGTCAGCGCCAGCGGGTCGCCCTGGCGCGCGCCCTGGCGGTACAGCCCAAGGTGCTGCTGCTGGACGAGCCTTTCGGCGCCCTCGACGCCCAGGTGCGCAAGGAGCTGCGCCGCTGGCTGCGGGAGCTGCACGACGAGCTGCACGTCACCAGCCTGTTCGTGACCCACGATCAGGAGGAGGCGCTGGAGGTGGCGGATCGGGTGGTGCTGATGAACGCAGGGCGGGTCGAGCAGATCGGCACCCCGGCCGAGGTCTATGACCAGCCCGCCACCGCCTTCGTGCACAGCTTCCTCGGCAGCGTGAACCTGTTCCGTGGCCGGGTGGCCGGGCAGGGGCTCGGCATAGGTGAGCAGCAGCTGGGGGGCCCCATCAGCTCCCAGCTGGCACAGGGCAGTGCGGCCATTGCCTATGTGCGCCCCCACGAGCTGGAGATACTGCCGGCGGATGCACCGGGTGGCATCAGCGCCACCATCACCCGCTTGTTGCCCATGGGGCCGCGGATCCGGGTGGAGTTGCGCGGGGATGGCGAGACCAGGGGCGCTCACTACGAGGCCGAGCTGAGCAAGGAGGCCGCCCGTGCCTTCGCCCCCGGCCAGGGGGTGCGCCTGGTGGCCCGGCATGCGCAGCTCTATCCCGACTATCAGATTTGAAGACGAGCCCCCAGGGCGAGACCCTTTTTCAGGCTTGCAGCCGGATCCTGATCCGGTCGCCCAATAACAAGAGGACGGTGGCAGCATCCACCGCCACTCAGCGCAGGAGGCGATGAGGTGAATTTTCAGCAATTACGCATTATCCGGGAAGCGGCGCGGCGGGATTACAACCTGACCGAAGTGGCCAATGCCCTCTTTACCTCCCAGTCCGGGGTCAGCCGCCATATCCGCGAGCTGGAGGAGGAGCTCGGGCTCGCGCTCTTCATCCGTTACGGCAAACGGCTGCTTGGCATGACGGAGCCGGGCAAGGAGCTGCTGGTGATCGCCGAGCGTATCCTGGGGGACGCCGACAATATCCGCAAATTGGCCAGCACCTTTGCCAACAGGGATTCCGGGCGACTGCTGGTAGCGACCACTCACACCCAGGCGCGCTATGCCCTGCCCCGTGTGGTGAAGGCGTTTCGCGAGCAGTTCCCCCTGGTGCAGCTGGAGCTGCGCCAGGGCAGTCCGGAAGAGATAGTGCGGCTGGTACAGACCGGCGAGGTGGATATCGGCATCAGCAGCGAGCAGCTCGACAAGAGCGAAGGGGTGGTCGCGTTTCCCTACTATCGCTGGCACCACAACATAGTGGTGCCGGAGCAGCACCCGCTCACCGCCGAGCGGGAACTGACCCTGGCGGCGCTGGCCCACTGGCCCATAGTCACCTATCAGGCGGGCCTGACGGGCCGGGTGCGGGTGGATGAGGCCTTTGCCGAGGCGGGGATACATCCGCAGATCCTGCTGACCGCCCAGGATTCCGACGTCATCAAGACCTATGTCGAGCTGGAGATGGGGGTGGGCATACTGGCGGACATGGCGTTCGATCCCCAACGGGACAAGGGGCTGGTGCAGCTCGACGGCAGCCGGCTGTTTGCGCCGCACACCGCCTGGATAGGTCTCAAGCAGGGTCAGTTCCAGCACAACTTCACCTGGCAGTTCATCCAGCTCTGCAACCCCGAGCTGGCGCTGGCGGAGATCCAGGCCAGGGCCATGAGCAACGAGCCCCTGCTCGATTACCAGATCTGAATGCCCCGCATCGTCTGAGAAAACAGGGAGCCCATGGCTCCCTGTTTGCTTAATCGACGCTTCAGCCAGACCCAGGGCCTCGCTCATTGGCTAGCGCCCGCTCTGGGGACCCAGCATGCGATACAGGGTGCGATCCCCCTTGATCCTGTGGTGGTAGAGGGCGGCGGCCACGTGCAGCAGGACCAGCGCAGCCAGCAACAGACAGCCGAGGCGATGCACGCCAAAGAAGAAGGCGTTGACCTCAGGTACATCGATGGGGTTGGCGATCGGGTAGAGCCAGAACAGGGCATAACCCTGCTCCAGCATCAGGAAGCCGCTCAACAGCACTATGCACATCAGGCCGTAGAGCAGGGCGTGAGCCAGCCTGGCGGCGGGATGGTGAGGCTGGGCCTGCTCTTCGGACAGGGGAGGCCGCCAGTGCCGCCAGCCCCAGCGCAGCAGGAAGAGCGGGGAGATCAGGGTCGCCATCGACATGTTCAGCACCGACAGAAATTGAAACAGCTTGGGATGGCTGTCGATCACCAGGTGCATCAGGTAGCCTGCCAGGGTGGCGTAGAGGATGACGGCGGCCATCAGCCAGTGCAGCAGGCGGCTCAGGGGGTCATAGTAGTCTTTCGTCATGGGATTTTTCCGACTGGGGCCCAGGGTGCCGAGAGGCACCGGGAGCCCGGATGACAGGCACAAAAAAGAGGCCGCTCGGGCCTCTTCTGCTTGCGGGGGATCAGTTCACCAGGGTCCAGGCATCCTGCCAGTTGGTGCCCACTCCGGGCTCATACTGGGTCGCGGTGCTCGTCCAGATGGTGCACCAGCCGCTGTAGGGGTAGGGCTTGCACTGATAGATCTTGCCATCTTTCGGCTGAAGTACCTTGGTGCCTGCCGCATAGGATTTGAGTCCCTCCGGGAAGCTGTACTGGTAGTCACCGCCGCTGGCCGGATCCTTGAACATCAGATCCATGGTCTGCTGCAGGGGGGCGCCGCCCGCCTTCGGCTTGCCCTCGATCACCAGTTGGTGGTGGCCGGCGCTCAGGCCGCTGACCTCCATGGTGAAGCTATGGCTGCTGTCCTTGATGTCGGCACCGGTCTGGCCCTTGGCGGCGCCACCGTGGTCATACAGGGTGTTGGTGACCGCGAGATCCCCCTCGGCCGTGACCGTGAAGTTCAGGGTGACCTTGCCGTTGTCGAGCAGGTATTCGTTCTCCAGCCCGCTCACGCTGATGCCGTCGTTTACCGGGGGTTGCTGCTGCTCGAGCTGGACCTCGACCCGCTGCAGGTTGCTGCCCGCCTTCAGGTAGATGGGGTTCTGGCCATAAACAGGGTTGAACTGGCCATCGGTGCCTTGCTGGCCTGCGCGGATCTGGCTCTGTTCGGCGTTGATCCTGGCGGCCAGATCGTGAGCCCAGTTGTTCTTCTGACCCTGCTCGGCAGAGCCGATGGTCAGCACTGTCTGCAGATCGGTGCGCTCGCCATTGGCGTCGAATACCCGGGTTCTGGCCTTGTCGCCGGCCACCAGATCGGTGGAGGGGTAGATGGTCCCACCCTGGCTCCAGGTCAGCGGTGGCTGGGTGCCGCCATCGAACTGGGCGTCGATCAGGTTGTAGAAGCTGTTGGCGGTATCGCCCACCTCCCAGACTCCGAGGATAACCTGATAGCCGGTGCGCGCCGGCAGGGTGCACTGATGGGTGACCTGCTTGGGCGGCTGCACCATGCCCCCGTCGATGACGCAGAACGGATTGAGATCGAAGGAGTCCCTGGTCAGGGGCTGGTTCGGGTTCCACTCCTGCTTGGTGAGGTAGTAGCGCCAGTTGCGGGTCACGTGGTTGGCGGTGAAGGTCCAGCTGATGGCGAAGGGGCCGCTCTGCACCTGGCGCTTGGTCCAGCGATCGCTGGTCTGGGCGTTGAGCTCACCAAATTGCGGGTGGCCGGCCGAGGCGATCTGGCCGTCGACGGGGCCGCCATTGGGGAAGCCGGATGGCGCCTCCAGGCTCTGTGGCTCCCACTGAATGGCGCCACACTGACTGTTGCCGCCGGTCTTGCACAGATAGTTGCGCCCTTCCGGCTGGCTGATATAACCGTGGGCGAGCACGCCGCCGCTGGCCAGCAGCGCCAGCGCGGCGGCCACATGATTGAGTTTGATTTTTGCTGCCATACATTCCTCTGTTCGGTGATGTGGGCAGTCAAGTTGGCAGGGGAATTCCCCGTGACACACCTGGGTGTGGCAACCCCGCTATCCTGGACGACATGTCTTTAGACCGGAGGCTTTGCGTCCTGGCCTTTCAACCAGTTTGCCAAATGACTACATAAAGGGTCAGGGTGCCGCCCTTGAGGACGGCACCACCATGATGGCTTTTTTTGATTAAATTATTAAGTGTAAATCTTTACAGCTTGATCTCATCGGAGTAGAGCAATCACTTAACGCTCTGTTTTTAAAATTATATTTAATTCATCAAGTTGGGTTTGGCTTCGCCCGCTCCGTCAAAAGATGCAAAATCGCGACATTTTTCATCAATGAAAAAATCCCCTGTCGGCGAGGCCGCCAGGGGATGGGACTGTGTCAGACGGTCAGTGGTGCGGGTACTGGTCTGCGCTGCGGGAGGGCGAAGGGCGGTGGGCCTGACCAGGCGCCAGGTCGCGGGGGAGGGCATTGCCGAGCCTGAAGACCGCCAGCCGCTCGTCCAGGCTGCGGGAGAGCCCGGCCAGCAGCTCGCTCTCCTGTGCCAGCTGGGAGGCGGCCTGCGACATCTCCAGGGCCGAGTCATTGATGCCGCTGACGTTGCGGTTCATGTCCTCTGCCACCATGCTCTGCTGTTCCGCCGCTGTGGCTATCTGGGTCGCCATGTCGCTCACGTGCTGGATATGGTTGACGATGAGGGAGAGGTCCTGTCCCGCCTTCTCGGACTGGCCGACGCTGCTCTCCGCCAGCTTGCGGCTGGCATCCATGGCGCTGGCGGCGGTCACCGCCCGCTGCTGCAACTGGGTGATGGTACTCTGGATCTCCTCTGTGGAGTGACGGGTACGGCTCGCCAGCTGGCGCACCTCGTCGGCCACCACGGCGAAACCGCGGCCCTGCTCGCCGGCGCGGGCCGCCTCTATGGCGGCGTTGAGGGCCAGCAGGTTGGTCTGATCCGAGATGGCGCTGATGACGGCGGTCACCTCGCCGATCTGCATCACCCCCTCCTTGAGTCGATTGACCTGATGGGTGGCCTGCTCCACTTCGGTGGCGAGCGCCTGGATGCCGTGCACGCTGGCGTGGACATCCTCGTTGCCGAGCCCGGCTTCGCTGGTGGCGTCCTGGGTGTCGCGGGCCGTGTTCTCGGCATGGCCCGCCACATCCGAGATGGTGGCGCTCATCTCGTTCATGGCGGTGGCGAGCTGGGCCAGCTGATCCCGCTGGCTGTTGACCGCCTGGTTGGTCTGCTCGGCGGAGGCGGCGATGCGCAGGGCGGCATCCGCCACGTTGCGGGCCCCCTGGCTCGCCTCCAGCAGGGCGCGGCGAATGGCGTCCAGCCCCTGATTGGTACAGTGGGCGACGGCCCCCAGCTCATCCTTGCCATGCACGGGTATGCTGACCACCAGATCCCCGGCCGCCACCTGGGCCATGGCCCTGTTGATCTCCGCCAGCGGGTTGACGATGGAGCGGCTGATGGCCACCCCCAGCCACCCCATCAACAGGATCGCCAGCAAGGTGGCACCGCCCATCCACTCATATTGCGACCACATGGTGGCCTCAATGTCCTGCAGCAGCACGCCTGAGCCCAGGATCCAGCCCCAGGGCTGGTAGCCTGCCACCAGGGACATCTTCTGGGCCGCTTCGCCGGAGGGGGAGACCCACTGGTACTCCAGGCGGCCCTGTTGGCCGCCCTTGCCGAGATCCACCATGCGCTGCCAGTGGGATTCGGCGGGCGTCCCGCCCATCTGCTGGCCGACCAGCTCGGGCTTGGCAGGGTGCACCACCACCCGGCGATCCTCGTCCAGCACGAACAGGTAGTTGTCTCCATCGAAGCGCATGCTGTCGAGCATGGCCTTGGCTTCGGCCTGGGCCTGCCGGGCGGGGAGGGTGGCGGCCAGGGTCTGGATCCGGCTCATGGCCAGATCCAGCACTGCCTGCAGCCTGGCTTCCCGTTCACTCATCAGGTTGCGGTGCAGGGCACTGGCCGAGATGAGCAGCAGTGCGATGAAGCCGATCAGTGCCAGTGAGAGCAGCAACATCAGCTTGCGGCTCACGGCGATATCACCGAGCTTGAACATAGTCTTTTCCTTACTTTCCCATGCGGATCTGGTTGTGGCCGATCTGCCGGCCGGACCTGATTGTTGTTGTTTTTAACATTCAATTAACTTTCAATGGCTTGCGATGAAAAACAGGCAATTGAGCAGTTTGACAACCAGTATAGCCAGCAGACAGAAACCGTCGCTTTTGATAGCGTGATGGCGCGCATCCCGGCGCACAATCTGTCTGCTCTATTTGCAAGAAGTGTGAATGGGTTGGCATTTCACCAATAAGGAGTGGGCGCCCTCGTGGCCGCCCCATAACAAGAGGGAATTTATGAATTCCATTGCCAGGAATTATCTCAACCGGCTCAACGCCGACTACCTGCAGGTGCACAGGCGCAAGGAGGACCTGTTCTGGTCCACCTACATGGGCACCAGCGACGATCAGGCTGGCTTCACCGCCGCAGAGCAGGCCTACAAGGCGTTCTGTGCCGATCCTGCCCGTCTGCCGGTGCTGCGGGAGATGCTGGCCCGAGCCGAAGAGGCAGAGCTCAAGCGCGGTCTGGCAGGCTGGATCGCCTTCTTCGAGTGCAACGTCATCGAAGACCCAAGGGCCTCAGCCCTGATGGAGGAGCTGGTGGCTGCCGAGGCGGATCTCTTCGCCCGTCGCAAGGGGCTGAAGCTGACTTTACTGGACGAGCAGGGTCGTCGGGTCCCCGGCAGTCTGCCCGCAGCCAGCACGGCGCTGGCAGCCAGTAGCGACGAGGCGGTGCGCCAGAGTGCGCTCGCCATGTTCCACAGCCTGGAGCAGTGGGTGGTCGGCAACGGCTTTCTCGAGGTGGTGGCCCTGCGCAACCGCTTCGCCCGGGCCATGGGCTATCGCGACTACTTCGACTACAAGGTGCACAAGAACGAGCAGATGAGCCCGGAGCAGTTGTTCGCCGTGCTCGACGACTTCATCGCCCGCACCGATGCCCGGCTGCACCAGAGTCTGGTCGAGCTGAAGGGTGCCAAGGGAGAGGAGGCCCTGCTGCCCCACAACCTGCGTTACAGCGTGAGCGGCGACGTGACCCGCCAGCTCGACCCTTATGTGCCCTTCTCCCGGGCGCTGAAGGATTGGGTCGAGAGCTTCCGTCGCCTCGGCATCCAGTACCGCGGCGCCACCCTCACCCTGGATCTGCTGATCCGGGAGGGAAAATACGAGAACGGCTTCTGCCACGGCCCGGTGCCGAGCTTCTGGCAGGAGGGGGAGTGGGTACCGGCGGTGGTCAACTTCACCAGCCTGGCCAACCCGGCCCAGGTGGGCAGTGGCTGGAGCGGGCTCAACACCCTGTTCCACGAAGGCGGTCACGCGGCACACTTTGCCAATGTCACCGGCAACGCCCCCTGCTTCTCCCAGGAGTTCCCGCCGACCTCCATGGCCTATGCCGAGACCCAGTCGATGTTCTGCGACAGCCTGCTGGAGGACGCGGACTGGCTCAAGGGCTACGCCAAGAATGCGGCAGGGGAGCCCATCCCCGACGGGCTCATCAAGGCCATGATAGAGGCACGCCAGCCGTTTCGTGCCTTCAACGAGCGCCAGATAGCGCTGGTGGCCTACTTCGAGCGGGATCTCTACGCCATGGCGGAGGCCGAGCGCACCCCGGACGCCGTGCTGGCGCTGGCCCGCCGCTGGGAGCGCAGCATCCTCGGGGTGGAGAGCCCGCGCCCGCTGCTGGCCATTCCGCACCTGCTCAACCAGGAGTCGGCCTGTGCCTATCACGGCTACCTGCTGGCGCTGATGGCGGTGGAACAGACCCGCGCCTACTTCCTTGCGCGCGACGGCTACCTCACCGACAACCCGCGCATAGGGCCGGATCTGGCCGCCCACTACTGGGGGCCGGGCAATGGCATGACCCACGATGAGACGCTACGCAGCCTCACTGGCGAAGGCTTCAGTGCAGTGCCATTGGCCGAGGCGTGCAACCAGAGCGTGGCGCAGGCGTGGGCGACGGCCGAAGCCTGCATGGTGGCGGCGAGCCAGCGCCCGCCGGCAGGAGAGGGGGTTCCGCTCGACGCCCAGATCCGGGTGATGCACGGCGCCGAGCTGATTGCCGACAACAGCGAGTCGGAGGCCAGCATGCTGGCCGACTTCGAGGCCTGGATCCGCCAGCATTATCAGCGCGAGCCCGCCACCGCCCGGTGAGGTGCTCCTCGACCAGCAAGCCCTGCCCATCGGCAGGGTTTGCTCATTTCAGCGGGAAGCAAGGTTGCCGAGGCGGGACGGGATCTTTGCCGCGGTGTGAGCCGGGGCGCAAGATGCGCCTGTTTTTTGCGCCATCTATCTGTTTTGACTATTTATTATGGTGAGGCACAGATGCGTTGGCTGAGCGCTGGCGAGGCGGGCCACAGATATGTTTCTCTGGATATATTGAGTATTCACGGCGATCCCATATCATGGCGCTCGCTCGCCGCCAGAGAGTGGCGACATTCAGATGATTAGCTAAATACAAAGCCCTGAAGGCTTGTCGAGGGATGGAAATTGAGAGCCGTATTGTTGTGTTTGCTGGGGCTGTGGCCCGCATTGAGTTTTGCCACCCTGTCCGCCGATATGGTGGTGGTCAAGAAGTCGAGTTATAGCCTGACCCTGATGAAGGACGGCAAGCCAGTCAAGCGCTACTGGGTCGCCCTGGGGCCTGCTCCCAAGGGACACAAGCAGCAGGAAGGGGATCAGCGTACCCCGGAAGGGCGCTACACCCTCGACTACAAGAAGAGCAATTCCGGCTTCTACAAGGCGATCCACATCAACTACCCGAATCTGGACGACATCAAGCGTGCCAATGAGCTGGGAGTGCGCCCGGGCGGCATGATCATGATCCATGGTCAGCTCAACCGCATGGGGGATCGCAGGGTACAGCCGTCCAACTGGACCAATGGCTGCATCGCCGTGCTCAACCACGAGATGGACGAGATCTGGAACGCCGTCGAGCCTGGCACCCCCATCATCATCGAGCCCTGATCCTCGCCGTTCACGCCCGCTGCCCAGCGGGCGTTTTGTTTCCTCCCTGGATGGCGTGACAGCCCATCCCGCGCCGTGCTAGTTTTTCCGGCTCGCGTTGGAAGTCACAAGGATGATCCCATGATGTCAGGAACCCGCATCGCCGCGCCCGAGCGCACGGGTGTGCTCTGGTGGCGCGCCACCCTGGATATTCTCCCCCTCTCCATTTCCGTCATCCCCTGGGGGATATTGTGCGGCGCCCTGGCGTTGCAGGCGGGCTTGAGCCCGGTGCAGGCCCAGCTGATGTCGCTGCTGGTCTATGCCGGCGCCGCCCAGCTCTCGGCCACCACCTTGTTCGGGGCGGGTACCCCCTTGCTGCCCATCATGGGTTCTACCATGGTCATCACCTCCCAGCACCTGCTCTACGGCTTCACCTTTCGCCGGGACGTGCTGCCGCTCTCCCTGCGCTGGCGTGCCAGCCTCGCCTTCTTCCTGACCGACGAGATGTTCGCGGTGGCGCTGAAAGACAGGGAGCGCCACGGCGTCTTCAACCCCGCCTATGCCCTGATCGCGGGCTTCGTGTTCTACCTGTTCTGGAACCTGGCGACCCTGCTCGGCATCGCCGCCGGCCAGTACATCGAGGGGCTGGACAAGATGGGGCTGGACTTTGCCATCGCCGCCACCTTCATCGCCATGACCATACCGGCCATGAAGAACCTGCCCATGGTGGCGGCGACTCTGGTGAGCGGCGGCACTGCGCTGCTCACCAAGCCGCTGCTGGCGGAGATCCATATCATCATCTCGGCCCTGGCCGGCATGGTGGTGGGCTATGTCTTGCACCGGATGAGGAGATGACCATGGGCTGGCTGATGATTGGCCTGCTGGCCCTGATCACCTTCTTCAACCGCTTCGCCTTCTTCTCGCGGCTGACCCGCTATCAGCCCGGTGCCGAGATGGGGGCCTTCCTCAGCTTCTCGGCCCAGTCGGTGCTGACCGCCATCTGGCTGCCCATCGTCTTCAGCTATGAGCCGGGCAAGGGGCTGGCGTGGGATCCGGACTACCTGGCTGCCACTCTGCTGGTGACCGCCCTGACCCTGCTGCGGCTGCCGACCCTGGTGGTGGTGGTGGTCGGCATGGGGGGCTTCTTCCTGCTGCGCTGGCAGGGGGGATTGGCGGCGCTGCTGCCCTGGTTGGTTTGAGCCGTGATCCCGCCTAACGGATGTCTTTATCGGACATCCGTTATGTTATGAATGTCACTTCAAAAAAGGCCTCTCGAGTGTGAGGATTTAGGAATCATCCGCCAAGGAGTTTCCCATGTCCCTCACCGCCAGCTGCCAGCGCATAGTGCGCGACCCCCTGCTCTCCCCGGCTCAGAAGAGCCATGCCCTGGCGCTCGCCGCCGAGAATGCGCTGCCCTATCCCGCGCTGCCTGCCGAGGTGGCCGAGGCGATGGCACAAGGGGTGCTCTGCGACATGTTCGAGGGACATGCTCCCTACAAGCCGCGTTACGTGCTGCCGGACTATGAGAAGTTCCTGCGCCAGGGCTCCCCCTGGCTGGAGCTGGCGCCGCCACGGGATTTCGACGAGGCCCTTGATGCCCTGCGCATCCTCTATCACCATGTGCCCTCGGTCACCGGCATGCCGGTCTGGCTGGGGCGCCTCGATCACCTGCTGCTGCCCTTCGTCGGGGATCTGGATGACGAGGCGCTGTATCGCAAGCTGAAAGGCTTCTGGATCTACCTGGACAGGGTGCTGCCGGATGCCTTCATGCACGTCAACATAGGCCCGGATGACAACAGGATCTGCCGCCTGATCCTGCGCATCGACGGCGAACTCAAGCAGGTGGCACCGAACCTCAGCCTGTTTCACGATCCCGCATCGACCCCGGACAGCCTGCTGATGCAGGGGGTGCAGAACATAGCCCTGTGCGGCAAGCCTCACATAGTCAACTACCCGATCCACAGGGAGACCTTCGATGAGCGGGGCTTTGGCATCGTCAGCTGCTACAACGCCCTGCCCCTAGGAGGCGGTGCCAACACCCTGGTGCGCCTCTCCCTCAAGGGGATGGCCGAGCAGAGCGCCGACCTTGAGGCGTTCATGACGCGCTGGCTCCCCCACTATTGCGAGCAGGCCTCCCGCCTCATCGAGGCAAGGGCCGCCTTCCTGCACGAAGAGTCCGGTTTCTTCGCCTGCTTCCTGGTGGAGGAGGGGTTGATCGAGGAGGGGCGTTTCGTGCCCATGTTCGGCATCCATGGCATGGCGGAGGCGGTGAACCTGCTGATGGATAAAGAGGGGCTGCCCGGGCGCTATGGCCACGACGAGGGGGCGAACCAGCTCGGCCATCGCATCTCGGCCCGGCTCTCGGCCTGGGTGACTGTCCGGCCCCAGCACCACGCCTGGGGCGGGCGTGCCCTGCTGCACTCCCAGGGCGGGCTCAGCCTGGACAAGGGAGTCACCCCCGGGGTGCGCATCCCTTATGGGGAGGAGCCGGATCCCGCCAGCCACCTGCTGGCCCTGGCCCCGCATCACTGCTACTACCACTCCGGGATCAGCGAGATCCTGACCCTGGATCCCACCATCCGTCAGAACCCGCAGGCGCTGCTACAGCTCTGCAAGGGGGCTTTCGCCCTAGGCATGCGCGAATTCAGTGCCAACGTGGCGGACAGCGATCTGGTGCGGGTGACCGGCTACATGATCCGCAAGAGCGACGTGGCCCGCTTCGCCGCCGAAGGCTCGCGGTTGCAGACCACCAGCCTCGGCGCCGAGGCGAGCGAGCTGACCGGGATCCGCCAGCGGGCGCCGCGGGTGGTTGCCCTCGAGGCAACCCTGTGTGATGACTGAGGACGACAAGGGAGGGCGCACCGCGACGGTCAGCCGCTGGTTGCCCTTCTCCTGCGTGGACGGGCCGGGCAATCGGCTGGTGCTCTTCCTGCAAGGGTGCAACTTTCGCTGCCCGGGCTGCCATAACCCCCACACCATAGGGCTGTGCGATCACTGTGGCGACTGCGTGCCCGGCTGCCCGAGCGGCGCCCTGACTCTCATTGATGGCAGGGTGCGTTGGCAGGCGTCTCTCTGTACCCACTGTGATCGCTGCCTGGATGCCTGTCCCCGCAGCGCCAGCCCCAAGACCCACCAGATGTCGGTGGCCGAGGGGCTGGCCCTGCTGCGTCGCTACGGCCCGTTGCTTACCGGCATTACCGTCTCCGGCGGCGAGGCGACCACCCAGCTCCCCTTCGTGGTGGCACTCTTTGCGGCCATCAAGGCCGCGCCCGACCTGGCCCACCTGAGCTGCCTGCTGGACAGCAACGGATCCCTTGGTGAAACGGGCTGGCAGCGGCTGCTGCCGGTGCTGGACGGCGCCATGATCGATCTCAAGGGGTGGCGCGAGTCGGTGCACCATGCGCTCACCGGCCAGGGGCGGGAGCGGGTGCTGGCCTCGCTGCAACTGCTTGCGCGGGCGGGCAAGCTGGCGGAGTTACGGCTGCTCCAGGTGCCGGGGCACAGCGATTTTCTGGACGCCGGAGGGGAGCTGGACGCCGGGCTGGCCACCTTCTTGCAGACCCTGGGACCCGTGCCCATTCGTCTCAACGGTTTTCGCCATCACGGGGTGCGCGGGGAGGCGATGGGCTGGCAGGAGGCCGCCATGGAGGAGCTTGAGAGGTTGTCCAACGCATTGAAGGTGAAAGGATTTGGCCCTGTTGCCCTGCCACCACTGTGACGGGCACCGAATGTTCTGTTTCCTGAGACCCGATATGACGCAACTGTGATGTCTGTCTATTTGGTGCGCGGAAAGTGGCGGCTAGAATGGGAAAACCGCCCATCATCAACAGATACCCATGAGTGAAGCCAACGCCTTATATCGAGTGCAGTTTATTTGTCACAACGAGCGTTACGAGGTCTATGTCAGGGACGTGAATCAGGGCCAGCTGTTTGGCTTCATCGAGATCGCGAACTTCGTGTGGGACAACCACACGGCGCTCATCGTCGATCCCAGCCACGAGAAGCTCAAGAGTGAGTTTGCCGACGTCAACCGCACCCTGATCCCCATGCACCAGGTGCTGCGCATCGATCAGGTGCGCAAGCAGGGGGCGGCCCGCATCACTGAGCTGGGCAACAACGTCGCCTCCTTCCCGAGCCCCATCTACACCAAGAAACCCTGAGCCCCCGGGTACTCTCAGGCACCCAGCTCCCGGGCCAGCTGCAGGATCCGCTGGCGGAACCAGTGCAGGGCGGGATCTTCCCCCAGGGGGCCGTACCACACCAGGCTGTGGGTCACGGCACCATAGTCGAACGGGACGGGTCGGCTCACCAGCCCGGATGGCCTGGCCTGCCCGGCCCAGCCGTCGATGGCGGTGAGGATGAGATCGCTCTGGCGCAGCAGGGCGGCCGCACTGCCAAAGTCCGGCAGGGTGGCTCCTATCTGGCGCCTTACCTGGCGCTGGGCCAGGCTCTGCTCGAAGAAGGGGTCGGCCAGCTCGCTGTCACGAATGACGATATGGCGCCAGCTTAAATAGGCATCCAGATCCCAGGGCTGATCCTGCGCCGGATGCTCCGCGCGCAGCAGGCAGACCAGCTTGTCTTCCCGCAGGGTCTCCCATATCAGGCCAGGCTGGCTGGGCAGGGGCTGGCTCTGATCGTGGGGCAGGATCACGAAGTCGAGCTTGCCCGCCGCCAGTGCCGCCAGTCCCTGCTGATCCTTGTTCCAGATGACGGGCACCAGTCCGGGTACCTCCTGCATCAATTTTCCCAGCACGGGCCCCATGGGCCAGATCATGCTGCTCTCGCGCATCGCCAGATTCAGCTCCCCCTGCCAGCTGGCGGGGTTGAAGCCCTCCGGACTGGTGAGGCCGTTGAGCTCGCTCAGCAGCCGGCGCAGGCTGGGACCGAGCCGCTCGGCAAAGGGGGTCAGCAACAGCTGGTTGCCCTGACGGTAGAGCAGCTGATCCCCCAGCAGATCCCGTAGCTGGTTGAGGGTCTTGCTGACGGAGGAGGGGGTGGTGCAGAGGCGCTCGGCGCTGCGGGTGACGCTTTGGGTGTCCAGCAGCAGGTGCAGGGTGACCAGATGACGACCGCCCAGGCGGGAAAGCGCGATGAGATCCATAAAACCTCCCGGGATTAAGCCCGTGCGGGCGAGGATGAGGGGAGCGTCTGGCAGCCGGGATTGCCCCTCCAGACGGAGCAAACAAAAAGCCCCGCCGAAGCGGGGCTTGCGGGGATCAGCCCTTGAGCACGGCGGCCATGGCGTCGGCCACATAGTCGACGTTGCGGCTGTTGAGGCCCGCCACGCACATGCGGCCGGAGCGCACCAGATAGACAGCGAACTCTTCGCGCAGACGGTCCACCTGCTCCGGGGTGAAGCCGGTGTAGCTGAACATGCCGCGCTGGTTGATGAAGTAGCTGAAGTCGCGGCCCGGCACCTTGGCGCTCAGCACCTCGAACAGCTTCTCGCGCATCGCCTTGATGCGGGTGCGCATCTCGGTCACCTCACCGACCCAGAGGGCGTGCAGGCTGGCATCGTTCATCACGGCCGCGGTGATCTGGCCGCCGTGGGTGGGCGGGCTGGAGTAGTTGCGGCGCACGGTGGCCTTCATCTGGCCCAGCACCCGGCTCGCCTCTTCGGCATCTTTGCAGATGACCGACAGGCCGCCACAGCGCTCGCCGTAGAAGGAGAGGTTCTTGGAGAAGGAGTTGCTGACGAAGAAGCTGACGCCGGCGGCCACCATGGCGCGAATGGCGTAGGCATCCTCTTCCAGCCCGTCGCCGAAGCCCTGATAGGCGATATCCATGAAGGGGATCAGGTTCTTCTCGACTACCAGCGCGATCACCTGGTCCCACTGGGCGCGGGAGAGATCCACCCCGGTCGGGTTGTGGCAGCAGGGATGCAGCAGCACTATGCTCCTGGTCGGCAGGCTGCTCAGGCAGTCGATCATGGCGTCAAACAGTACGCCGCCGGTGGCCGCATCGTAGTAGGGGTAGTCGTGCACCCTGATGCCGGCGCCCTCGAACATCGCCTTGTGGTTGTCCCAGGTGGGATTGCTGACCCACACCTCTGAGGCCGGGAAGTAGCGCTTGAGCAGATCGGCGCCGATCTTCAGGGCGCCTGAGCCGCCGATGGTCTGGATGGTGGCGATGCGACCCGCCTTGACCGCCTCGTGATCGGCACCGAACAGCAGGTGCTGCACCGCGGTGCGGTAGTTGGCGGCGCCTTCCATCGGCTGGTAGGGACGCGGGGCCGGCGCGGCGGCGCGCTGGGCTTCGGCCTGCTGTACCGAGGCCAGCAGCGGAATGCGGCCCTGCTCGTCGTAATAGAGGCCGATCCCCAGGTTCACCTTCTGCTCGCGGGTGTCTTTGTGGAAGGTCTCGACGAGCGTGAGTATGGGGTCGCCAGCATAGGCATCGACGTGTTCAAACATGGGGGGTCCTTGAGGTTGACTGTCCAATTTCGCCGGCCCAAGGCCGGGGCCGTTATCATGGCGTAATCTGGATGTGGCCTCAAGTTGTTCGGCATGGCGGCAAGGGTGACAGCTGTTGTCGTAGCAAGCGGACACCGGTGTCGAGATAGAAAATGCCGGTCATGGCATCAGTCCCCCCCATTTTGGTTGTTGAGGGTGCCTTTTATAGTGTCACTTGGATAACATAATCGCACATATGGCGCTCGGTCATGAGGGTCAACCGGTTACCCGGATGTCATGCGGGGCCACCTGAGACAGGTATTTAGTTGCATAATAAACTGCGTATTTTCTGACAACCATTGCAGTGTGCCTGGGTCCTGCTGAGGGCCCCACCATAACGGGTGACCCATCACCGATGACTCGACACTTTTCTGATGCCGCTTCCCCCTGGCTGGACTGGCACGGCCTGGGTGGCTGGAATATCTATTTCCTTGCCAAGTTTGCCCTGCTCTGGGCGGGCTACCTCAATTTTCATCCGCTGATCAATCTGGTGTTTGCCGCCTTCCTGATCTTTCCCCTTCCTTGGGCGGGGTTGCGGCGGATCCGGCACTGGCTGGCACTGCCTGTCGGGGCGGGGATCCTCTATCACGACACCTGGTTGCCGGGGATAGAGAGCATCCGCGCCCAGGGGGGGCAGGTCTTCTCCTTCACCCTGGATTACTGGCTGGAGCTGCTCGGGCGTTTCATCAACTGGGAAATGGTCGGGGCCGGCTTCGTGATGCTGACCCTCTATCTGTTCATCGCCCAGTGGCTGCGCTTCACCCCCTGGGTCCTGCTTGCCCTGCTCTGGTTATGGCTCTCTCCCCTGGTGGGAGATCCCTTTGCTTCCCGTGATGCGGTGGCCTCCGGCACGATCACATCCCCGCAAGCCGAGTCCACAGCGCGGCAGGGGTCGATGGAAGAGCAGCTGGATCAGAGCGCCCCGCCGACCAACGAGAACCTCAACGCCTATCTCGATGACTTCTACCGGGAGGAGCAGGAGCGCCTGGTGCGCTTCCCGAGCACCCTGCCGGCGGATGCGACGCCCTTCGATGTGCTGATCATCAACGTCTGCTCCCTGGCCTGGAGCGATGTGGAGGCCAGCGGCCTGACCGGGCACCCGGTTTGGCGCCATTTCGACATTCGCTTCAACCACTTCAACTCCGCGACCTCCTACAGCGGCCCGAGCTCCATCCGGTTACTGCGGGCCAGCTGCGGACAGACCAGCCACCAGGGGCTTTATGTGACGGCCCCCAGCCAGTGCCTGCTGTTCGAGAACCTGGCCCAGCTCGGTTTCGACAAGCAGGTCGCCATGGATCACTCGGGGGCCTTTGGCAACTACCTGACGGGCCTGCAGCAGTACGCCGGGCTGGACATCACGCCGATGAGCAAGGAGGGGCTGGCCCACGATCTCGCCTCCTTCGACGGGGAGCCCATCTATCGGGATGATGCCCTGTTCGGACGCTGGCTGAGCGAGCGGAAGAAGAGTCAGGCGGCGCGCAACATGACCTTCTTCAACCTTATCGCCCTGCACGACGGCAACCGCTACGCGGCCAGCCGTCAGATTGCCCCCTACAAGGCCAGGCTCAAGGTGCTGCTGGATCAACTGGACGACTTCATGACGACGCTGGAGCAATCCGGTCGCAAGGTGGCCGTGGTGATGGTGCCGGAGCACGGGGCCGCGCTGGCCGGCGACAAGATGCAGATGCCCGGGCTGCGGGACATTCCGAGCCCGAGCATCACCCAGGTACCGGTGGGGGTAGCCCTGCTCGGGACCAAGGCGAAGCACGAGGCGACCCGCAACATCGACACCCCCAGCAGTTTCCTGGCTGTGTCCGAGCTGGTGTCCCGGCTGGTGGGGGGCAACATTTTTGGCACTGACACCATCGACTGGGATGCGCTGCTGGGCGGCCTGCCCGAGACCCCCTCGGTCTCGGAGAACCAGGGCTCGGTCGTGATCGAGTACCAGAACAAGTTCCACATCAAGCTGGGGCAGGGGGACTGGGTCCCCTATCCCCAATGACACCGGAGGCTGACATGCAGAGTGAACGACGACCCCTGACGCCAACCCCCTTCGGTGTGCCGGTCGAAGGCGGCATGATGAGCGACGTGGCCATGGTGCAGCAGGCCTTCGGCGTGAGTCTCTCCTATCAGGACATCGCCTTCAGGGAGCGGCTCGTCGCCTTGCGCGAGCGCTTCCCCCTGCTGGCGGAGCTGGAGATGAGGGGGCCTGAATGAATTACGTTGCCCTGCAAGGGATCCGTGGCGGCGTGGGCACCAGCTCCCTGGTCGCCGGCCTGGCGCTGGCGGCCCGGGAGCAGGGGGCCCGGGTGCTGGCGGTGGATCTGTGCCATGACAACCTGCTTGGCATCCATCTGGGGTTGCCCCATGCCGATGCCAGGGGCTGGAGCCGGCTGGCGGATCCGGCACTGGAGTGGCGATCGGCGCTCCATCACTATGAGGAGGGGCTGGATCTGCTGCCCCATGGCGGCCAGCAGGGGGCATCCGCAGGGGACTGGCTGCAGGCCCTCGAAGGCTATGATCTGGTGCTGCTGGACTTGCCCCTGGGCCCGGTTCACGCGCTCCCTTGCCGACTGCTGACCATAGTCAATGCCGATGCCAACTGCCATGTGCGGCTCCATCGCCATGCCTGGGCAGCCGGGGAGCGATTGCTGGTGACCCAGTTCAGCAGTCGCCGGGCCCTGCAGCAGGATCTGCTGGATCTCTGGCAGGCGGCCGGCCTGCCCCTGCTCGGCCTGCGTCTGCACCGGGACGAGGCGATGGCCGAAGCCATGGCCGCCAAGCAGCCGGTGGGCCGCTATGCCCCCACCAGCCTGATCGCCCACGAACTGGCCTCCCTGGCCAGCTGGTGTCTGGGCGCCGGGGGCAACGAGCCATGCTAGCCCGGCTGTTGACGCCGACGGCGAGCCTCTGGTGCTCCCGGCGTTACCAGGCGCTGCGCCGCCAGGGCGGCTCCCGGCTGGGGTCCGCCGGTCTGACCCTGGTGTGGCTGCTGGCCTGGACCCTCTTCCCTCTGGAGCGCCATGGCTGGCAGTGGGTGCTGGGCCACGCCCAGGGGCTCTATCCCCACCTGGCCCGGCCCCGGGTCGGGGATCCCCTGCGGATCCTGCTGCAGAGTGTCTGGATCATAGTGCGCCGCCCCAAGCCTATCCCCCTGCGCTGGCCCGCCTCCTGGCAGCGGGCCTGGCAATGGGGCACCCAGGCCCTCGGCCGCTTCCTGATCCGGCAGGAAGAGAGGGGGCTGGCGGCGGCCAGGGCCACCCCCCGGGAGGCGCGCTGGAAGAGCGTGCTGCTCTGCGCGGTGGCAGGCACCCTCTCCCTGCTCTGCATTACCCAGCCATTCACCCTGGAGGCCCAGCTGGTGTTCGTCATCATGCTGATGGGGATGGCCTTCATACTGCGCGCCGTGCCGGGCCGTTACCCCATGCTGATGATGATGGTGCTCTCCCTCACCGTCTCCTGCCGCTACATCTGGTGGCGCTACACCTCCACCCTGGACTGGTTCGATCCCGTCAGTCTCACCTGCGGCCTGCTGTTGCTGGCCGCCGAAACCTATGCCTGGATAGTGCTGCTGCTCGGCTACTGGCAGACGGCCTGGCCGCTGAATCGCCCCCCGGCGCCCTTGCCGGCGGACCCGGCACAGTGGCCCAGCGTGGATCTGATGATCCCCACCTACAACGAGGATCTCGCCATCGTCAAGGGCACTGTCTACGCGGCCCTGGCCCTCGACTGGCCCGCCGACAAGCTGACCATCTGGCTGCTCGATGACGGGGATAGGGCGCCGTTTCGCGCCTTCGCCGAAGAGGCGGGGATCCGCTACGTGGCGCGGCCGACCCACGAGCACGCCAAGGCGGGCAACATCAATCACGCCCTCAAGCAGGCGAGCGGGGATCTGGTCGCCATCTTCGACTGCGATCACCTGCCGACCCGATCCTTCCTGCAGATGACGGTGGGCTGGTTCTACCGGGATCCCAAACTCGGAGTGGTGCAGACCCCCCATCACTTCTTCTCCGCCGATCCGTTCGAGCACAACCTGCAGCGGTTTCGCAAGATGCCCAACGAGGGGGCCCTCTTCTACGGCCTGGTGCAGGATGGCAACGACATGTGGGACGCCAGCTTCTTCTGCGGCTCCTGCGCCGTCATCAAGCGCTCTGCCCTGGACGAGATCGGCGGCATAGCGGTGGAGACGGTCACCGAGGATGCCCACACCTCGTTGCGGCTGCACCGCCTTGGCTACACCTCCGCCTATATCCGCATCCCCCTGGCGGCGGGGCTGGCCACCGAGAGTCTCTCCGCCCACATAGGGCAGCGCATCCGCTGGGCGCGCGGCATGGTGCAGATCCTGCGCCTGGACAACCCCCTGTTTGGCAAGGGGCTCAATCTGGGGCAGCGGCTCTGCTACTTCAACGCCATGCTGCACTTCCTGTCGGGCATACCGCGCCTCATCTTCCTGACGGCGCCGCTCGCCTTCCTGATCCTGCACGCCTACATCATCTATGCCCCGGCGGCGGCCATCGCCCTCTACATGTTGCCGCACATCTTCCACAGCGCCCTGACCAACTCCCGGCTGCAGGGCAAGGTGCGCCACTCCTTCTGGGGGGAGGTCTACGAGACGGTGCTGGCCTGGTACATAGCCCGGCCGACCACGGTGGCGCTGTTTGCCCCCCACAAGGGCAAGTTCAACGTCACCGCCAAGGGGGGCATGACGGAGGAGCTGTATCTGGATCTGTCGGTCTCCAGGCCCTATCTGATCCTGATCCTGCTCAACCTGTGCGGGCTGGGCTTTGGCATCTGGCGCATCTGCACCGGCCCGGCCGACGAGGTGCTGACCCTGATCCTCGGCATGCTGTGGACCCTCTACAACATGACCATACTGGGCGGTGCGCTGGCGGTGGCGTTCGAGTCGCGCCAGGTGCGCACCAATCCCAGGGTGGAGATGGTGATGCCGGCGGCCATCAAGCTGGCCAACGGCCACCTCTACCCCTGCACCCTCAAGGACTACTCCAATGGCGGGGTCGGCGTCCTGCTCGAGGACGCCCTGCCCCTGGCCGACAAGGAGAGGGTCTGGCTGCTGCTGCGCCACGGCCAGCGGGAGCAGGCCTTCGCCGCCAAGGTGCAGCGGGTGTTCGGCCGCAAGCTGGGGCTGGAGCTGGAGCCCATGGCGCAGGCCCAGCACATCGCCTTCATCCAGTGCACCTTCGCCCGGGCCGACACCTGGTCCCTGTGGCAGCAGCGCCTCGGCAAGGATCGCCCGCTCCACAGTCTGCTCGACATCACGCTGCTCGGCTGGGGGGCCTACTGGCGCCTGGCGCGCACCTCACCCATCGGCTTTGTTTGTATCCTGTTTGAGAAGCTGGCTCGCTGGCTGCTCTCTTTCGTTCCTCGTCGCGTCTCGCCGGATTTCCGGTCAGGGGCTCCGACCACACAGACAGTGAAAGGATGATGAAACCACAACGCTACCTTATCCCTCTCCTGCTGATGACGCAGAGTGCGTTGGCCGCCGAGGCCAGCGGTCCCTTGCCGCCGGTACCCGCACCGGTGCGCAGCCAGGACCTGAGTTTCGAACAGATGTCCTCGTCTCCTGGCACCCTCTCCCTGCGTGGCAATGCGCCTGACGGTCAGGCGGACTTCACGGTGCGGCGGGACGAGGTGGTCACTCGGGCCAGCCTGGATCTCGACTTCACTCCGTCCCCCTCCTTGCTGCCGCTGCTCTCCCAGATCAAGGTCTACCTCAATGACGAGCTGATGGGGGTCACCGCCCTCACCAAGGAGCAGATGGGGGAGCGTACCCATGCCCGCATCGAGCTGGATCCGCGCTACGCCAAGGACTTCAACCGGATCAAGGTGAGCTTCGTCGGCCACTACCAGAAGGTGTGCGAGAACCCGGCGAGCGACACCCTGTGGCTCAACGTCAACCGGGACAGCAAGCTGAGCCTGCAACTGCAGACCCTGCCGGTGCGCAACGAGCTCTCCTTCTTCCCCATGCCGTTCCTCGACGTGCGGGACAATGGCAAGCTGATCCTGCCCATGGTGTTCAGCGGCACAGTCCCGCTCCTGCAACAGCAGGCGGCGGCCGTGCTGGCGTCCTGGTTCGGTACCAAGGCCCAGTGGCGGGGTCAGCACTTCCCTGTGCTCATCAACCAGTTGCCGGATCGCAACGCCGTGATCTTCGCCACCAATGACGCCCGCCCCGATTTCCTGGTCGACTACCCCAAGGTGAAGGGACCGACCATCGACATGATCAGCTCCCCCGACAACCCCTATGTGAAGCTGCTGCTGATCCTGGGGCGGGATCAGCAGGATCTGCTGACCGCGGCCAAGGGGCTGGCTCAGGGTGAGGTGCTGCTGCGCGGCCAGAGCGTGCTGGTGGACGAGGTGAAACCCCTGGCCCCGCGCCAGCCTTATGACGCCCCCAACTGGGTGCGACTCGATCGCAAGATGCGGTTCGACGAACTGACCGATTATCCGGGCCAGCTGCAGGCCACGGGCAACCGGCTCTGGCCCATGAGCCTGACGCTGCGGTTGCCGCCGGATCTCTATCTGCTGGGATCCAACGGCATCAAGACGGATCTCAAGTACCACCACACGGCGCCGACCCAGCGGGACGGCTCCCGCCTGGACGTGGCGGTCAACGGTCAGTTCATGAAGTCGTTCCCGCTCGAACCGGGTGAGGGCAAGAGTGAGCAGTTGCTCACCCTGCCGCTCTGGTTTGCTGCCGATGACGCAGCCACTGCGCTGCGGATGCCCGGACTCAAGACCACCCAGTCCAACAGCCTGAGCTTCTCGTTTGAATATGCCAGGGAGATGAAGGGGGGCAATGAGAACGGCCGCTGCGATCTGGTGCTGCCCCCTGCCCATCAGGTGCGCATCGACGATGGCTCCACCATCGACTTCAGCGGTTATCGCCACTTCATCGAGATGCCGAACCTCAAGGCCTTCGCCTATGCGGGCTTCCCGTTCAGCCGGATGGCGGATCTCGCCGACAGCCAGGTGGTCATGCCCGCCAGGGCGCACCCGGCACAGATCACCACCCTGCTCGATGCCGTGGGGGCCATCGGGGCCGAGACTGGTTATCCGGCCCTCTCCCTGCGAGTCCTTGATGACTGGGAGCAGGCCCGCACCGCCGATCTGGATACCCTGCTCATCGGCACCCTGCCCGAGGAGTTTCAGGGGGATCTGGCGCCAGACGCCCTGCTGCAGGCCACCCGCAGCTGGGTCAATGAGCCGACTCGCCAGCATCAGGGGGATCTGCTGCACAGCATGGCCGATCGCCAGCCCCAGGCCAGGGTCGGCATGACGGGCAACCGCGCCATCGCGGTCATCCTGGGCCTGCAATCGCCGACCCACGAGCAGCGCAGCCTGGTGGCCCTGCTGGCCGACGGTCCGGACGGGGTCACCTTGCTCAACAACACCCTGCAAAATGCCACCCTGCGCGGCCAGGTCGCGGGCTCGGTGGCCATCATCCGGGAGTCCGGGGTGAAGAGCCTGGAGGTCGGGGAGCGTTATGAGGTGGGCTATCTGCCCTGGTGGGAGCGAGTCTGGCAGCTGTTTGCCGAGTACCCGCTGCGCCTCGCCGGACTGACGCTGCTCTGCATGCTGGTGCTGGGCTGGGGCCTGCGGGTGCTGCTGGCCGGTGCCAGCCGTAGCCGCCTGAAGGAAGATTAAGAGATGACTCAGATGAAAAAAGCCTGTGGTGCCCTGCTGCTCTGGGCCCTGTGTAGCCTGCCTGCCCTGGCGGCCTGTGACTGGCCGGCGTGGCAGCATTTCCGCCAGCACTACATCAGCGAGGAGGGGAGGGTCATAGATCCGGCCGACGGTCGGCGGATCACCACCTCGGAAGGCCAGAGCTACGGCCTCTTCTTCGCCCTGGTCAACAACGACAGGGAGACCTTCGCCCGCCTGCTCGACTGGACGGAGCGGCGGCTCGCCCGGGGGGATCTCACCGGCTTCCTGCCATCCTGGCTCTGGGGCCAACAGGAGGATGGCAGCTGGGGCGTGCTGGATGAGAACAGCGCGTCCGACTCGGATCTCTGGATAGCCTACAGCCTGCTGGAGGCGGGGCGCCTGTGGGACAACCACAGCTACGAGTCCATCGGCACCCTGCTGCTGCGGCGCATCGCCCGGGAGGAGGTCGCCACAGTCCCCGGTCTGGGCCCGGTGCTGCTGCCCGGCGCCCACGGCTATACGGGGGAGGGGCGCTGGACCCTGAACCCGAGTTATCTGCCGCCCCAGCTGCTGGCCCGCTTCGCGGCGCAGCAGGGGCCCTGGCGCGAGATGCGTGGGCAACTGCCGAGGCTGCTGCGCGACAGCGCCCCCCGTGGCTTTGCCCCCGACTGGGTGGACTGGCAGGGGGAGAAGGGCTGGCAGGTGACCGCCGACAAGGGGCCCCAGGGCAGCTATGACGCCATCCGGGTCTATCTCTGGCTCGGCATGCTGAACGACGAGGATCCCGCCAAGGCGCCCCTGGTGGCACACTTCGCCCCCATGCTGGAGAGCACGGCGGCCCTTGGCGCCGTCCCCGAGCGGGTCGACACCCAGAGCGGCCAGACCCAGGGGCGGGGACCGGTCGGCTTTGCCGCCGCCCTGCTGCCCCTCTCCCAGGGGCAGCCGATGCTGGCCAGCCTGCGTGAGCAGGTGAAACAGCAGGGTGAGCAGGCCGACGCCTATTACGGCAGCGTCCTGACCCTGTTTGGCGCAGGTTGGGATCAGGGGCGCTATCGCTTCGCCGCGGACGGCACCCTGCAGCCAGGCTGGAGCGAGTCATGCCAAGCAGATTGACCCTGGGTTGCCTGCTCGCCTGCCTGATGAGCGGCAACCTGGCGCTGGGGGCTGTGCAGCCGGTGGACTGGCTGCTCGAGCAGGTCAGGATAGGGGAGGCCAGGGGGCGTGAGGATCTCGTCAGCAACAGCCTCTACTCCCTCTCCCTGGTGGAGCCCAATCATCCCGAACTGCTGGCGGCCCAGGCGCGCCAGGCCCTGCGTCAGGGTAAGACCAGGGAGGCGAAGGCGCTGCTCGCCCGGCTCGGCAAGCTGGCGCCGGACTCCCCGATTTACCGCCAGGGCATGGCCAATCTTGCCCTGAGCGACTCGGCCCAGCGCCAGCAACTGCAACAGGCGCGGCTGCTGACCAATGCCGGCCGGCTGGAGGAGGCCGAGCACCTCTATCGCTCCCTGTTCGTGGGGGAGCTGGCCCCCAATCTCGAGGTGGCGGTGGAATATGCCCTGCTGCAGATGCGCATGCCCGCCCTGAGAGCCAGGGGCATGGCCTCGCTGGAGAGCCTGAACCGGCAATATCCGGGTGAGCCACGGGTGCGCAGCGGGCTGGCCCGCCACTACCTGGCCGAGGGGCGGCGCCAGCAGGCCCTGAGGCTGCTGCGGGAGATGGCGCAGGATGACAACAGCCGCGGGGAGGCGGCCGAGATCTGGCTGGCGGACATCGAGGTCATGGCTGTCGGGCCCCAGAGCATCGACGAATTGAAGCAATACATAGCCCTCTTCAGTACCGAGATGGAGGCTGACAAGGCCGAGGCGCTGCTCGCCACCCAGCAGGCGCAGTGGGCTTCTCCGGCCTATCGCTCCCGTCAGCTGGCGCTGGCCCGTACCGGCGGCGGCGGGGCCACCATCGCCGAGCTGCAGCGGGCCCTCGCCGCCAATCCCGGGGATCCCGAACTCATGGGGGCCCTGGGTCAGGCCTATTCCCGCAACGATCAGCGCGCCCTCGCCATCGCCCAGTTCGAGCGGGTGCTGCGCCATCCCGATGTGACCGACAAGGAGAAGTGGGCCAGCCTGCTGGCCACCAACCGCTACTGGCTGCTGGTCAACCAGGGCTCCCAGGCCATGGAGCAGCAGCAGTGGGAGACGGCGGCGACCCGCTATCACAGCGCCATCGCTCTGGATGGCAAGGAGCCGGAGGCCTGGCTCGGATTGGGAGACAGCGAGCGGGGCCGTCATCGCGACGGCGAGGCCGAGGCCGCCTATCGCAAGGCATTCGCCATGCCGGGAGCCCGTGATCGGGCCCTGGCCCGGCTGTTCGATCTCTACAAGGGGCAGGATCCGGCGCGGGCACTGGCCCTGCTGGATCGGCACGGCACCCCGGCCATGCAGGCCGAGGGCAAGCGGCTCAGGGCCGAGCTGTTGCAGGAGCGGGCCGATCAGCTCGACCAGGCCGGCAAGCTGCCCCAGGCCCTGGCCCAGCGCCAGGAGGCGCTGGGGCTGATGCCGGATGATGTCTGGCTGACCTACCGGGTCGCCGCCACCCAGGCCCGTCTCGGGGATGCGGCCGGCGGGGAGCGGCTGCTGCGGGGGCGCTTGGCGGCGCAGCCACAGAACGACAGCCTGCGCTACGCCACAGCCCTCTACCTGTCGGGGCAGGATCAGTCGTCCCAGGCCCGCGCCGTGCTGGCCGAGGTGCCGGCTGCGCGCTGGTCGACTGACATGCAGGAGCTGGATCGCCGCCTCGCCCGTGGCGAGCTGCTGGCCAACGCCAGGCAATTGCACCAGGAAGGGGATGAGGCGGGCGCCGAGCGCCTGCTGCAACCGTTGCAGCCCGATGATGAGGTGACCCTGATGCTGGCGGGCTGGGCCGCCGAGCGGGGGGATGCCACCGGGGCCGAGCGCCATTACCGAGAGGTGCTGGCGCACGCGCCTCAGCACCCCGAGGCCAGGCTCGGCATGGCCGAACTGGCGCAGGCCAGGGGGGATCTGGCCGCGGCTCGCCACTGGCTGCCGGTCTGGCCGGTCAGCCCCTTGCCCCCGGACGAGTTCAACTACTACCGCCAGGTGGCAAACCTCTATCAGGCACTGGGGGAGGGGGAGACGGCCCAGGCCATCTTCACCGGCTACGAACCCCTGGTGTCGACGCAGCCCGCCTCCCGGCAGACGGCCCTGTTCTGGCGTGACGCCGCCCGCCAGCGTTTCGCCACCGGCGACGCCGAGGGCGCCCTGGCGCGGGATCGCAAGGGACTGGTAGCGGCAGGTCTGGCCCCCAGGGAGGATCTGGATGGGGGCGCCCTGACCGCGTTCGCCCGCAGTCGCGACGGCGAGGAGTGGCTGGCCTCCGGGCTGCGCAGCGATCTCGACAGGCATTACCGGCAGAGCCAGACCACTGTCTCCCTCGACAGCGATTACTGGGGATCCAGCGGCACCGGCGGCGTCTCCGATCTGCGGGCCCTGACCCAGATGATGCAACTGGATACCCCCCTGGCTGGCGGTACCGCCTTTGGCCGCCTCGAGCTGGTGGACATGGATGCGGGCCAGCTGCCGGACTCCCCCTACCGGGAGAAGTTCGGCACCTGCGCCGCCCGCGACTGCCGGGGAGGGGAGCACCAGCAGAGCCGGGGCACCACCCTGGCGGCGGGCTGGCACAAGGGGGCCTGGGCCTTCGATCTGGGCACCACGCCCCTCGGCTTCGAGGTGGTGGACTGGGTCGGCGGTGCGACTGTCACGGGAGACTGGCGCGAGCTGGGGTGGGGGCTCACCCTCTCTAGGCGGCCCGTCAGCAGCTCGCTGCTCTCCTATGCGGGGACGGTGGATCCGGGGACCGGCATCAGCTGGGGCGGAGTGCGAGCGAACGGGGTTCGCCTCGATCTCAGCCATGATCTGGGGGGCGCCGTCGGCTTCTGGGGCAGCGCCCAGCAACACCTGCTGACGGGCAAGAACGTGCCGGACAACTGGCGTACCCGGCTCATGGGGGGCGGCTACTACAAGCTCATCAACGAGACGAACCGCCGGGCCAGCGTGGGGCTGAGCAGCATGCTGTGGCATTACCAGCAGGATCTGAGCGGCTATACCCTGGGTCAGGGGGGCTATTACAGCCCGCAAGGGTACTTCTCGATCTCGGTGCCGGTCAGCTACCGGCAGCGCACCCCCGACTGGTCATGGGAGCTGGGGGGCTCGGGATCCTGGTCCCGCTCCCGCACCGACGACAGCCGTCGCTACCCCCTGGAAGGCCTGCTGCCAGCCGGTTTGCCGGACCGCAACGAGCCGGTGCAGGGCGGCAGCAGCAGCGGCTTCGGCTATACCCTGAATGCCGTGGTGGAGCATCGCCTGACCGAGCACTGGCGCATCGGCGGGCGGATCGACATCCAGCAGGCGGATGACTATGCCCCCAGCCATGCCACCCTCTTCCTGCGCTACACCTTCAAGCCCTGGCAGGGGGATCTCGACATGCCACCCCGGCCGTTGACCCCCTACGCGGACTTCGACTGACTCCTGCGCCCGGCTTGCCCGGGCGCACTCATTTCAGGTAGGAGCGCAGCACCCTCACCACCTGATCCAGATCCTCCAGCCGCTCGGCCGGGGTCGCTTCCGGTGCCCCCAGGTGCTCGCGCATATGGCCTTCCAGCACCTCCAGCATCAGGCCGTTGACGGCGCCGCGAATGGCGGCGATCTGCTGCAAGATGGCGGCGCAGTCTGTCTCCTGCTCCAGGGCGTTTTCCAGGGCACCGGCTTGTCCCTTGATGCGTCTGACCCTGGCCAGCAGCTTCTTCTTGTCATGAACAGTGTGTGACATGCAGGATCCTCTCGCGCTATAAAACTATACTGGGGTATAGTATAAATCATTGCCGCGCCCAGGAGAAATCCATGTCATCCCTCGCTTCATCCCACTGCCAGCAACCCGTCGTTCATGAAGGGAATCCGCTGGCGGAACAGAAAACCCGCTGGGCCGTGCTGCTCACCCTCGTCATGATGGTGGCGGAGATAGGTGGCGGCTGGTTCTACAACTCCATGGCGCTGCTGGCGGATGGCTGGCACATGAGCTCCCATGCCCTGGCCCTCGGCCTCTCCGTCGTGGCCTATCGCGCCGCCCGCCACTTCGCCCGGGATCACAGATTCAGCTTCGGCACCTGGAAGATAGAGGTGCTGGGGGGCTTCAGCAGCGCCCTGCTGCTGGTGGGGGTGGCGGGCCTGATGCTGTTCGAGTCGGTGGCCCGGCTGCTGGATCCCAGCCCTATCCACTATCAGCAGGCGATCGGCATCGCCACTGTCGGCCTGCTGGTGAACCTGGCCTGCGCCTGGCTGCTCAAGGATGATCAGGGCCATCACCACGGTCATGCTCATCATCACGATCATCACGATCATCACGATCATCACGATCATCACGATCATCACGATCATCACCAGGGTCACGACCATCATGCTCACTCCCATGCTCACACCCAGGGTCACGGCCATCAGGATCTGAACCTGCGTGCCGCCTACCTCCATGTGCTGGCGGATGCGGCGACCTCTGTGCTGGCCATCCTGGCCCTGGTGGGGGGCATGCTGTGGGGAGCCGACTGGCTGGATCCCCTGATGGGCATAGTGGGGGCCGTGCTGGTGGCGGTCTGGGCCCGGGGGTTGCTGCGGGACACGGGGCGGGTGTTGCTGGATGCGGAGATGGACGCTCCCTTGGTGGCGGAGATCCGCGAGGTGATAGCCGAACTGCCTGACGCCGAGATCCGCGATCTGCACGTCTGGCGGGTGGGGCAGGTGCAGTATGCGGCCGTGCTGTCGCTGCGAATGGCGGTCCCGATCCCGGCCCAGGCGATCCGCGAACGGCTCGCCATCCACGAGGAGCTGGTGCACCTGACCATAGAGATTGCGCAGGGATGAGGCTGGCCAGCCGGGGCCCCGGGGCCTGGCTTCAGTGTGGCGGGCGCTCGTTTTCCCCCTTGGCCTGATCCTGCCAGAGCGAGCCCAGCATCAGCTTGAGCAGCAACCCAGGGGGATCATCCAGCAGTCGACCCGGCTCCAGCAGCAGGTGGCCGTCGGCGCGAAAGCCCAGGCTGGCGTGGGTCTTTCCCTCGTCGTCCAGGATCTGGATGATGCCGACCAGGGTTCCTCGCTCACCGGGTTGACAGCGCAGCCGCAGCTCGCGCGGCTCACCCAGCAGGGTGAAGGCCCGGCAGAGGGGCGGCGTCTCTTCGTAATCGGGCCAGCTGAAGAAGTGATACTGCTCGGCGAGCCCCCCGGCCTGCTGGCAAAATTGGTGGAACAGCTGGGCAATCCCCTGATACTCCTGATCCAGCCGTTTTGCCTGCTCCTCGATCCGTTTCATAGGCCATGACTCCTTGCTATCCATTTGAACGGAAATTGATTTTTCCGCCATGAACCCCTCTCTCTGCTGGTATGGGCCCAAAGCGGGGGGCGGGTCTGTGAGCGCGATCCAATTTTCGTTATGAAAACGTTATCTTGTTGAAACGGGTTGGTTTTTTTTGCCCGGTCGCTCACATTTACAACAATCTCCGCTGATTAATATGGCATCGCCCGGTTACGACCGGGTACCTCGAGTATCGAGACCAACTACAGCGGGAATTATAAAAAAATGGATATGAAAAAGACCAAAGTGGCGCTGGTAACAGCCTCACTGCTCGCGCTTTTGTCAGGCTGTAACGACAACAGTTCTTCGACTCCTACCCCCACCCCTCAGGATGAGCCTGTCGCTCGTCTTCCCAACGTCCAGCCCCCGGCCGAGCTGCTGGTGGCCGGTCCCGATCAGGCGGTGATTGCCCTGGTGGATACCCAGAGCAGCGCGGCGCGCGGGATCACCGGCCCCTTCGCCAGCCACAGCCTGCACCTGTGGAACAACGACGCCTGCAGCGGGACGGCGGAGAGCGGACTCAACACAGGTTGGGATGACGCCAGCAAGACCCCGGCGGCGGCGGACAGCTTCGGCCCGGCCTGGGTGGTGCCGCTGGCCAAGATGGAAGGCTGCATCAACTTCATCGCGCGCAACGGCGATCTGGCCAACCTGACCGGCAGCGACATGAAGGTGATCTTCAGCGATCACCCGGATCGCACTGTGGCCATAGTCGCGGGCAAGAACGAGATCTTCGGCAGCCGGGCCGAGGCCTTCACCGCCGCCTTTGGCGTGGCGGGGGCCAGTGCCCACCTCATCGACGGTAACACCCTGATCTGGCAAGGAGGCAAGGACAAGCCCTATGTGCGCCTCTACCACACCGAATCAGGCACCATCACCGCCAATGCCGAAGGGGTATTCGACTTCCCCTATATCAAGCTGACCCCGACCAGCCTCAGTGCCGAGCAGCAGGCCAAGTACCCGCACCTCAAGGATGCCGCTGCCTTTGCCCTGCCATCGGGCGCGGATCTCAAACCCCTGCTCAAGGGGGAGCTGGTGGCCATAGGCACCGATGACGAGGGGGTGTTGCAGGGGGCTACCCTGGTGCAGAGCGCCGGTGCCCTCGATGCCCTCTATGCCGATGCCGCCACCAAGCTGGCCTATGGCGCCATCGTCGAGGGGGGCAACGTCACCTTCCGGCTCTGGGCACCGACCGCCAGGTCGGTCAAGCTGGCGCTCTTTGACGAGCAGCACAAGGCCCTCGGCGAACGCGCCATGACCCTGGACGAAGCCAGCGGCAGCTGGAGCCTGCAGGGCGGCAGCGACCTGGTGGGCAAGTACTATCGCTATGCCGTCGAGGTCTATCATCCGGTCAGCCGCAAGCTGGAATCCTACCAGGTGACCGACCCCTACTCCCTGAGCCTGGCCATGAACTCCGAGTTCAGTCAGGTGGTGGATCTCGACGATCCTGCCCTCAAACCCGAGGGCTGGGACAGCCTCAAGGCGCCCCACAGCCAGGCCAATCCCGCCGACATCACCATCTATGAGGCCCATGTCCGGGACTTGACCGGCAACGACGCCTCGACCGATGCAGAGAAGCGCGGCAAGTTCCTCGGCCTGACCCAGCCCGACAGCGTCCCCGTCACCCACCTCAAGTCCCTGGCCAAGAGCGGCGTCAGCCACCTGCACCTGCTGCCGGTGTTCGACATCGCCACCGTCAACGAGGATCCGGCCAAGGTGGCCAACATCGGCGACGACTTCAGCAAGCTGTGCGAGGTCAATGCCGAGGTCAAGAACTCCAAGTTTGCGAGCCACTGCGGCGGCGGCCAGACCATCGAGGCCGTGCTGGCAGATCTGCAAGCCAGCGACAGCAAGGATAATCCTGTGGTGCAGGAGCTGTACGGCTATCTGCGCGGGGTGGACTCCTTCAACTGGGGTTATGACCCTTACCACTACAGCACCCCGGAAGGCTCCTACGCCACCGATGCGGAGGGGACGACCCGGATCAAGGAGTTCCGCGAGATGGTCAAGGCCATCAAGCAGAACATCGGCATGAACGTGGTGATGGACGTGGTCTACAACCACACCAACGAGGCCGGCCTGGGGCCCAAGTCCGTGCTCGACAAGATAGTGCCCTGGTACTACCAGCGCCTCAATCCCGAGACCGGCTCGGTCGAGAACTCCACCTGCTGCTCCAACACGGCGCCTGAACATGCCATGTTCGCCAAGCTGATGGACGACTCCCTGGTGACCTGGGCACGGGACTACAAGATCGATGCCTTCCGCTTCGATCTCATGGGTCACCACCCGAAAGATCAGATGGTGCAGGCCCTGGCCGAGGTGAAGAAGGTCAACCCCGAGATGTACTTCTACGGCGAGGGCTGGAACTTCGGCGAAGTGCAGGATGACAAGCGCTTCGTGCAGGCGACCCAGAAACACCTGGCCGGCACCGGCATCGGCTCCTTCTCCGATCGGCTGCGGGATGCGGTGCGCGGCGGCAGCCCGTTCGACGGCGGCGAGGCCATTCGCAAGACCCAGGGCTTCGGCAACGGCGCCCTGGTGGATGCCAACGAGCTGGACGGCGTGGATCTCGCCACCGCCCTGCATCAGTCCGACCTGGTGCGCCTCGGCATGGCTGGCAACCTCAAGGAGTTCGTGCTGACCGACAAGGACGGCGTGCCGAAGAAGGGGGCCGACATCGACTACAACGGTCAACCGGCGGGCTATGCCCAGGACCCGACCGAAGTTCAGAACTATGTCGACAAGCACGACAACCAGACCCTGTTCGACAACCTGGTCTACAAGGCAGCCGCAGGGGCCGATCTGGTGCGGATGCAGGGGGTGTCGCTGGCCACCGCCATGCTGGGTCAGGGGATCCCCTTCACCCACGCCGGGGTAGAACTGTTGCGATCCAAGTCCATGGAGCGGGACAGCTACGACTCCGGTGACTGGTACAACAGGGTCGATTACACCCTCGGCGACAACAACTTCGACAAGGGGTTGCCGCGCAAGGACAAGGACGAGGCCAACTACGCGCTGATCGAGCAGGTGCTCGGCCAGCACGCCAAACCGGGCTCGGCCGAGATGGCGCAGATGGTGAGCTTCTACCAGGAGCTCTCCGAGCTGCGTCAATCCTCCCGTCTGCTGCGTCTTGGCAGCGGTGCTGAGGTGATCAAGCGGGTCGACTTCCGCAACACCGGGCCGGATCAGGTGCCGGGTCTCATCGTGATGAGCGTGGACGACGGTGCGAGCGCGGGTGCGGATCTGGATCCCGCCATCGACGGCCTGGTGGTGATGATCAACGCCACCAATGCTGCCCAGAGCATCGGCGACTTCCGCGATGGCAATGACCAGCCCATCGATCTCTCCGGCATGGTGCTGAGCGGTGCCCATCGTGGCGCCGACAGCATCGCCAGTGGTGCCGGTTATGACAACGGCCAGCTGACGCTCGGTGCCTGGTCTGCTGCCGTCTTCGTCAAGCCGCAGAGTGGCGCCCAGGGCGCGGGTCTGCCGGTGGGCAAGAAGACGGACCTGAGCACCCTGCCTCCCTTCGGTGACACCGCTGTCTATCTGAAAGGCTTCCTCGGGGAGTGGGGCGAAGCGAACCCGATGAGCTTCACCACCAACTTCATGTACGAGTTCACCACCGAAGTGGCAACCGACAAGCTGGGCACGACGGAAGTGAAGATCGCCGACGCCAGCTGGGGGCCGGTCAACTACGGCAGCTGCAACGCCGCTGACAAGCTGGTGGTGGGCACGCCGCTGACCTTGTGCAAGGGGGGAGATACCGGCAATATCGGGCTCGATCTGGCCAAGGCCGGTACCTACAAGTTCGTCTTCACCGCCATGAACAAGGACAAGCCGACCTTGAGCGTCAGCTACACCGAGCCGGTGCAGGGCTGCAAGGTACTGGACACGGTCGCCGGCAACCCGCTCGGCTACAACCTGTTCGTCAAGGGTGAGCTGTCCGGCTGGAATCCCCAGCCTCAGTACCAGCTGAGCTACAAGGGGATGGAGGGGGATCTCGCCCTCTATCAGGTCGCGTTCAACTACACCGGCACCACAGAGTTCAAGGTGGCCAACGAGGACTGGAGCAAGGAGTACCTGATCAATGGCGGTGGTGAAGTCCAGGCCGAGACAGGCTATCCGTTTGCCTTCTCCCAGCCGGCCAGCGCCAACAACAAGATCACCCTGCCGCAGGGTCTGTGGAGCGTGCTGGTGAAGGTGGATCCGGCTGCAGCCAAGCCGGGCACTGCCGTGATCCAGGAGTGCAGTGCCAAGTAAGCCTTCCCATCGAGTCCGGGGCTGGCTCGGCAGCCCCGGGTTGAATTCCACCTCGCCAAGGGTGGGATAAACCGAGAGAGTAAGAACAAGGCGCGGACTGCCATCATCAGCCGCGCTTTGATTTTTTGGGCAAAGCCTCGGCGCCCGCATAAAGAAAAGCCGCAACCCAGGGTTGCGGCTTTTTGTTTGCGCCTGTCCGGGCCAAGTGCCTCAGCGCTTGCGCAGCAGTCGCAGGGCGTTGGCGGTGACCAGGGCGGTGGCGCCGGTATCCGCCAGCACGGCTATCCACAGACCCGTGATGCCGAGCAGGCTGGTGACCAGGAAGATGGCCTTGAGCCCCAGCGCCAGGGCTATGTTCTGGTGGATGTTGGCGAGCGCCGCGCGGGAGAGCCGGATCATGGCGGCCAGTCCGCCGAGCTGGTTGTGGGTCAGGGCCGCATCGGCGGTCTCCAGCGCCACGTCGGTGCCGCCCCCCATGGCGATGCCGATGCTGGCCCGCTTCATGGCGGGGGCGTCGTTGATGCCATCCCCTATCATGGCCACCTTGCGGGTCTTTGCGAGTCTGGCTATCTCCTCCACCTTGTCCTGGGGCAACAGGCTGGCCCGCCACTCCATGTCGAGCTCACCGGCAATGGCCTCGGCGGCGCGCGGGTTGTCCCCGGTCAGCATCATGCTGCCAAGCCCCAGCGCCTTGAGTTCCCGCAGAGCCGCCGCGGCCTCTGGCCGGATCTGGTCCCGCAACGCCAGCAGGGCACTGGGCGCCTCTCCCATCCGGCAGAGTAAAATCACCGTCTTGCCCTGACGCTCCAGGGCGGCGATCTGCCCCTCGATTGCCTCGCCCAGAGCGGGAACCCGGCTCGGGGCCAGCAGTTGCCAGAGGGTGCCGTCGATGCGCCCCTCCACCCCCATGCCGGGCAGGGCGCGCAGATCCCGGGCGTTGGCCAGGGTCAGTCCCTGCTCGCTCGCGGCAGCCACCACGGCGCGGGCCAGGGGGTGGTGGGAACCCTGCTCTATGGCGGCGGCCAGGGCCAGCAGTTCGGCCTCCGGTCGGCCATCGAGGCTTGTCAGCTCGGTCAGCTGCGGCTTGCCCAGGGTCAGGGTGCCTGTCTTGTCAAAGGCGACTGTGTCTATATGGGCCAGTCGCTCCAGGGCCGCACCGCCCTTGATCAGGGCTCCTTGCCGGGTTGCCGCCGCCAGGGCCGAGGTCACCGCCGCCGGGGTGGAGATCACCAGGGCGCAGGGGCAGCCGATGAGCAGCAGCGCCAGGGCGCGGTAGATCCACTCATCCCAGCCCTGACCGAAGGCCAGCGGGGGGACCAGCATCACCAGCAGGGCGACCAGCATCATGGCCGGGGTGTACCAGCGGCTGAAGCGGTCGATGAAGCGCTCTATGGGGGCGCGCTGGCTCTCGGCCTCCTCGATGAGGTGCAGGATGCGGTCGATGGCGTTGTTGCCGGGCTCGGAGACCACCTCGAGGCGCAGCACCCGATCCGCGGCCAGACTGCCGGCGGGCACCTTGTCACCTTGGCGGCGTTCCACCGGGATGGACTCGCCGGTCAGGGCGCTCTCGTCAAAGGCGCCGAGGGCATCGATCAGGCGGGCGTCTGCGGCTAAGCGGGCGCCGGGGGCGATTTCGATGATGTCGCCCGGGCGCAGTTCATCGGCGGCCACCTCTTCCCGTATTTCACCTTCTGCGGTGGTACTAATGCGCAGCGCCTTGTCGGGCACCAGGGCCATCAGGGCGGTGACACCGGCGCGGGCACGGCCGGCGGCGTAGGCTTCCAGATGTTCCCCCAGCATGAAGAGCAGCAGCACCATGGCCGCCTCGGCGGTCTCCCCGAGGAAGAGGGCGCCGAGCGCCGCCACCGTCATCAGGGTCTCGATGGCGAAGGGGGAGCCGCTCTTGGTCAATGCCCAGGCCTTGCGAGCCACTGGCCAGAGCCCCCAAAGGGTCGCCAGGGTAAAGAGCGGCTGGCCGAACTGGGCCGGCAGCAGGGCGGCCACCCCCATCAGGGTTGCGAGTGACAGGGGCTGCCCATATTTGCCGAACAAGTTGCCCAGTGTCGCCAGCCAGGGGCTGCGATGCTTGTCATCGGCGGCCTTGGCACTGGCCTCGCCCTTGAGCCGGAAGCCCGCGGCCAGCACGGCGGCGGTGACGGGGTCGGGGGAGAGCCCCGGGGCGAGATCCACCACCAGCTTCTCGGTGGCGAACAGCACTCGCGCCTGGGTGACGCCCTCGACGCGGCTGACGGCTGTCTCTATCTTGCGGGCGCAGCTGGGGCAGTCCATCCCCAGCACCTGCCAGCTGTGGCGGCGACTGTCGCGGGTCGGTGCGGGCAGGGGGCCCTCGGCCGCCGCTCCATGGGCGCGATGATCATGGTCGTGAGGATGAGAAGGCTTGTCCCCGGCGTCATGGCCTATGGGGGGGTCTTCATCCCCGGGCCCCTCGTCTACCCCGTGCGCCTGGTGATCCTGGGGCGCCGGGCTGGCGCAACAACTGGCAGAGGCGACATTGTCGCAGCAGTGGCTGTCGTGGCTGTGCTCGGCTTGAGGCGCGGCTGCCTTGCTGACCGCCTTGATGGGAGCGGCATGGGAATGGCTGCAGCAGGATTTGCTCATGATGAGTCCCTCTTGAGTGGATCCCGCCCCTGCGGGATCCCTTGTGTCTGAGCCCAGTGTAAACATTGGTGTTAAGTCCAAGGTCAAGCCCTTATCCTCTCCATCTCTTCGGGACGGGTAAGCGAGTACGACAACAAATCCCTCTTGTTAGCGGGTGTTTGTCCCCTGCCGCTGGGCCTATACTGGGAACCCTGGATCCCCCATCGATAATCAAGGACCTAACATGAGCAATACCGTCACCCTGCAAGGCAACCCCGTCTCCGTCTCCGGCCACTTCCCCGTTGCCGGTGAGCAGGCCAAGCCCTTCTCCCTGGTTGCTGGCGATCTGTCCGATGCGACCCTGGCGACCTTCGCCGGCAAGCGCAAGATCCTGAACATCTTCCCGAGTGTCGACACCCCGACCTGCGCCACTTCCGTGCGCAAGTTCAACGAGCAGGCCAGCGCCCTGAACAACACAGTGGTGCTCTGCATCTCCGCGGATCTGCCGTTCGCCCAGGCTCGTTTCTGCGGCGCCGAGGGTCTGGACAAGGTGGTGAACCTCTCCACCCTGCGTGGCGTCTCCTTCCTGCAGGACTACGGCGTGGCCTTCTCCTCCGGCCCGCTGGTGGGTCTGGCTGCCCGTGCCATCGTGGTGCTGGATGAAAACGACAAGGTGCTGCACAGCGAGCTGGTGGCCGAAGTGGCCGACGAGCCGAACTACGCCGCCGCCCTGGCCGCTCTGTAAGTTTCGTCTTGCCCTGATTGCCGACGGCCTGCCGATGCAGGCCGTTTTTATTGCGGGCGCAGTGGCCCTCGAGGTTGAGGTGTTCAGACTGACTGGCCCTTATACCCCCCACTTCTTCTCACCGACCTTTTACTTATGGGGTCAGGCTGGCTAGACTTCGCCTCCCACTTCTTCCTGCCGCGTAGCCCCATGACTTTTAACGAACTCCACCTCGATCCCGCCTTGCTGGCCGCCCTGCCTGCCGAATTGCATACCCCGACCCGCATCCAGCAGCTGGCCATTCCTGCCGCTCTGGCAGGGCGGGATCTGCTGGCGCTGGCCAGGACCGGCAGCGGCAAGACACTGGCATTCGGCCTGCCGCTGCTGCAAGGGCTGGACGCGGCATCCGACCGGGTGCAGGGGCTGGTGCTGGTACCGACCCGGGAGCTGGCGACCCAGGTGAGCGCGGCGCTGCAAGGGGTGGCCGAGGCGCTGGGGCTGCGTCTCCTGACCCTGTGTGGCGGGGTGTCCCAGGAGCAGCAACAGGCCGAGCTGGCCCTGGGGCCGCAACTGCTGGTGGCGACCCCGGGGCGACTGCGGGACTTGCTGGCCCAGCGGCTGCTGGGACTGAGCAACCTCCGTGCTCTGGTGCTGGATGAGGCGGATCGCCTGCTGGAGATGGGCTTCTGGCCCGACATCCAGTGGCTGATGAATACCATGCCGCCCGAGCGGCAGACCCTGCTGTTCTCCGCCACTCTGCCCCCCGAGCTCGAAACCCTGGCCAGCAGCCTGCTGAACGAGCCGGTGCGGGTGGAGGCGGATCCTCGCAACAGCGTGGCCGACGACATCGAGGAGCGGCTCCATCTGGTCAACAAGAGCAGCAAGGTGCCGGCGCTGATCGCCTTGCTCAAGGGGCAGGAGTGGTCCCAGGTGCTGGTGTTTATCAGCGCCAGGGACGATGCCGACGCCGTGGCCAGAAAGCTCGCCAAGGCGGGCATAGCGGTGGCGGCCCTGCACGGGGAGAAGGATCAGGTGGTGCGGGAGCAGGCGCTTGCCGATTTCAAGGCGGGCAAGGTGCGGGTGCTGGTGGCCACGGATCTGATGGCGCGCGGCATCCATGTGGAGGCGTTGCCGGTGGTGATCAACCTGGACTTGCCCGCCAATGCCCCCGTCTATGTGCATCGCATCGGCCGCACCGCCCGCGCCGGTCGCAAGGGGCTGGCCATGTCGCTGGTCTGCCACGGCGAGGCCGAGACGCTCGCGGCCATCCGCACCCTGACCGGTCGTGCGCTGCCGCTGGCCGAGCTTGAAGGCTTCCCGGTCACCGACCAGCCTGCGAGCGGGGAGGGCAAACGGGCCCCTCGGGACAAGCAGGCGAACCGCCGTACCGCCAACAAGCGCAGCGTCAAGCAGTTCAAGGGCAAGGTCTGACGCTTCCCTAGCCCTCCAGGCTGGTTTTCGGCCCGGCTGCCCGGCTGGGCAGTATCAAAAGGCACCGATTTCACTATGCTCCATGGGTTCAATCATGGAGAGATAGCGGATGGCAGCTTTGGTAATGGGCCCCCTGTTGGGGTTAGAGTCGGAGACGCAATACAGTCTCTGTTTTCTGGCGGAGGCGAGCTGCAAGGAGGCCAGCGTCAGGGTCAATGGCAAGTCGCTGGCCGCCAGCAAGCAGGCGGACACCCCCAAGGGGGGCTTCTGGCGAGCGGTCTGGAAGGCGCCCCTGAAGGCCGAGGGCAGCACCGTTGGCTACGAGATCCTGCTGGATGGGGAACCTGCCCAGGATCTGGCGGGGGCCAGCCAGTGGCAGTTTCATCTGCCGGGGAAACAGGACAAGGTGCACATCGGCTATGCCTCCTGCAACGGTTTCTCCGACTTCAAGCTGCTCACCTCCACCCCCAGGCCCTACGCCATGTGGGACAGGCTGGCCGCCGAGCACGGGGACAACCCCTTCGCTCTGCTGCTGATGGGCGGGGATCAGGTCTATGCCGATTCCCTCTGGACCACGGTGCCGACCCTCAAGACCTGGAACGAGCTGGATCGGGCGGACAAGGTCAAACGCAAGGCGACCCGGACCATGGCGGAGCAGCTCGACCGCTTCTATTGCGAGCTCTACTGCAAGCAGTGGGGCCGCCCCGAGGTGGCGCGCATGCTGGCCTCCATTCCCAGCGCCATGATGTGGGACGATCACGACATCTTCGATGGCTGGGGCAGCTACCCCGCCGACCTGCAGGGCTGCGAGGTCTATCAGGCCATCTACGCCGCCGCGGCCAAATACTTCCGGCTGTTCCAGCTACGCTCCGGCGCCAATGCTTCACTGCTCGATGCCAGCCTGGGCAATCACTCCTGGCGGCTGAGCTTTAGGGGCTACCAGATCCTGGCCCTGGATAGCAGGGCGACCCGTACCCTGACCCAGGTTATGAGCCGGGAGCAGTGGGATCAGGTGAATGCAGCGCTGGCCGCTTGCGACTCGGGGCACCTGCTGGTGATGACAGGGGTGCCCGTGGTCTATCGGGACTTCTCCTTCACCGAGGCGGCGATGGATGCCACCCCCTGGGAAGAGGAGTTGACCGACGATCTCAAGGATCACTGGCGCGCCAAGGCCCACGAGGGGGAGCGGGCTCGCCTCATCATGCGGCTGCTGGACAATGCCCGCTTGCGGCGCAAGAACGACAAGGTTGGCAAGGTCGAGTCGAAGACCCTGATCCTGTCCGGCGATGTGCATGTGGGCTGTCTCGGCGTCATCCAGGACAGGCGGGTGAAGGGAGGGCTGAATGTGCACCAGCTGGTCTCCTCCGGCATAGTGCATCCTTGCCCGACCCAGTTCCAGTGGACGGGGATCCTCGCCATGACCAACGACAACCCCGAATACCTCGACGAGAGCCGGCTGATCCGCACCGAGCTCATCAAGCCGTTTGGCGCCCCCGTCTATCTGCGCACCCGCAACTTCGCCACCCTGCAGATGGGCAGCGATGGCAAGCTCTGGGCCAACTGGCGCTGTGAGAACGCGCTGGATGCCAGCTATCCCCTGGCCTGATGGCTTTGTGTGACAAGAGAAGGGCCCGCACATGGGCCCTTCTTTCTGGCTAATAGTTGGCACCGCATGGCGCCGCTCGGTGGTTGGTCTAGCGCTGAGCCTGCTCCTGAGCGAAGAAGTCACGCCGCCACTGGCTCAATACCTCCTCCCTGTGTTGCTGCCAGCGCTCGCCGCCCATGGCACCCCGGCTCGCCGTCAGCTGCTGCTCCAGTTCGGCCAGCCGTTGCTGATAGCGGGCACCTTGCTCCGCTGGCAGCCACAGCGCCATGCTGCCCTCGGCCTGCGGGAAGTGGCGGCTCAGGCTTCCCCGCATCGCCTCTTCCCACCCTTGCCATATCCCGCCGGGAGAGGGCTCCTGCCAGGCCAGATGGAGCAGCAACAGCATACTCAACAGGGCGGCATAACCGAGAGGCTTGGGCATCATGGGATCCTTGTCGAGGCTCGCCGGGAGCAGGGGAACGGGATCCATTCACCCAGATTTTCGTGACAAGGAGATGAAGGGGTCAGCGGCGTGTCGGAAGGGAAAGGGCAGCGCGTCCAGAGACGCGCCGGGCTACAGGGGGGGCAAGCTCAGTCGTGGAACTGGTTGATCAGGCGGGAGAGGTTCTGCAGCCGCTCCACCAGCAGGGTGATGCCATCGAGGGCCTGCCTGCTGTTGTCGGCGGTGTGGCTGGCCAGCTGGTGGATCTGGTGAATGCCCTGATCCAGGGTGCTGGTCACATCCGCCTGCTGGCTGACCGCCTGGGCTATCTCGTCGCTGGTGTGGGTCACCTGGGCCAGCATCTGGTTGATCTGGTCGAGTACCTCGGCGGTGGCGCCCATGTGCTGCTGGCAGAGGACAGAGGTCTGGGCCCCCTGGGTCATGCCGTCGGAGAGCTGCCGGGTACTCTGCTGCAGCGCCCCTATCATGTCGCTGATCTCGCCGGTGGAGCTGCGGGTCTTCTGGGCCAGCGCCCGGATCTCGTCCGCCACCACCGCAAAGCCGCGCCCCTGCTCGCCGGCCCGGGCCGCCTCTATGGCCGCGTTGAGGGAGAGCAGGTTGGTCTGATCCGCGATCTGCCCGATCACCTCCAGGATCCCGCTGATCTTCTGGCTGTCCTGGGTCAGGCGCGCCAATACCCCCTGGCTGGCATCCAGCTCCTGGTGGAGCTGGTTGACCGAGGCGCGGGTGGTGGCCAGCGCCTGCTGGCCGCTGGCTGACACCTGCTGCACCTCGCTCACCAGGGCGTTGGCCTGATGGGCGTTGTTGGCCACGTCGCGGATCGACTGGCTCATCTGGGTGATGGCGGCGGCCAGCTGCTCGCTCTGGGCCCGCTGCTGCTGCAGGTGGGTGTCTATGGTCTGGATATGTCCCCTGTCATCTTCCGCCGCCTGCAGGATCTGCTGGTTGGTATCGGCACTGCGCCCCACCACGGCCCTGAGCTCGGCCTTCTTCATGCGCAGCAAGAGTTCGAGGGCCGCCAGGCTGTCCCGTCGTCTGGCATAGAGCACCTGACAGAGGGGCGTGCCCAGATCCTCCCCCGCCATGGCCAGCAGCCGGGCCAGCCGCTGTTGCAGGTGCCAGCCATGCCCCATCTGGGCCAGCAGGCAGAGCAGGGTGAGCCCGCCCCATCCGGCCTGACCCGTCATCAGGCTGACCCCCATGCCGACCAGGGCGGTGCCCGAGAGCAGCAGGCTGAGTTGCCCCGGCTCCAGGGTGAAGCGACTCTGCCAGGGCAGTGCCTTGCCCGCCCGGATCCTGGCATAGAGTCGCTCCGCCCAGGCGATGTCGTGATCCTGGGGGCGGGTGCGCACCGACTGGTATTCGATGATCTGCTGACGTTCGTTGAGGATGGGGGTGACGTAGGCATTGACCCAGTAGAACTGGCCGCTCTTGGCACGGTTCTTCACCAGTCCCATCCAGCTCTTGCCTTGCTGCAGCCGCTGCCACATGTCGGCGAAGGCGGCCCTGGGCATGTCGGGGTGGCGCACCAGGTTGTGGGGAACCCCTTCCATCTCGGCGGCGCTGTAGCCAGCCACGTCGCAGAAATGCTGGTTGGCATAGGTGATTTGGCTGGCGGGGTCCGTGGTCGAAATCAATGAAATGTGATCGGGGAAACGGATCTCCCCTTCTTGTCGGGTGATGGTCATGTGCGCATCCTGAATGAGCCAAGTAACTGATAAGTTTGTTTTTATTGTGTGTTGTTGTTACGGCTTCATTGTAGGGACGACCCAAGTGGCCATCTTGGCTTGGGTCAATAAACCAACACTATGACGACTGAAAAAAGTAGTAGATGAAGGGCGACTTCAGGGCGGGGTCAACTGCGGGGGGTGAAGTCGTGGATCTCCCCCGTCCGGGGCTTGAAGCGGGGATCCTGGCTCTGATCGCGGGAGACCCAGGCCATGGCCTGGCAGAAGCTCTCCTGCTTGGCGAACTCGTCACGGGCCTGATCGATGGCCCGCTCGGCATTGCGGCGCTCCATCTTGCTGGCCTTGCGATCGCTGAACTGCTTCTGCTGGCTCAGCATCCATTCGAGGAAGGCCTGGCGGCATTGGCTTTCATCGGCGGCCTTGGCGGGGAGGGCAAACAACAGGGCAAGCAGGAGCAGACAACGCATAGGGAGATCTATCTGACGGACTGATGGACGAAGAGAGGCGGCATTTTATGCCGGGAACTTGAATGGGTACAGTGCGAAGAGGGGGCCAGCCGGGCTGGCCCCCGAGGGATCAGTGCTTGACGAGGTAGAGCTGGCGGCTGTAGGCCACGTCTTCCGGGTTGTTGATGGGATAGCCCTTGAGCCAGGGCTTGATCAGACGGGCGTTGGTGTACTGGTAGATGGGAGCGATGGGCGCCTCCTCCTGCAAGATGGCCTCGGCCTCGTCGAACAGGCGTGCCCGCTCGGCGGGATCCTGGCTGCTGGCCGCCCGGGTCAGCAGGGCGTCGTAACCGGGGTTGGCGAAGCGGGCCATGTTGCCGCTGTGGTGGGATCCCCACAGACCGAGGAAGGCGGAAGGGTCGTTGTAATCGGCGACCCAGGAGGAGCGGATCACCTCGAACTGGCCGCTCTGGCGGCTGTCGAGGTAGGTTTTCCACTCCTGATTGGTGAGCTCGACCCGGGCCCCCAGCTTCTGCTTCCACAGGTTGGCGATGGCCAGCGCCATCTTCTTGTGAATTTCAGCCGTGTTGTAGAGCAGGGTGAGCTTGAGGGGGTTGCCTGGACCATAGCCCGCCTCTGTCAGCAGCGCCCTGGCCTTCTCGTCCAGCGCCTGCTGGCTGCTGGTGGAGAGCAGGTTGGGCTTGGGGACGAAGCCGGCGGTCACGTCCGGGGTGAAGTGATAGGCGGGTTTTTCCCCGGTGCCCAGCACCTTGTCGGCGATGAGCGCTCGATCGATGGTGTAGGAGAGCGCCTGACGCACCCGCACGTCGTTCAGGGGAGCCCGCTGGGTGTTGAAGGCGTAGTAATAGGTGCCAAGCTGCTCCGGGGTATAAACCTCCCCCGGGATCTGCTTCATCAGCTTGTGGTACTGCTCCTTGGGGAAGGATTCGGTGATGTGCAGATCCCCCGCCAGATAGCGGTTGGTGGCGGCACTCTCCTGATTGATGGGGACGAAGGTGACCTTGGTCAGTACCGTATGGGCGCGATCCCAGTAATAGGGGTTGGGGGTCAACTCCAGCTTCTCGTTCACCACCCTGTGGCTCAGGACGAAGGCGCCGTTGCCAACCAGCTTGCCCGGCTGGGTCCACTGGTTGCCATATTGCTCCATGCTGGCCCTGTGCAGGGGGGAGAGGCTGGGATGGGTCAGCAGGCTCAGGAAGTAGGGCACCGGCTGTGAGAGGGTCACCTGCAGGGTGTGCTCATCCAGGGCTTGCACCCCGAGCGCCTCGGGAGGCAGCTTGCCCTCGACTATCTCGTCCACCTTGTCGAAGTGGGCCAGCTGGGCAAACCAGGCGAAGGTGGCCGCCTCTTTGGGGTCCACCAGCTTGCGCCAACCGTAGACGAAGTCGCTGGCGCGCACCGGATCCCCGTTGGACCAGCGGGCATCCGGCCGCAGATGGAAGGTGAACTGCCGGTTGTCCTTGCTCTCCCAGCTCGCGGCCACACCGGGTAGTACCTTGCCGTCCGCCCCCTGGGTCAAGAGCCCCTCATAGAGATCCCGCAATACCTGCAGTTCGGGCAGGCCGACCAGTTTGAGGGGGCTCAGGCTGGTCGGTTCGTCCTTGAGATGACGCACGACGGCCTGTTCGGCGGCGAGTTGGGTGCCAGCCGGCACGTCGGCGGCCTGGACACAGACACAGCCCAGCAGGGCCAGCAGGGGGCTCCATCCTTTCATGGCGAATCCTTCAAATTGTGTGAAGCGAGGAGAAAACTCGGCGAGAATTCATCGCCGGCAGACGGGGAATCATGATATCCCCTTTGCTGGTCAGACCGCCAGAGTGAGTCCCATTATATCCGGGGCTGCAACCCTATGTGCACCCGCCCTGAGCGCGGGCAAGAGGAGTAAACGATGAGAGTATGGATCTTATTGGCCTGTGTGCTGAGCCAGGGTGCCTGGGCACTGGTCCCTTGCGAGAAGGGCAGCCAGGTGGGGAGCTGGTGCGAGGTGAGCATAGATCAACTGCATCCGACTCAGGGCGGGGTGGGGCAGTTGCAGGTCGACACCACAGTGGCTGAACTGGCGGACAAGAGCGAGAAGCAACTCGACAAGCTGATGAAAAAGAAAGAGATACCCGTGGTCATAGCCCCCGATGGCGGCTACTGGCTGGTGGACAGGCATCACCTGACCAAGGCGCTGTGGCAACAGGGGGTGAAGACGGTGAGGGTCAAGGTGATCGCTCGCTTGCAGGACAGGGCCAGCTTCTGGAGCCAGATGCAGAACAATCACTGGGCCTGGCTCAAGGATGAGCGGGGCCAGCCGCTCACCCCGGAACAGCTGCCCGGCCATATCGGCGAGCTGCCGGATTATCCCTACCGTACCCTGGCGGGCCTGCTGCAGGATGCGGGCTACTTCAGCAAGCAGGATCAGGTCTACTTCGTCGAGTTCGCCTGGGCCAGCTGGCTCGGTCAGCAGATGGCCTGGCAGCCGGTCAATGCCGCCAATCTGGCGGATCGCCTCGCCGAGGCCAAGCGCCTGGCCTGCAATAGCAAGGCCAGTGCCTTGCCTGGCTATCCCGGCAAGCAGTGTCGCCTCAACCCGCCACGCAGCGGCAGCTGACGCGGGATCAGGAAGGGGCGCCCAGGCGCCCCCTCGTCACAATCCCTGACTGGCACCTTGCCAGCGGGCGGCGGCCTGTTCCAGCAGGGCCACCTCTCCTTGCTGGATCAGCGGCAGCAGGGCCTGCACCTTGTCATCCGGCCAATCCCACCAGGCGATCGCCTGCAGCCGGGCAATCTCGTTTTCGCCAAAGCGCATCCGCACCACCCTGGCCGGGGTACCCGCCACCATGGCATAGGGCGGCACATCCTGATTGACCAGGGCCCGGGCAGCTATGATGGCGCCATTCCCTATGGTGACACCCGGCATGATCATGGCTTCCATGCCGATCCAGACGTCATTGCCGATGCGGGTATCGCCCGCGGGTCTGTAGCTGCGCTTGAGCGCCGCCATCTCGGCGAACGGATAGGTGCTGATGAAGTCGGTGTTGTGGGTGTGGTTGCCCCCCATGATGATCTTCACCCCGGCGGCTATCTGCACGTAGTCGCCGAGATGGAGCCGGTCGATGTGCCAGAGCGGCTCCCAGCCGGTCTCCGGGCTGCGGCTGAAGCTGTCGCCGTACAAATAGCGCACGGCTTCCTCTTCGAAGGGGCCGTCCCAGGCGCCAGAGTAGTAGCTGTGTCGCCCCTTGAGGCAGATGTTGGGATTGGTCACCGTCAGGTGCAGGTACTCGACCTGCGACCAATGTTGGCAGATGGGCATGGCTGTGTTCCTCGTTGAATGGATCGGTATTGGATGTGCGGATTGGCGCAGCTAATAGATCCAGACCAGCAGGCGGGGCACGCACAGGGTGGAGCAGCCCAGCGCCTGGGGTAAACGGGGTCGTTGCATGAGGAAGGGCTCCCGACAGAAGAAGCTGGATGGTAAGGGATGGGGAGGGCGATGCCAAGGCGCAGGGGGAGGGGTTGGTCAAAACCTGCACAAAGGGTCTGGTTGATATTTATTCTCGATTAGCCATGATACAGGCTCCACTCGTATCGGCAGGAGAGAGGACAATGACGAATCAGAACTGGCAGCGTTACATGCTGGAGGCGGAGAATGCCCTTGGCAAGGGGGCACTGGGCACGGCCATCTGCCTCTATCAGCAGGCCCTGGGTGAGGTGTATGAGCTGGCGTCCGGGGATCTGGACGAACTGGCCAGCATGCGGGTCGCCACCTGTCACCGTATGGCCGACTTCTGGCGTGCCATGGAGGAGCCCGCCTATGAGCTGCGCTACCTCAAGCTCGCCTCCGAGCTGGTCACCGCCCTGGTGCCCCAGTGTCCGAACCGGGAGTGCGAGTCCCTCATCAGCGAGCTGGGCTGCTGCCGCGCCGCCCTGCTCTCCTTCTTGAAGCGCCACCCCAACCCCGAGATCGCCAGGCTGATCCAGGTGCAGGACAAGGTGCAGGGCTGCGAGTTGATAGGCCGCTTTCGCCTCAACTAGCGGTTGTGCGCCCGAGCCGCCGTGCGATGCGGCTCTGGGCTTCCTCCCCTTGCAGGGCGAGGGAGAAGGCGCGGGCCTCCAGATCGATGACGAAATGCACCGCCTGCCTGAGCTCCTGCTTGAGCAGCGCCTTGCTCTTTTGCAGTGCCTTGGGCGGCTTGGCCGCGAGCTTCACTCCCTGGGCCCGGGCGAAGGGGAGCAGCTCCTCCACCGCCAGCACCCGGTTGGCCAGCCCGAGCCGCAGCGCCTCCCCGGCGTCTATGGCCTCGGCCAGCAACAGCAGCTCCGCCGCCTTCAGGTGGCCCACGGCGCGGGGCAGCAAGAGGCTTGAGGCAAATTCCGGCACCAGCCCCAGCTCGACGAAGGGCAGTTGCAGCCGGGCGTTCTCCCCCAGATAGACCAGATCGCAGTGCAGCAGCAGGGTGGTGCCTATGCCCACCGCCGGGCCGCCCACGGCGGCGATCACCGGTTTGGGGAAGTCGGCCAGGGTGTGGAGGAACTGCAAGATGGGGTCATCCGCTTCCAGGCAGCTCTTGCCCATGAAGTCCGCGAGATCATTGCCCGCGGTGAAGCACTCCTGCTGCCCTTGCAGCAACACCACATGCACGCTCTCGTCCAGGGCGGCCTGCCGAAAGGCCTCGGTGAGGGCCAGGTACATCTCGGTGTTGAGGGCATTGCGCTTGTCCGGCCGGTTGAGGGTCAGGAGGAGCAAGCCATCCTGCTGCTCGGCCAGAATTGTGAGGGCCATGTCTGAATCCTTGTGTTCGGGGGCTGCCAAAAGCTTGCCACAGGGGTAAGCTTTGCTTCGTTTAACAACATCATAAAAGGATTTCAACCATGTTTAAACGTGCGTTTTATTCAAGCCTTGCCCTGCTCCTGGTCGCCCCCGCACTGGCCAAGGTCGAGGCCGTCGACGGTTATGTGCGCCTGCTCCCCCCGGGTTCGCCCAACACGGCGGCCTTCATGGTGCTCAAGAATGATGCGGACAAACCGGTGGCCCTGACTGCGGTGGCCTCCCCTGACGCGGGCCGTGCCGAGCTGCACACCCATCTGCACGAGAACGGCGTCATGAAGATGCGCCAGGTGGAGAGCATAGAAATCCCGGCCAGGGGGGAAGGCGTCCTCAAACCCGGCAGCCTCCACATCATGCTGTTCGAGGTGCGGGATCTCTCGGAGGAGAGGCCCTTCCCCCTGACCCTGACCCTGGACGATGGCCAAACCCTGAGCCTGAGTCTGCCGGTGAAGCCGGTCGAGCCGATGAAGGGCATGCAGCACTGACATTAATGGACGCTTGTTCAGCTTTTTACTCTAGGTATTCCTTGCTCACCGGGTAAAATGATGGTCTTTCCAGTCCATAATGGAGCTATGTAATGAAGAAGACCCTGATTGCCGGCAGCCTGATTGCCCTGTTCAGCCATGCAGCCATGGCCGCCGATGACTGGCGTTTCGCGGCGGGTGCCGATATGTGGAACTCCCAGGGGAGCGGCCAGGTCAGCGGCGTCGGTGCCGATGGCAGCTACGACGACAACTACAACTGGAGCGGCTACCTGCAGCTGGAGCACGGCATCTTCCTGCTGCCGAACGCCAAGTTCGAGATGTCCGATTTCAGCACCAGCGGCGGTTCCTTCAGCAACGATCTGCTGGCCTATGATCTGAGCCTCTACTACCGCCTGATGAACAACGACCTGTTCCAGCTCGATCTGGGTCTGACCGGTCGTCGCTACGATGGCGATTTCAACACCCAGCACTACTCCTACGACAAGGATGTGCTGATGGCCTACACCGGTGGTGAAGTGCGCATCCCGGGTACCGGCTTTGCCGCCTTTGGTGATCTGCGGGTGCAGGATGCCGACAACTATGACTACCGCCTGGGTGGTTCCTACAAGTTCTCCACAGTGCCGCTCAAGATCCGTGCCGGCTGGCGTGAAGCCGAGTTGGACTTCGACCGCGTCGACCAGACCATCGACGGCTGGTTCATCGGTGGCGAATTCACCTTCTAATCTGACGAAGGGTGGCTATGCGCCCCCCGGGCGTGTTTGACGGGCAAGGGTGAGGAGGAGAGATAATGGGCCATATCATAGTGACTGGCGCGGGCTCCGGCCTTGGGCGCGCTCTGACAATCGGACTGGTTGAGCGCGGTCATAGCGTCTCCATGATGGGGCGCCGTTATCACAAGTTGCAGGAGCAGGAGCAGCGGCTCGGCAGCGCCGTGGTCGGCATCGCCGCCGATCTGGCGCACCACGAAGAGGTGGATATGGCCTTCGGTGCCGCCGTGGCCTGGGGCGGCTTGCCTTCCCTTGTGATCCATTGCGCCGGCGTCGGGGAATTCGGCCCTGTCGGTGTCTACACCGCCGAGCAGGTGCGCCGGGTGGTGGAGAGCAATCTCGTCTCTACCATACTGGTGGCCCAGCAGACGGTGCGCCTCATCGGCGAACAAGGCGGGGTGCTGGCCAATGTGCTCTCCTCCGCTGCCCAGACCGGCAAGGCCAACGAGAGCCTCTACTGCGCCTCCAAATGGGGGATGCGCGGCTTTCTGGAGTCCCTGCGGGCCGAGCTCAAGGGCTCGCCCCTGCGGCTGGTGAACCTCTACCCGAGCGGCATCCGCAGCGAATTCTGGGACAACTCGGATCATGTGGACCCGAGCAGCTTCATGACTCCGGAAGACGCGGCGGCCTACATGCTGGATGCACTGGAGGCGAGAAGCAGCTGCCACGTGACCGATCTCTTTATCGGTCGCAACGCCTGAGGCGGTGTTCTGCCATCCTGCTCCCGTCGTTCACGAAAGCAGAAACAAAAAGCGCGCCATCAGGCGCGCTTTTTTATGGTGGCAAGGGGCGGAATTAGCGGCCCAGCTTGGCCTTGAGCATGGCAACGATCTCGCTGATCGCCACTTCCTGCTTCTCGCCGGTGCGGCGGCACTTGTACTCCACCACGCCGTTGTCCAGACCCCGGTCGCCGATGCTCTGGGGCATCGCCAGCGGGATATGGGTAATATGTTGTGCAATGGGATGTGGGAATGATTGATATATTTTAAGGCCGACAATGCAATGTATTAATTAAGGTTGGCATTATCAATGTGTAAAAATAAAAGTTTAGAGTGAAATGACAAAAGCACCTATTTTTATAATGTGTTATCGCAACTTACCACTCCAGCGTTTCATTTTTAGAATATAACGAATGTATATCCAGTCCCATACGGAATCATATTTAAATTCTGGTGGGGGTTAATTGTATCTGAGTGACTCATTTTTTAGTCGCATATCCCTGCAGGAAAGACTGAACTGCATGCTTTGATTTTTTGCCAAGGGTTAGCAGCAATTCAAAATCAGGGTTGAAAATGCCATGCCGGCACTCTAATTCCTTTAACAGAGCGAGCCACAGATGCGCCGTCACTTCGGCATCGGCCAAGGCGCGGTGAAATACCCCGTCATTGGGTAAATTCTGGTATTGCACCAAGGTAGCCAACTTATGGTTCGGCGCCTCGGGGAATAACCGTCTCGACAGCAGCAAGGAGCAGGCGAACTGCCCAGGATAGTGCGTCGACAGCCGCTCTATTTCAGCATCCAGAAAGCGCTTGTCGAAGGAGGCATTATGGGCGACCAGATTATCATCACCGATAAACTTGACGAAGTCCGCCATCACCTCGCCGCAAGGTGGCGCCTGTTTCAGCATGGCATTACTGATCCCGGTATATTGCTCAATAAAGCTGCTTACGTTAAAGCCAGGATTCATCAACGCCGAAAAACGTTCACTGATGTGACCGTTTTCAATCCGGACGGCGCCAATTTCGATCGCTCTATCACCTTGTCCTGGTGAGAGCCCGGTAGTCTCGAAATCGAGCACGACGACGGTATTGGCTAAGGCAGTGGACATAATCTCTCGGGCAATCTGGATAAAGAACGTCAGTCTAGAAAATCTGCTACTTCATGTACAGCGCAATATCGAGATGCTGCTGGACCCTTGCTTTTGTGATGAGCAGCAGAGACAGGCAACATATAAAAAGCCCCGAGTGAAATTCACACCCGGGGCCTTTTTATCGAAAACGAAAAGCAGAGTTAGCAGGCGCTATTAGCGGCCCAGCTTGGCCTTGAGCATGGCAACGATCTCGCTGATCGCCACTTCCTGCTTCTCGCCGGTGCGGCGGCACTTGTACTCCACCACGCCGTTGTCCAGACCCCGGTCGCCGATGACGATGGCGTGCGGCACACCGATCAGCTCCATGTCGGCGAACATCACGCCCGGGCGCTCTTTACGGTCGTCGAACAAGACGTCCACACCGGCGGCTTTCAGCTCGGCGTAGAACTGCTGCGCCTGCTCGGCGACGCGCTCGGACTTGTGCATGTTCATTGGCACTATGGCCACTTCGAACGGGGCTATGGCTTCCGGCCAGATGATGCCGTACTGGTCGTTGTTCTGCTCGATGGCGGCCGCCACCAGACGGGACACACCTATGCCGTAGCAACCCATCTCCATGGTGACGGACTTGCCGCCCTCGTTCAGCACGCTCGCCTTCATGGCTTCGGAGTACTTGGTACCCAGCTGGAAGATGTGGCCCACTTCGATACCGCGCTTGAGCAGCAGCTTGCCCTGGCCGCAGGGGCTGGGGTCGCCTTCCACCACGTTGCGCAGGTCGGCAACGTCATAGGTGGCGATGTCGCGATCCCAGTTGGCACCGGTCAGGTGGAAGCCGGTCTCGTTGGCACCGCAGACGAAGTCCGCCAGGTGGGCGGCGCTGCGATCGACGATGATGCGACCGGCAAAGCCGACCGGGCCGATGGAGCCTGCGTCGCAACCGGCGGCAGCCTTGATCTGCTCGTCGCCTGCGAAGGTCAGCGGGTTGGCCACGCCAGGGAGCTTCTCGGCCTTGATTTCGTTCAGCTCGTGGTCGCCACGCAGCACCAGGGCGATGACGGCCTGCTTGCCGTGCTCGTCCGCTTCCGCCAGTACCAGCAGGGTCTTGGCGATGGCGGTCGGGGCCACGTTCAGGAAGGCGGCCACTTCGTCGATGGTATGGACATTCGGGGTGGCAACCTTGGTCAGGGCTTTGGTTGCAGCAGCGCGCTCGCCAGCCGGTGCCAGGGCTTCGGCCATCTCGATGTTGGCGGCGTAATCTGATGTATCGGAGAAGGCGATCAAGTCTTCACCGCTCTCGGCCAGCACCTGGAATTCGTGGGAGCCAGTACCGCCGATGGAGCCGGTATCGGCCTGCACCGGACGGAAGTTCAGCCCCATGCGGGTGAAGGCGGCGCAGTAGGCGGCGTGCATCTTCTCGTAGGTCTCGATCAGCGAGGCCTTGTCGATGTGGAAGGAGTAGGCATCCTTCATCAGGAACTCGCGGCCGCGCATCACGCCGAAACGGGGACGCACCTCGTCACGGAACTTGGTCTGGATCTGGTAGAGGTTGAGCGGCAGCTGCTTGTAGCTGTTCACTTCGTAACGCACCAGCGCAGTGATCACCTCTTCGTGGGTCGGGCCCAGCACGAAGGGGCGGTTGTGGCGGTCGGTCAGGCGGCACAGCTCGGGACCGTAGTCATCCCAGCGGCCGGACTCCTGCCACAGCTCGGCGGGTTGCACCACCGGCATGGAGACTTCGATGGCACCAGCATTGTTCATCTCTTCGCGAACAATGTTCTCGATCTTTTTCAGTACCCGCAGACCGGTTGGCAGCCAGGCGTACATGCCGGAGGCCAGTTTACGGATCATCCCGGCACGCAGCATCAGCTGGTGGCTGATGACCTCAGCGTCGGAGGGGGTTTCCTTGAGAGTGGAAAGCAGATATTGGCTGGTACGCATCGCGATGAACCTTAACGTGAGACGGGCCGCTGGGCCCTGGAAAATTTCAAGTGCGGAATTTTAACAGGCCGGGCGTTGCTGCCCAAGGGCTAAATTTGCACAGCGGGAGAAAGCGGGGGCGGACCCCCGCTTACGTTAGACCCGAAACTGCGACAGCAGTCGCTGCTGCTGCAAGCTGGCCTGATGGAGGGAGGAGGCCAGCTGCAGGCACTCCTGCGCCTCCTGCTCACCGGTCTGGGCCTGCAGGCTGATGTCCGAGACCTTGTCGGTGGTGTGGCTCAGGGTGTGGGAGAGCTGGCTGGTGGCATCCGCTACCTGTTGCACCATGTCTGCCAACTGGTCGATGGCCTCCTCTACCTTGAACAGGATCTGCTTGGTGTTGTCGGAATCCGCCATGCCTGATTCCACGGTTTTCAGGTTGCGTTGCATCATCAGATAGGCCTGCCCGGTCTGCTGCTGGATGCTGCTGATCACCTCGGTTATCTCGGCGCTGGAGGCGGCGGTGCGGTTGGCCAGGGTGCGCACTTCATCGGCCACCACGGCAAAACCGCAACCCATCTCACCCGCCCGGGCGGCCTCGATGGCGGCGTTGAGGGCCAGCAGGTTGGTCTGCTCCGAGATGCTGCTGATAGTGGAGATGATCTGGCCAATTTGTCCCGCCTGCTCCTTGAGGGCATTGATGGCGGTGGCGCACTCGCCCACTTCCACCACCACGCGCTGCATGCCTGCGCTGGCAGAGGTCACATACTGGCTGCTCTGTGTGGTCAGTTGGCGGACCTCGTTGGCATTGTGCGCGGCCAGGCCGCAGTTGTCAGAGATGGAGGTGGCAACCTGCACCATCTGCTCGCTGTCGTGGTGCAGCGCCTGGGCATGCATGGCGGTTTGACGGCTGCTCTGGCTGATGGCCTCGACCCGGTTGACCGAGGTGTGCACGTGCTGGTTGATGTGCTGGTTGTTGTCCATGGTGGCGCGGATCATCTGCTGCAGTTTCTCGATGAAGCGATCCACGCTGCCGGCCAGCGAGCCCAGCTCGTCGTTTCGCTTGAGGTTGATGCGGGCATTGAGATCCCCGTCGCCCGCGGCTATGTCCTGCATGCGCCGGTCAACCTGCAACAGGGGGCGGACTATGGTGCGCACCAGCCAGATGCCGCAGAGGGCGACAATCAGCAGGCTCAACACCAGGGCGCCCAGGATCAGGTTCCTGGTATGGCCGATGATGGTATTGAGCTGATTCACCTGATCCTCGACAGTGGCATCCCCCTTGGCCTCGACCTCGACCAGTGCCTGCTTGAGCTGTTCGGCACTGCCGTCGTAACGAGTCAGCTGGCTCTGGTAATCGGTCAGGGCGGAGATCCACTCACGGATCAGGCGGGTGTTGTCGGCCTGCAGGGCACGATACTGGGTGGCGAGCGACTGGCCGGCGAACTCCCCTTCACCGGGCACATCGAACAGGCCGGTCGCCAGCATGCCGTCGACCGCCTCCTGGTAGAAGCGGGTGGCCTCGGCCAGTTCGGCCTGGATGGCGGGAGTGGGGCCTTCACTCTGCATCTTCTCCAGGGCATAGAGCTGACGCAGGAAACCTATGTTGGCCTCCATACCGCCGTCGGCCGCCTGCCAGCGGGTGGCGAGGCCGCCATTCCAGCTGATGGCCTGATCCGGTGACCGGGTGAGGCTCTCGACCGCGCCATCACCGATCACTTCCAGCTGGGTCGAGAGGCGTGACATGCGCTCCGAAGTGGCGCGCAGCGCCTGATCAACATCGGTAAAGGTGCGGTAGAGCCTCAGCAGTTTTTCCTGCTGTTGCTGATAGCCCTCTTCATGCCGGTTCAGGGTGCCGAGCGCCGTCGCATCGATGAGCTTGCCTTGCTCTACCCGTCGCAAGGCGTCGGTGCCCGCCTGTTTGGCCCGGTGCAGCTCGGGCTCGTCAAGGGGCATGCCTCTGAGCATTTTCTGGATATAGAGCGACTGATTGCCCAGCTCGATGGATCCCTCCATGGCGCCATCGGCCGTTTGCCAGGCGGCACCCAATACATAGGAGAGCAAATCGGCCAGCCGCTGGCTGCCATACCAGCCGATCACCCCCATGCCCAGTGTGCAGCCGAGCAGGATAGTGAGCCCAAGATTCGATGTCGTGACAATTTTCATGATGCAGGACCTTCCTTGGTTCCGAACAAGCCCACTGAGTGTTCGCTCAATGGCCAAGATGCGCCATTCCCGCTGGAAAATAAAGTGACTGCTCAGATCTGCGCCAAGTGTATCAGGGTAGCCAGTCTCCCTTGCTGTCCTCCGCGGCCCTATGCTGGATACTTATCCAGTTATTCTTTATGCTAGGAGCCACTTTATTGCTAGCTGTGTTGGTTGAGGAGATAAGCCGTGATCGGTCGCTTGAGAGGCATTGTGATTGAGAAGAATCCCCCCGAGGTGTTGCTCGAGGTGGGAGGCGTGGGTTATGAAGTGCATATGCCCATGAGCTGCTTCTACGACCTGCCCGAGCTCGGGAAGGAAGCTGCCATTCACACCCACTTCGTGGTGCGCGAAGATGCCCAGCTGCTCTATGGCTTCAACCACAAGCAGGAACGGGCGCTGTTTCGCGAGCTGATCAAGACCAACGGCGTCGGCCCCAAACTGGCGCTGGCCATTCTCTCCGGCATGACGGCCACCCAGTTCGTGATGAGCGTCGAGCGCGAGGAGATAAGCTCTCTGGTCAAGCTGCCCGGCGTGGGCAAAAAGACCGCCGAGCGGCTGGTGGTGGAGATGAAGGACCGCCTCAAGGGCTGGGTCAGCCACGATCTCTTCTCCCCTGCCGCCATCAGCCTGCCCGCCCAGGAGAGCCAGCTGCGGGCCCCCGATGCCAGTGAGGAGGCGGCCAGTGCCCTGGTGGCGCTCGGTTACAAGCCGCAGCAGGCCAGCCAGATCGTGGCCAAGGTGGCCAGCGAGGGCATGTCGGTGGAAGCCATCATCCGTGAATCCCTGCGCAGCCTGGTGTGAGGATGACAATGAAGCAAGCGGACCATCCTGCATCACTCTACTGTGACCGCGGGGATGCAGAGCGTGAGGTAGTGCATGATTGAAGCTGATCGTCTCATCTCGGCCGGTGCCGCCCGCGAGGACGAGGTCATCGACAGGGCCATCCGGCCCAAGAAGCTGGCGGATTACACCGGGCAGGATCACGTCTGCGACCAGATGGAGATCTTCATAGAGGCCGCCCGCCAGCGCGGGGAGGCCCTCGATCATCTGCTGATCTTCGGCCCGCCGGGGCTCGGCAAGACCACGCTGGCCAACATAGTGGCCAACGAGATGGGGGTCAACATCAAGACCACCTCGGGGCCCGTGCTGGAGAAGGCGGGGGATCTCGCCGCGCTGCTCACCAACCTCGAACCGAACGATGTGCTCTTCATCGACGAAATCCACCGCCTCAGCCCAGTAGTGGAGGAGGTGCTCTATCCGGCCATGGAGGATTACCAGCTCGACATCATGATAGGAGAGGGGCCTGCCGCCCGCTCCATCAAGCTCGATCTGCCTCCCTTCACCCTGATCGGGGCCACCACCCGGGCCGGCTCCCTGACCAGCCCCCTGCGTGACCGTTTCGGGATAGTCCAACGTCTCGAGTTCTACAACGTCAAGGATCTCACCGACATCGTCTCCCGCAGCGCCCGCTGCCTCGGGCTCGACATGTCGGGAGACGGTGCGCTGGAGGTGGCTCGCCGCTCCCGGGGAACCCCGCGGATTGCTAACCGTCTGTTAAGACGGGTGCGGGATTTCGCCCAGGTGAAATCCGATGGTCGCATTGATGGACCCATAGCGGCCCGCGCCATGGACATGCTGGACGTGGACAACGAGGGGTTCGACTTCATGGACCGCAAGCTATTGTTGGCCGTCATCGACAAGTTTATGGGGGGGCCCGTGGGGCTCGACAACCTGGCCGCCGCCATAGGGGAAGAGAAGGACACCATAGAAGACGTGCTGGAGCCTTATCTGATCCAGCAAGGCTATCTGCAACGTACACCCAGAGGGCGGATCGCGACACCGAGAGCTTATGCGCACTTTGGCCTGCAACGGCCAGATGAGCAGTAAAAGCAGCCTTTGAACGACAAACCGCCCCCAAGGGCGGTTTTTTATTATCCGGGCAAAAAAAAGCCCACGGCGGATGCGGTGGGCAAAGACAATTCAGGATGGATGTTCACAGACAGTGAGTGCGTCTGCAGACCGGTCGGGAAAAAACAAAGGAGCCGTCGCGAGGCCTCAGAGTCGGTTCATTTGATAGAGTTGAACGAACGAAAGCTTGTAGTAACGGATGGTCTTGGCAACAAACTTTTTCATCATTAATCCCAACAAACAGGTTCGAAATGTTCATCGAATACGTACCGGGAACCCGGAATGACCGGCCTGTATCCAGAGGTGTGCCCTCACTGCGAGGCGCATTGTAGGAGCTCTTGCCGGGCCGGACAAACAAGAAAATCTATGTGTTTCGGATTAGATAAATTAATGATTTTGCGAGGCGAATCAATCCGCATAAACATGTGTTTTTGTTGGTTTTAAATTGATTTCATGATGGCCTGCGTCATTCTCGAAATACCGGATTGATAAGGGCGAGCCTGCTCACCTTGTCTATTTGCTTAACAGAATTGAAACTATTTTTACGAGAGTTAAAATTGATTTAAATCAAGTATTTACGGTTTGATGTTTTTTGTGAGCAAGCTCCCAATATTAATGGGAAATGGCTTGTAAGGTGCCTTGAAAAGGCATGTATTGATGATGGGTTTACATTGATTTCAATCAAATAAAGATGATATAAAACAGCCATCATTATAGGCGAGAATAGAACTGCAGTTAATGTTTACCAGATGTTAAACATTAGCTTTTTTTGTTCCTCTATATTGCCTTGTTGTTAATGTGGTGGCAGTCGAATCCGGTCAGTCCGCGAGGGGTGATCGACCATTCGGGGACTTCCAATGGAAGCTTTGTCCTTAAAACTTAAAATAGCCGTGCCAATAATCGGTGAGGAAACATCATGATTGCTGAGCATGTGGTAGACCTATCGCGGTTCCAATTCGCTGCGACGGCCCTTTATCACTTCCTGTTTGTACCCCTGACGCTGGGAATGGCCTTCATTCTGGCGATCATGGAGTCTGTCTATGTGATGACCAACAACACAGTGTACCGGGACATGACCAAGTTCTGGGGCAAGTTGTTTGGTATCAACTTCGCCCTTGGGGTTACCACCGGGCTCACCATGGAGTTTCAGTTCGGTACCAACTGGGCTTACTACTCCCACTATGTCGGCGATATCTTCGGGGCCCCGCTGGCCATCGAAGGCTTGATGGCCTTCTTCCTGGAGTCCACCTTCGTCGGCATGTTCTTCTTCGGTTGGGATCGCCTCACCAAGCGCCAGCATCTGGCGGCAACCTGGCTGATGGCACTCGGGACCAACCTCTCCGCCCTCTGGATCCTGGTCGCCAACGGCTGGATGCAGAACCCGGTCGGTGCCGAATTCAACTTCGAGTCCATGCGGATGGAGATGGTGAGTTTCGCCGATCTGGTGTTCAACCCGGTTGCTCAGGTCAAGTTCGTCCACACAGTGGCGGCGGGCTACACCACGGGCGCCATGTTCGTGCTGGGCATCTCCTCCTACTACCTGCTGAAGAATCGTGATGTGGCCTTCGCCCGTCGCTCCTTCGCCATCGCGGCCGCATTCGGCATGGCCTCCATCCTCTCCGTGCTGGTGCTGGGTGACGAGTCCGGCTACGAGACCGGGGAAGTGCAGAAGGTGAAACTGGCGGCCATCGAGGCCGAGTGGAACACAGAACCTGCTCCGGCATCCTTCACCCTGTTCGGCATTCCGAACCAGGAAGAGATGCGCACCGACTACGCCATCAAGATTCCTTATGCCCTTGGCATCATAGCGACCCGTTCCCTGGACGGTCAGGTGACAGGTCTCAAGGATCTGAAGAGCGAGCATGAAGTGCGCGTGCGCAGCGGCATGACCGCCTACGATCTGCTGACCAAGCTGCAATCCGGCGACAAGTCAGACGAGACCCGCGCTCGCTTCGACGAAGTGAAGCAGGATCTGGGCTACGGTCTGCTGCTCAAGCGTTACACCCCTAACGTGACCGACGCGACAGACGATCAGATCAAGGCCGCCGTGGATGATTCCATCCCGCAGGTGCTGCCGCTGTTCTTCGCCTTCCGCATCATGGTTGCCTGCGGCATGTTGATGCTGGTGCTGATCGGTCTGGCCTTCTATGACAGCACTCGCCACAAGATCGGTGAGCGCAAGTGGTTGCTCAAGGCGCTGTTGTACGGCATCCCGCTGCCCTGGATCGCCATCGAGGCGGGCTGGTTTGTCGCCGAGTACGGTCGCCAACCCTGGACCATAGCCGAGATGCTGCCGACCTCAGTCTCCGCATCCAATATCCCTGCGTCCGAGATCTGGTTCTCCCTGATCGGGATCTGCCTGTTCTACACCGTACTGCTGATCATCGAGATGTACCTGATGTTCAAGTATGCGCGTCTGGGCCCAAGCAGCCTGAAGACGGGCAAGTACCACTTCGAACAGAGCAAGGCATAAGGAGAGTAACCCATGTTTGATTACGAAATGTTGCGTCTGGTCTGGTGGGTGTTGGTCGGCGTGCTGCTGATCGGCTTCGCCATCACCGACGGCTTCGATATGGGGGTCGGTGCCCTGCTCCCCTTCGTCGGCAAGAAGGATGTGGAGCGTCGGGTGATGCTCAACACCATGGGGCCGCACTGGGAAGGCAACCAGGTCTGGCTGGTGACCGCGGGCGGTGCCCTGTTCGCGGCCTGGCCCATGGTCTATGCGGCAGCCTTCTCCGGCTTCTACATCGCCATGATCCTGACCCTGATGGCGCTCTTCTTCCGTCCGGTCGGCTTCAAGTACCGCTCCCTGCAGGAAGGCGCCCAGTGGCGCACCAACTGGGACTGGGCGCTGTTCGCCGGTAGTGCCATTCCCCCCGTCATCTTCGGGGTGGCCTTCGGCAACCTGCTGCAAGGGGTTCCCTTCAGCTTCAACCAGTTCCTGATGCTGACCTACCACGGCAACTTCTTCGGCCTGCTCAACCCGTTCGGCCTGCTGGCCGGTCTGGTGAGCCTGTTCATGATAGTGACCCAGGGCGCTGCCTGGCTGATGATGAAGACCGAAGGTGAAGTGCTGGCCCGCTCCCGCACCGCCGCCATGATCTTCTCCCTGCTGACCCTGGTGCTGTTTGCCCTGGCCGGTGTCTGGGTGAGCGGCATGGATGGCTATGTGATCGTGGGCGCCGTCGCCACCGACGCCGTCACCAACCCGCTTCACAAGGAAGTGGTGGTGCAGGCCGGTGCCTGGATGCAGAACTACAACCTCTACCCCTGGATGATTGCCGCCCCCGTGCTGGGTCTGGTGATGAGCCTGCTGACCGCGCTTGCGGCCAAGCTGGGCAAGGGCTGGATGGCGTTCCTGTTCTCCTCCCTGGCCATTGCCGGCATCATATTGACCGCGGGCTTCTCCATGTTCCCGTTCGTGATGCCCTCCAGCCTGGAGCCGTCCCAGAGCCTGACCATGTGGGATGCCACCGCCTCCTTCAACACCCTCAAGGTGATGACGGTAGTCGCAGTCGTCTTCGTACCGACAGTGCTGGCTTACACCATCTGGACCTACATCAAGATGTTTGGCCGGGTGAGTAACAAGCACATCGAAGACAACCAACAATCGCTCTACTAAGAAGGTGCCCTGATATGTGGTATTTCACCTGGATCCTGGGGCTGTTGCTGGCCTGTGCGTTTGGGATCATCAATGCGCTCTGGCTGGAGCACACCGAGAACCTGGATCGTCAGATCGATGAAGACAAGTGACAGGCTCGCCCGGCTGGCCGCTCCCCTGGAGCGCCAGCCATGGCAAGGTCTGATGTTGCTGGCGGCGGCCCTGCTGGGCGTCGCCATCTTGCAGGCACCGAATCTGGTGGCCGCCAACACCAGTGACCACGGTCTCTGGCTGGCCCCCTGGCTGATGTGGGCGGTCTGCTGCGGCGTCATGCACGGACTGGGGTTCCACCCCCGCAGCCTGGTTGGCCGCGTGCTGTTTTTCCCCTGGCTCGCCTTGCCAAGCCTGTTGTACGGGCTCTGGCTGACCAGCGGTTATTACCTGCCATAAACACAGAGGGAGGCCAGACATGCTCTGCCTCCCTCTGCTTTTGTACCCCGCAGTGCGGCCGTGGTTTTGCCCCCGGCGGATCGGTCGTTATTGCCTGCCATAAAAAACAGGGGGAGATGGGATTTCCCTGTCTCCCCCTGCTTCTTTCCTATTCAGCCCTGCGCTATGATAGCCCCCCATCTGACTGTCGAATGGATCACAGATTTTTATGGGGGAAGTCTCTGAGTTTCCGGTACGTGTCTACTACGAAGACACAGACGCCGGAGGCATCGTCTACAACGCCAATTATCTCAAGTTTATGGAACGGGCTCGCACCGAGTTCCTGCGCGCCGGCGACATCGAGCAAGATGTGCTGTTGCAGGCGGGGATCGCCTTCGTGGTGAGTCGCACCGAGATCGATTTCCGCTCCGCGGCCCGCTTCAATGAACTGCTGACCGTATTGACGCAAGTGACTGAAGTGAAACGTGCTTCCATGCGCTTTTCACAGCAGATCCTGGCGGCTGATGGACGACTGATCACCCAGGCCATGGTACAGATTGCCTGTGTCAGTCATCCGCAAATGAAACCTGTTGCAATACCTGAAAAAATCAAGGGAGTGCTGTTAAGTGCACGCTGAAATTTCGTTTATTGGTCTGTTCTGGCAAGCCAGTCTGCTGGTGAAACTGGTCATGATGACCCTTATGGGCATGTCGGTCGTCTCCTGGGCGCTGATCATCCAGCGTTCCAAGGTCATCAAGGCGGCCAACCTCGCCTCGGAGCAGTTTGAAGACAGATTCTGGTCCGGCGTCGACCTCAACCGTCTCTATCAGGAGTCCTCCTCCCGCCGCGATGACATCGAAGGCATGGAAGACATCTTCTATTCCGGCTTCAAGGAGTATGCCCGCCTGCTCAAGGCTGGCGCCCGTGGCCAGGATGCGGTGATGGACGGTACCTATCGCGCCATGCGCGTCTCCCTGTCCCGTGCGGTGGACGAGCTGGAATCCAACCTGCCAGTGCTGGCAACCGTTGGCTCCATCAGCCCCTATATCGGTCTGTTTGGTACCGTATGGGGCATAATGAACGCCTTTATTGCCTTGGGTCAGGTGCAGCAGGCGACCCTGCAGATGGTGGCACCGGGCATCGCGGAGGCGCTGATCGCCACCGCCATGGGTCTGTTCGCGGCCATTCCCGCTGTTATTTTCTATAACAGATTCACCAACAAGGTAGAGAAGCTGGAGAACGCCTACGCCAACTTCATGGACGAGTTCACCACCATACTGAACCGTCAGATTGCACAGCAGCAGGGTGACAAGTAAATGCAAACCTATCAGCGGATCCGGCGCAAGAAGGTCGCCGAGATCAACGTGGTGCCCTATATCGACGTCATGCTGGTGCTGCTCATCATCTTCATGGCGGTGACGCCGGTGATCACCCAGGGGGTCAAGGTGGATCTGCCCCAGGCGGAGTCCGAGCAACTGCCCGAGGACGCCAAGCCCCCCTTCATCGTCAGCGTCAACACCGAAGGTGAGTACGTCATCAAGGCCGGTGAGGCGGATGACGAGCCAGTGCCAAGCGGCACACCCGAGGCGATGCAGCAATACATCACCGAGAAGGCCATGGGCTATCTGGCCATCAACCAGAACGCTCCCGTGGTGGTGGCGGGTGACAAGTCCGTGCGTTACGAAGAGGTGATCCTGCTGATGGTGGCCCTCAAGAAAGCCGGTGTGCCTCAGGTTGGCCTGATGACGGATCCGGTGAACTGACGGAGATGGATGTGAAGCGTGGTATTTCCGGTTATCTCGTCGCGTCGCTGCTGCTGCATCTGATCATCGGCATCATACTGCTGGTCGGCGTCGACTTCAGCAAGCCCAAGCGCCCCGAGTCGAAGGGACAGATCGTCAATGCAGTGATGCTGGACAGCGAGTTCCTGGAGCAACAGGCACAGCAGATCCAGCAGCAGAAAGCTCAGCCCAAGGCTGCCCAGCAGCAGAAAGAGAAGGACAAGGAAGACGCCGATCAGGCCCGGCGCGAGCTGGCGAAGGAGCAGGAGCGTCTGCGCATCGCCGAGACCAAGCGCAAGGAGGCCGAGGAGGCCACCCGCAAGGCCGAGACCGAGAAGCAGAAGAAGGTAGCCGAACAGAAGCAGGCGGAAGAGAAGGCCCAGAAGGCCGAGGAAGCCCGCAAGCTGGAGGCGCAGAAGGCCAAGCAGGCTGACGCCAAGCGCCAGGAAGAAGAACTCGCCAAGGCGTTGGCGCTCAAGAAAAAGAAAGAAGAGCTGGAGAAGAAGCAGGCCGAAGAGAAAGCCAAGGCAAAGGCGGATGCGGCCAAGAAGGCTGAAGCCGACAAGAAGGCCAAGGCCGAGGCTGAGAAGAAAGCCAAGGCGGAAGCCGAGAAGAAGGCCAAGGCTGAGGCAGAGAAAAAGGCTGCAGATGAAGCCGCCAAGAAGGCAAAAGCTGACGCAGAGAAGAAGGCGAAGGCCGAGGCTGACAAGAAGGCCAAGATAGAGGCGGAGCGCAAGCGCAAGGCGGCCGAAGAGGCCAAGTTGCAGAAAGAGATGGAAGCCATGATGCAGCAGCAGCTGGAGGCTGAAGCCAATTCCCGCAGCCAGGCCGCATCGGCTGCCGCCAAGGGGGAGGTCGACAAGTACGCCGCTCTCATCAAGGCAACGGTCGAGCGCTATATGATTTTGGATCCCACCATGCGGGGCAAAACCTGTACTATCGGTGTCAAATTGGCCAGTACCGGCTTCGTCATTTCGGTGGACAACGGCCAGGGTGACCCGGCGGTCTGCCGCTCCGGCAAGGCTGCCGTGCTGAAGGCGAATCAGTTGCCGGTGCCGAAGGATCCGGCGGCGTTCGAGATGTTGAAGGAGTTTAACCTCAAGTTAGAACCTAGCATCTAGACGTGATAAAACGGGGTCATTGACCGTGGTTGGCAGCATCTGCTGATAAAGGAATTTCACCTCTCATTTTTATTGGAACAGAGTATTTAAGCCATGATAAGAAAAGTGTTTTTTGCTTTGGTTGGCTGCCTTCTGCTAGGCCAGAGCGCTCAGGCGGCCTTGGACATCGTCATCACCGGCGGTATTGACAGTGCGCGCCCCATCGCCATCGCCCCCTTCAAGTGGGAGGGCAATGGTCAACTGCCACAGGACATCGCCGAGGTGGTCTCCAACGACCTGATGCGCAGCGGCAAGTTCAAGCCGCTGGCCCGTGGCCAGATGCCGCAGACTCCGAGCACCAGTGGCGAGATCAACTTCGCCCCCTGGGCGTCCCAGGGTGTGGAGGCCGTGGTGGTCGGCTCCATCGCGGCTGTGGGTGATGGCACCTACAAGATCAACTTCGAGCTGGTCGACGTGCTGAAGGGCCAGCTGGCCAAGACCCAGGGCGGGGAAGCGAACGGTTACATCCTCGACAGCCGCATGGCGACCATACCGGGTGCCCAGATGCGCCAGTTCGCCCACCGTATCTCCGACATCGTCTACGAACGTCTGACCGGTGAGCGTGGTGCCTTCCTGACCCGTCTGGCCTATGTCTCCGTCCAGCAGGGTACCCAGTTCCCGTACCAGCTGCGTATCTCCGATTACGATGGCTACAACGAGAAGACCCTGCTGCGCTCCCGCGAGCCGCTGATGTCGCCGGCCTGGTCGCCGGATGGCAGCAAGCTGGCCTATGTGAGCTTCGAGAACCAGAAGTCCGAGATCTATGTGCAGGACATCTATACCCAGCAACGCAGTCTGATCACCAGTTTCCGCGGCATCAACGGTGCCCCCGAGTGGTCACCAGATGGTCGCCGTTTGGCTATTGTTTTGTCCAAAGATGGGCAGCCTGATCTCTATGTTGTTGATGTTGCTAGCAAGCAACTCACTCGAGTCACAAATAACCGTACCATAGACACCGAACCCTCCTGGATGCCGGACGGGCAAACTTTGCTGTTCACCTCTGAACGTGGTGGCAAACCCCAGATTTATAGCGTAAATTTGGCGACTGGCGTCACTCGCCGGATGACCTGGGAAGGGGATTCCAACCAGGGGGCATCCATCACGCCGGACGGCAAGTCCATGGTGATGGTGACCCGGGTTCAGGGACAATATCGCATCGCTCGCCAGGATATGGAGAACGGAGCCATGTTGGTACTGACCCAGAGTGCTCTGGATGAGTCGCCAAGTGTGGCACCCAATGGCAGCATGATCATTTATGCCACCATCTATCAGGGTCGTAAGAGTCTCGCTTTGGTGTCGACCGATGGTCGTTTCAAGGCAGTGCTTCCGACCAGTAGCGGTGAAATTCGTGCACCAGCTTGGTCGCCCTTCTTGAATTGATAAAAAAATCGATTGTTTTTTGTTTTGTTATAAAGGTTTAAGGAAATAGCATGCAACTCAATAAACTGCTCAAGGGTCTGGCCATCGCACTGCCACTGTTCACCCTGGCTGCCTGTAGTTCTTCTTCCGACTCCGACGCCGCAGGCGCCGAGTCTGGCATGACCGACGGCATGGGCGGTGTACAAACCGGTGGCGCCAACGGCATGTTGTCCCCGGAAGAGCAGATGCGTCAGAAGTTCGAAGCTCTGCAGCGCGATAACGTGATCTACTTCCCGTACGATGGTTACGACATCCAGGGTCAGTACGCCGACCTGCTGGATGCCCATGCCAGCTACCTGCGTGAGCGTCCGAGCGTCAAGGTATTGATCGAAGGCCACGCCGATGAGCGCGGTACTCCGGAATACAACATCGCTCTGGGTGAGCGTCGTGCCAAGGCCGTTGCCAAGTATCTGCAAACCCTGGGTGTGCAGGCTGAGCAGCTCTCCATCGTCAGCTATGGCGAAGAGAAGCCGCTGGATCTGTCCCACACCGAGGATGCCTTTGCCAAAAACCGCCGTGCGGTCCTGGTTTACTAAGGTTTGATCCGAATGAAATTCGTGTCTAAGCAAGCGGCCATTTCGATGGCCGTTTTATTTGCAGTCAGTGCTCATGCCGCGGCTCCGGTCAGCGATCTGGGCGGTGATTCCGGCAGCGGTGTGGTGCTGAGCGGCAACAACGGTGCCATAGTGCCCACGGGCAGCCTGGAAGACAGAGTCGCCCTGCTGGAGCGCACCCTGAACGCTCGTCTGCGCCTGCAGGCCGAGCTGCAGCAACAGGTCGACTCCCTGCAAGGTGAAGTCTCCGAACTGCGTGGTCAGCTGGAGCAGCAGACCTACCAGATGGAGCAGTCGCAAGAGCGTCAGCGCCAGCTCTATCAGGAGCTCGACAAGGTGGCCAACAGCCAGCCTGCCGCCGCCGCGCCTGCGACCCCGGCAGCCGGTGCTACGACGCCTGCCGCAGCGGCCAACTACTCGACCAATCAGGACGAGAACCAGGCCTATGACGCAGCCGTGAACATGGTGCTCAAGGAGAAGAACTACGACAAGGCCATTCCTGCCTTCGAGGGGTTCATCAAACAGTTCCCGAGCTCCAGCTATGTTCCCAATGCGCACTACTGGCTCGGCCAGCTGATGTTCAACAAGGGTGACAGAGCCGGTGCCGCCAGCCAGTTCTCCACTGTGGCGAACAAGTACAGCAAGTCGCCCAAGCGGGCCGATGCCCTGCTGAAACTCGGCATGCTGGCGCAGCTCGATGGCAAGAAAGCGGAAGCCAAGACCTTCTATGAGCAGGTGATCAAGGGTTACCCCAATACCTCGCCGGCCCAGTTGGCCAAGCAGAGCCTCGGCAAGCTGTAGTATTGCTGTAGGTCACTGTTTTCGTAACAGTCTTGTAAATACGGCTCTGCTTTGTATGCGCAGTGAACAAACAGATTTAATTTAAGATTTTTCTATTGCGCCAGGATGATAAATCCGTAATATAGGCCGCCGTCAGAGCCGGTGCAGCAGTGCGCTCGGAGCTGGTCGTGGTGAGGGTCGTTAGCTCAGTCGGTAGAGCAGTTGACTTTTAATCAATTGGTCGCTGGTTCGAATCCAGCACGACCCACCATTTCTTCACAACGGGTGAAGACAGAATTCCCAGGTCGTTTAGCTCAGCTGGGAGAGCACCTCCCTTACAAGGAGGGGGTCACTGGTTCGAGCCCAGTAACGACCACCAGTTTTAACGCGGTCTGCCACGGCAGGCGGTGACAGGTTCAAGGTGTGGGTCGTTAGCTCAGTTGGTAGAGCAGTTGACTCTTAATCAATTGGTCGCTGGTTCGAACCCAGCACGACCCACCAATCTTGACCACAGAATACCCCAGGTCGTTTAGCTCAGCTGGGAGAGCACCTCCCTTACAAGGAGGGGGTCACTGGTTCGAGCCCAGTAACGACCACCAGTTTTAACACGGTCTGCCACGGCAGGCGGTGACAGGTTCAAGGTGTGGGTCGTTAGCTCAGTCGGTAGAGCAGTTGACTCTTAATCAATTGGTCGTAGGTTCGATCCCTACACGACCCACCAATCTTGACCACAGAATACCCCAGGTCGTTTAGCTCAGCTGGGAGAGCACCTCCCTTACAAGGAGGGGGTCACTGGTTCGAGCCCAGTAACGACCACCATGCTTTGAAAAAATGATACAGATGGGTCGTTAGCTCAGTCGGTAGAGCAGTTGACTTTTAATCAATTGGTCGCTGGTTCGAATCCAGCACGACCCACCATCATTCAGCTTTATCCCAGGTCGTTTAGCTCAGCTGGGAGAGCACCTCCCTTACAAGGAGGGGGTCACTGGTTCGAGCCCAGTAACGACCACCATGTTTTGAAAAAATGATACAGATGGGTCGTTAGCTCAGTCGGTAGAGCAGTTGACTTTTAATCAATTGGTCGCTGGTTCGAATCCAGCACGACCCACCATCATTCAGCCTTATCCCAGGTCGTTTAGCTCAGCTGGGAGAGCACCTCCCTTACAAGGAGGGGGTCACTGGTTCGAGCCCAGTAACGACCACCATGCTTTGAAAAAATGATACAGATGGGTCGTTAGCTCAGTCGGTAGAGCAGTTGACTTTTAATCAATTGGTCGCTGGTTCGAATCCAGCACGACCCACCATCATTCAGCCTTATCCCAGGTCGTTTAGCTCAGCTGGGAGAGCACCTCCCTTACAAGGAGGGGGTCACTGGTTCGAGCCCAGTAACGACCACCACTTTCTTGAAATAGAAAGAAAAAATGATACAGATGGGTCGTTAGCTCAGTCGGTAGAGCAGTTGACTTTTAATCAATTGGTCGCTGGTTCGAATCCAGCACGACCCACCATCATTCAGCTTTATCCCAGGTCGTTTAGCTCAGCTGGGAGAGCACCTCCCTTACAAGGAGGGGGTCACTGGTTCGAGCCCAGTAACGACCACCAGATTGAAAAAAAGCCCGCTGCAATGCGGGCTTTTTTGTATTCGCTTGTCAGGTGCGCAGTCGCTCGAGTTCGCTGGCCAGCGTGGTGGCCGCCTGCTCCAGTTCCTCGCTTAAGAGGTGGCTGGCACTCGCCTCCTGCCCCAGGGAGGTGGCGGTATCCCCAATGCGCATCAGATTCTGGTTGATGGTATCGCTGACGGCACTCTGCTGCTCGGCGGCGGTCGCCACCTGGCTGATGTGATCATGGATCTGCTGGATCTGGCTCACCACCTGATTGAGCGCCTCGAAGGCCTGCTCTGTCCCCTCGACCGTGCTGACGGATCGGGTGATGCCCGTGCTCATCAGTTGCTGGCTGCTGCTCACCTCGGCTTGCAGGCTGCCGATAAGCTGGCCTATCTCGTCGGTGGAGGCCCGGGTCTTGTTGGCAAGGGCTCTCACTTCATCTGCCACCACGGCAAAGCCTCTGCCCATGTCGCCAGCCCGCGCCGCCTCTATGGCCGCATTGAGTGCCAGCAGGTTGGTCTGTTCGGCGATGGCCCGGATCACGTCGAGAATGTGGCTGATGTTGGTACTGCGTTGTGCCACCTGCGCCACCGCCTTGTCCGCCTGGTGCATGTCCTCGACCAGGGTGTGGATCTCGCCGCGGGCCCGGCTCAAGCTTTGCTGGGCCGTCTGGATATGATGGGTGGCCGCTTCCGACTCTTGCGCCGCCTGCTCGGCGTAACCCGCCACGCTGACCGCCGTGGTGCTCATCTCGTGCATGGCACTGACCACGCTCTCCAGCTCCAGACTCTGCTCGTCCAGGCTGCTGCGCATGGCATTGGCCGTCTGCTTCATGCCCCGCGCCTGCTGGTGTACCTGCTGGCCAACCTGCTTGCTGCCCTGCACCATGGCCCTCAGTTTGCCGAGGAAGGCATTGAGGTGTCTGCCTAGCTCGATGAGCTCCTGGTGGGTGTCGATGCGCATCTGCTGGGTCAGATCCCCCTCATTGCTGGCGAGGTGTGAGACGTGGCGGCTGATGAGGGAGAGGGGGGCGGTGATGCTCTGAATGAACCAGACGAGCAGACCCAGTGCCACCAGGGTGATGACGACCATGGTCATCAGCTGCTGTTGCTGGGTGGCCTGCAGCAGGCTGCCGAGCTGGTTGCTGATGGTGTTGGCCTGACTGAGGGCGAGTGCCTTGGGCACCTTGATCATCAGCCACCACTGGCTGTCGGCGGCGTCGATCTTGATGGGTTGCTGCAGGATGAAGTCGCTGTCGCTATCCCTGGGCTTGCCGTCTGGCGCCACCAGCCCGGCCTCCGTCAGCGGACGGCCCAGCTTGTCGGCATGGCGGTTGCTGCCGACGATAAAGCCCATCTTGCTGACCAGGGTCACCTCGGCCTGATTGTCATACAGGCTCTTGCCGAGACGCTCGGCCAGTTGCTGGAAGATGGGCAGGTTCATGTCGACCCCGGTGATCCCGACAAACTTGCCCTCCTTGAGGATGGGAACCGTCAGGCTGGTCATCAGCATCTGCTTGCCCGGGCTTATCTCGTAGAGGTAGGGCTCCATCAGGCAGGGGCGCAGGCTGTCACGGCCACAGAGATACCACTCGCTGTTGCGAATGCCGAACTCGTTGCGCGAGGTGTCAAACTTGGCCTCGCTGGTTGCCGCATCTATCTGCTGCTGCGCAATCTGGCCATTCTGCTCACGGGTGAAGTACACCTCCAGGCTGCCCTTGCCCGCGACCGAGTGCGTTGCCCCCGTCTGCCAGCTGGCATCCTGCCCGTCATAGCCATCGGGTTCGAACTGGGCATAGATGGAGCTGATCCCGTCAGCCTGACGAAGGCGGCTGCCGAGCAGCAGCTCCACCTGAGGGCGGCTCGGCATCAGGTCCGGCTGTGCCATGCTGCCTTCGAGCTGTGCGGCCATCCCCAGCGGTATCTGGTAAGACTGCTGCAACAGGTCGGCGATCTGCACGGCATAGCGCTCGGCCTGGAACTGCAGGGTGCGCGATACCTCCTGCTCCAGGGCGCCGCTAGTCTGGGTCATGATGTCATTGCGCAGGGTGTTCAGGGAGGCAGACTGCATCAGCGTCATGGCGACACCACTGGCGAGAAAGAGACCCAGGGTGAGCAGCAACAATTTGGTTTTGAGCGAGCGTTGTTTCATTCGACAACTCCTTTTGGCAAGAATGACAACGATAAATCCGGGCGGGTTCTGACTGTTTTACTGTACTGGATTTGTTGATGGGTTTGTGCGCGGCTTCTGGTTATAATTTTGGCCTTTCCAAGCGTTGATGGAACAGTCGCAATGAGCAATGCACTGAGCAGTGTCCCTCCGGTCATCGAGATGGACTATCCCTTTCCGGTCAAACCGGCTCCCCTGACTGCCGAACAGAAAGCTTCCCTGATCATCGAGATCAAGGCGCTGCTCGAGGCGCGTCAGGCCGTGCTGGTTGCCCACTATTACACGGATCCCGAGATCCAGGCGCTGGCCGAGGCCACCGGCGGTTTCGTCGGCGACTCCCTCGAGATGGCTCGCTTCGGTCGTGATCACGCCGCCCAGACCCTGATCGTGGCCGGTGTGCGCTTCATGGGGGAGACCTCCAAGATCCTGAGCCCGCACAAGCGGGTGCTGATGCCGACCCTGGAGGCGGAGTGCTCCCTGGATCTGGGCTGCCCCATCGACCAGTTCTCCGCCTTCTGCGATGCCCATCCCGACCATATAGTCGTGGTCTATGCCAATACCTCTGCGGCGGTGAAGGCGCGGGCCGACTGGGTGGTCACCTCCAGCATAGCGCTCGAGATAGTCGAGCACCTAGACAGCCAGGGCCACAAGATCATCTGGGGGCCGGACAGACACCTGGGTGCCTACATCGAGAAGAAGACGGGCGCCGAGATGCTGCGCTGGCAGGGTCACTGCATAGTCCACGACGAGTTCAAGGCCAAGGCCCTGCGCGAGCTCAAGGCCCAGAACCCGGACGCGGCCGTGCTGGTGCACCCGGAGTCCCCGGCTTCCGTCATCGAACTGGCGGATGCGGTGGGTTCTACCAGCCAACTCATCAAGGCGGCCCGTGAGCTGCCCCAGCAGAAGCTGATCGTGGCGACCGATCGCGGTATCTTCTACAAGATGCAGCAGGCCTGCCCGGACAAGGAGATGGTGGAGGCACCGACCGGTGGCGATGGCGCCACCTGCCGCAGCTGCGCCCACTGTCCCTGGATGGCGATGAACGGCCTGGTGGCGATCAAGGAAGCGCTGACCGATGGCGCGGAGCGTCACGAGATCCTGGTGGACGAGGAGTTGCGGGTGAAGGCGCTGATCCCGCTGGATCGCATGCTGAACTTCGCCGCCGAGCTCAAGCTCAAGACCCAGGGCAACGCCTGAGTGTGCGAAGAGTTGAATAGAAAGGCTGAATAGAAGAGGGCACCCGTTGGGGTGCCCTCTTTCGTTATGGGTTTCGCGAAGACAAAGATCAGATGATCACGGTAGAGAAGCTGTGCTCCTCATCCGGCGCGATAACGACGCCAGCCTCGGCCGTGATGGCCGCCTCGACACAGAGCATGGTGCGGTAGCCATCGTCGCTCATGTCGGCCATGGCGGTGGCCCCTTCCAGCCAAGGGGTCCAGACCACGACGCTGTCGTTGTTGCCGCTCACCACCTGAGTGGTGCGATCGCCGTCCTTGACCATCACCATGGCCTCGGCTTGGTGGTAGACCCGATCAATGGCAGCTGTGAGCGTCAGAGCGCCCTGCTGCTGCCCATCCTGACCCGTCAGCTTGTCGGCATAAGGCTCACCCAGGCCGGTCACGCTGACGGCCTCTGGGCGGCTTATCTGCAGATAGGTGTGCAGGGCCGCATTGTAGGTGAGGGGCGTCTTGCCTGTGTTGCGGGTGGTCAGCACCAGGGAGAGCTCCTTGCCTACCAGCACATCCAGCTCCAGCTCGAAGGCGTGGGGCCAGAGGGCACGGCTGGCGTCGGTGTCACGCAGAGACAGATGGACCAGGGTGCCATCCCCGTGATCGGAGACACCATCCAGGGTCCACAGGCTGGTGCGGGCGAAGCCGTGGGCCGGTTTGCCGCTGCCGACGCGAGCGGGGGAGGGGCCGAACCAGGGCCAGCACAGGGGGATGCCGCCCCGGATAGGCTTGCTGCCATCCAGCACTGCCTTGTCGCTGAGCCAGAGAGAGGCGGGTTCGCCATGGCGCTGGTAGCGCAGTACATGGGCGCCAAACAGGCAGATCTCCGCCCTGGCGTGCTCGTTGTCGATGGTCAGCAGAGGCTGGCCACCAGCAGGGTGGCTGAGGGTACAGTGGGCTGTCAGAGTACGTGTCGGTTGCATGGAGACTCCTGTGCTCGCGCACATTCAAGAAAGAGGTCGGCAGATCCAGAATACAAAAAGGCGGCCAATGGCCGCCTTTTTTCAAGCTACGCGATTGCGCATCCCAAATTACTTGGAGATGTGAGCGATCAGGTCCAGAACCTTGCTGGAGTAGCCCATTTCGTTGTCGTACCAGGATACGACTTTAACGAATTTGTCGTTCAGTGCGATACCAGCCTTGGCATCGAACACGGAGGTCTGACGCTCACCCAGGAAGTCGGTGGAAACCACTTGATCTTCGGTGTAGCCCAGTACGCCCTTCATGGAGCCTTCGGAGGCTGCTTTCATGGCTGCGCAGATTTCTGCGTAGGTGGCAGCTTTCTTCAGGTTGACGGTCAGGTCAACAACGGACACGTCCGGAGTCGGTACGCGGAAAGCCATACCGGTCAGTTTGCCGTTCAGTTCCGGGATAACAACGCCAACAGCCTTGGCAGCACCGGTAGAGGACGGGATGATGTTCTGAGCCGCACCGCGGCCACCGCGCCAGTCTTTGGCAGACGGACCATCAACGGTCTTCTGGGTAGCAGTGGTAGCGTGGACAGTGGTCATCAGGCCGGATTCGATACCGAAGGTATCGTTCAGAACCTTGGCGATCGGGGCCAAGCAGTTGGTGGTGCAGGAAGCGTTGGAAACGATGTCCTGGCCAGCATAGGTGGCGTCGTTAACACCCATGACGAACATAGGGGTAGCGTCTTTGGACGGGCCGGTCAGTACGACTTTCTTGGCACCGGCAGCAATGTGCTTGCGAGCAGTGGCGTCGTCCAGGAACAGACCGGTAGCTTCGGCAACAACGTCAACACCGATTGCATCCCATTTCAGGTTTGCCGGGTCACGCTCAGCGGTAACACGTACGGTTTTGCCGTTGACGATCAGGTTGCCGTCTTTGACTTCAACGGTGCCCTTGAAGCGGCCGTGGGTGGAGTCGTACTTCAGCATGTAAGCCATGTAGTCAACGTCGATCAGATCGTTGATACCAACCACTTCGATGTCAGCACGCTCAGCGGCCAGACGGAAAACGAAACGACCGATACGGCCAAAACCGTTAATACCTACTTTGATAGTCATAATTGGTTACCTAACTGTTCAGTAGTCAAAGAAAATTCCGTTTGTAAATTTACTAGAACTCACCTGTGAGTCAACCAACAATCTGCGCGAAATTGCGCTATATCATGAAAAACTGTGAAATTTATTTTCGTTTTATGTAACTGGCTACCAACTTTTGTCGAATGCATCATCAGCGGATCTGGTCGCAGAGATCAACAATAGTGCCTGCCCGGTCACACATCCGGCCGGGGAGATATGTAAAAATGTGCGCGGTTTAGCATGGCCAAAGAGCCACTGTTCAAGTACCACCCATAAAAATTAATCACAAATAGTGTAGATAGAATCCACAGCGGGAATTCTCAAACTATGACCACCCTGATTGAACAGCTGGCTGCCGCCAAAGGTATCGCCAGTGAGTATGTTGATGCCTGGGGCCACCCGGCCCAGGTATCCGAAGAGAGCAAGGCCGCCATGCTGGGCGCCATGGGCTACCGCGTCGACGACGAGGCAGCCCTGACCGAGCAGCTGGAGCAGGAGCACCGTCAGCACTGGTTGCGGCCTCTGGATCCCGTGATGGTAGTGCGCAGTGGCGATCCCCTCAGCCTCGAGGTTCGTCTGCCCATAGAGTTCGTCAACGACGCCCTCCACTGGCAGATAGTGCTGGAGCAGGGTGCCCTGTTGTCCGGCCAGCTGACACCCATCGAAGGGGAACTGGTCGGCGTCGCCGAATTCGAGGAGATGGAGTGTCAGGCCTATAGGGTCGCGCTGGATGTGCAGCCGGAGCTCGGCTATCACCAGTTGGTGCTGCTGGAAGAGGGCAACGACGAGCCGCTCGCCACCATGCGCCTCATAGTCGCGCCCAAGTCCTGCTACAAGCAGGCACCCATCGCCAACGGCCGCAAGGTGTGGGGCCCGAGCGTGCAGCTCTACTGCCTGCGCAGCCGCCACAACTGGGGCATCGGTGATTTCAGCGATCTCGGCCAGCTGGTCGAGAAGGCCGCCGCCTGGGGAGCCCATTTCGTGGGGCTGAACCCCATCCATGCCCTCTATCCTGCAAATCCCGAGAGTGCCAGCCCCTACAGCCCCTCTTCCCGTCGCTGGCTCAACGTGGCCTACATCAACGTGGAAGCCGTGCCCGAGTTTCTCGCCAACGAGCGGCTCAAGGCCGATGTGGCGAGCCCGGCCTTCCAGCAGCATCTTGCCTCCCTGCGGGCCAAGGAGAACGTGGATTACACCGGCGTCATCCAGACCAAGATCGGCATGCTGCGCCAGGTGTTCGATGAGGCCAGGTTCAGCGCCGAGCGTCAGGCCGCCTTCGATGCCTTCGTGGCCGCCGGTGGCGACAGCCTGCAACAGCAGGCTGCCTTCGATGCCTTGCAGGCCCATTTCTATGGCAAGGGTGAGAACGCCTGGGGCTGGCCGGTCTGGCCGGATGCCTTCCGCGATTACCACAACCCAGAAGTTGCTGCCTGGATGCAGGATCACAGCCAGGATGTGAATTTCTACCTCTATCTGCAGTTCCTGGCCGATGAGCAGCTGGCGCAAGCCGATGCCCGCGCCAAGGCGGCCGGCATGGTGATGGGGATCTACCGGGATCTGGCGGTGGGTGTCTCCGAAGGCTCCACCGAGATCTGGGCCAACCGGGATCTCTACTGCCCGAAAGCCTCGGTCGGTGCGCCGCCCGACATCCTCGGCCCCCTCGGTCAGAACTGGGGCCTGCCCCCCATGAACCCGAACCAGCTGTTCGAGGCGGCCTATCAGCCCATGGTGGATCTGTTCCGCGCCAACATGCGTGCCTGCGGCGCGCTGCGCATCGATCACGTGATGGCCTTGCTGCGCCTGTGGTGGGTACCGCCCGGAGCGTCCGCCGCCAAGGGCGCCTACATCTACTATCCGGTCAACGACCTGCTGGGGATCCTGGCCCTCGAATCCCACCGCAACCAGTGCCTGCTGATCGGTGAAGATCTCGGCACAGTGCCGGAAGGCATAGACGTGACCCTCAAAGAGAACGGCGTTCACTCCTACAAGGTGTTCTTCTTCGAGCGCTCCAAGGGGGACGGCGGCTTCATCTCCCCGGCGCACTACACCGAGCAGGCGATGTCGGCCCTGACCACCCACGACATGCCGACCCTGAAGGGCTTCTGGCATTGCGACGATCTGGCGCTGGGCCGCGAGCTGGGCCTGTACCCGGATGAAGAGGTTCTCAAGACCCTGTATGCTGATCGCCACCAGGCCAAGCAGCGGATCCTTGACAGCCTGCATGCCCATGGGGTCATCTCTGGCAACATCAGCCATGACGTGAACTGGGTCGGGATGAACACCGAACTCAACCATGGCCTGCAACTGCACATGTCCCGCGGCAGCTGTGCCCTGTTCAGCACCCAGCTGGAAGACTGGCTGGAGATGGACAAGCCGGTCAACGTGCCGGGCACCAGTTACGAATACCCGAACTGGCGTCGCAAGCTTTCAAAGGATCTGGAAGATATTTTTGCCGATGAGGCGCTCAAGGCGCTGGCGGGCAAGATGAGCCAGGCCCGTGACGAGGCCAGTCGTTGAGCCCCTGCTGCCAACATGTGACTCACTTTCATCCGCTTCGGCCCAGGCCGGAGCGGATGTTCAGCCATGAAAGGAAATGTCGATGCCCGTTGAACGTTTGGTTGCCGCCCGCTGTGCCGATCCCTTCTCCCATCTAGGCCTGCTGGCCAATCCGGATGGGCCAGGCCTGAAACTGACGGCCTGGTTGCCCGATGCGCTCGAGGTCCGGGTCAGGGACCTCAAGTCAGGCAAGATAGTTGCCACCCTGACCTCCGCCGACGAAGCGGGCCTCTTTGAAACTGTTTTCACTCGCCGCAAGAATCCCTTCCCCTATCAGCTGATCGCCAGCTACCCCGATGCCAGTGCCGAATCCATCGACCCTTACCAATTCCAGGCTGCCGCCTGGGAAGGATTGGCTGAGCTCGGCTTCCAGCCGGAAAACCTCTACCACACCCTGGGCGCACAGCTGCGCACCGTGGAGCACCTCGGCCAGCGGGTGGAGGGGGTGCGCTTCGCCGTCTATGCGCCGAGCGCCACAGCGGTGAGCCTGATCGGTGATTTCAACTTCTGGGATGGCCGTCGCCACCCCATGCAGCGCAGCCAGTGCGGTCACTGGGTGCTGTTCGTGCCGGGCCTCAAGGCCGGGGATCGCTACAAGTTCGAGCTGAAAGATCCGGCCGGCCATCGCCTGCCCCACAAGAGCGATCCGGTCGGCTTCTACTGCGAGCAGTACCCGTCGTTCGCCTCCGTCATCCACGACCACGAGCAGTACCAGTGGCAGGATGCCGCCTGGCGCGAGAGCCAGCGCAATGACAAGCGGGAGCAGCCGCTCTCCATCTACGAGCTGCACGTGGGCTCCTGGAAGCGTCACCCCAACGGTGACAGCCTGAACTGGCGCGAGCTGGCGGTGGAACTGGTCAACTACGTCACCGAGATGGGCTACACCCACATCGAGCTGATGCCGGTCTCCGAGCACCCCTTCAGCGGCTCCTGGGGCTATCAGCCGGTGGGCATGTTCTCCCCCACCAGTCGCTACGGCAGTGCCGATGATTTCAAGCATTTCGTCGACGCTTGCCACCAGGCCGGCATCGGCGTCATCCTCGACTGGGTGCCGGCACACTTCCCGGCCGACGCCCATGGTCTCGCCCGCTTCGACGGCACTCCGCTCTACGAGTACGAGGATCCGCGTCGTGGCTGGCACCCGGACTGGAACTCCTACATCTACGATTTCGGTCGTAACAACGTGCGCCAGTTCCTGGTGGCGAGCGCCCTGTTCTGGCTCGACAAGTTCCACATCGACGGCCTGCGGGTGGATGCGGTGGCCTCCATGCTCTATCTGGATTATTCCCGCAACGCCGGTGAGTGGGTGCCGAACGTCGACGGGGGCAACCACAACTACGAGGCGATTAGCCTGCTGAAGTGGACCAACGAGGAGGTATACGGCAAGTATCCCCACACCATGACCATCGCCGAGGAGTCCACCGCCTTTGCCGGTGTCTCCAGACCCACCTTCCTGGGTGGCCTAGGGTTTGGCTTCAAGTGGAATATGGGTTGGATGCACGACACCCTGAGCTACATGCAGAAGGAGCCGATCCACCGCCGTTATCACCACAACGAGATGACCTTCTCCATGGTCTATCACTATGACGAGAACTTCATCCTGGCCCTGTCCCACGACGAGGTGGTGCACGGCAAGCACTCCCTGCTTTACAAGATGCCGGGTGACGAGTGGCAGCAGGCCGCGAACCTGCGTGCCTACATGGGCTTCATGTATGGCCATCCGGGCAAGAAGCTCAACTTCATGGGCACCGAAATCGCCCAGAGCAACGAGTGGAATCACGATGCCCAGCTGCCCTGGCACCTGTTGCAATACCCCAAGCACGGCGGCCAGCAACGGCTGATCCGCGATCTCAACCAGCTCTATCGTCATGAAGCTGCTTTGTATCAGGCGGATTATGAGCGCGGTGGTTTCCGCTGGCTGGATCACAACGACGCCGACAACAGCATCTTCGCCTGGCTGCGCGCCGACAAGCAGGGGGCCAATACTGTGGTGATCGCCTCCAACTTCACCCCGGTGCCGCGCCTCGCCTATCGCCTCGGGGTGCCGGAGGCGGGCCGCTATGCCGTGGTGCTCAACACAGATAGCGAGCATTACTGGGGCAGCAATTATGATGTGGGTCTGACCTTCGTCGCCGAGCCGACCCCCTGGCAGGGGATGGCGCACAGCATAGTGCTGGACTTGCCGCCGCTCGCGACCTTGTTCATCAAACAGGAGTCCTGATGTTTGTAATGGAAAATGGGGTGGACTACCCACTGGGGGCCCGGCTCGACGAGGCAGGCTGCCACTTCTGTGTCTGGGCCCCCCAATCGGACAAGGTGGAGCTCTGTCTGTTCGACGAGCAGGAGCAGGAGCTGGTCCGGCTGGCCCTGCCCGGCCGGCGTGGCCAATACAGATTCGGCTATGTGCGCGGGGTGCGGGCCGGTCAGCGTTACGGCTACCGGGTTCATGGCATGCCCCAGGAGGGCATGCTGTTCGACCCCGACAAGCTGCTGATCGACCCCTATGCCAGGGCGCTCAGCCGGGCGACCCGCTGGGATGACGACCTCTATCAGGGGGACAGCGCGGCCATGGTGGCCAAGTCGGTGGTGGTGGACGATGCCTTCGACTGGCAGGGGGTCGGCAAGCCCGGGATCCCGCCCGAGCGGGTCGTGCTCTACGAGACCCACGTCAAGGGCTTCACCCGCCAGCATCCCGGGGTGCCCGAGGCGCTGCGGGGCACCTATCTGGGGGTCAGTCACCCGCTGATGATCGAACACCTGCTCTCTCTCGGGGTCACCTCGGTGCAGCTGATGCCGGTGGCCGCCTTCATGTCGGAGCCCCGCCTGGAGCAGCTTGGCCTCACCAACTACTGGGGCTACAACCCCATCGCCTTCTTCGCCCCCGAGCCGCGCTACGGCGCGGGGGAGGCGGTGACCGAGTTCAAGACCATGGTGCGCGAGCTGCACCGGGTCGGGCTCGAGGTGATACTGGACGTGGTCTACAACCACACCGCCGAATCCGGTGTCGACGGCCCCATGCTGTCCCTCAAGGGGTTCGACAACGCGGGTTACTACGCCTTCGAGACCGGGGCCCATGGCCCTGACTATCAGCGCCACGCCAACGTCACCGGCTGCGGCAACAGCGTCAACCTGGATCACCCCAACAGCCTGCGACTGGTGCTCGATGCCCTGCGCTACTGGGTCACCGAGATGCAGGTAGACGGTTTCCGCTTCGATCTCGCGGTCACCCTGGCGCGGGAGGCGGGGGAGTTCGATCCCATGAGCGCCTTCTTCAAGGCCCTGCTGGCGGATCCCGTGCTGGCGCGGGTGAGGCTGATTGCCGAGCCCTGGGACATAGGCCCCTTCGGCTATCGCCTCGGCCAGTTCCCGAGCCAGTGGCTGGAGATCAACGACCGCTATCGCGACACTGTACGCGCCTTCTGGCGCGGCGATGCGGGCAAGATGGGGGACTTCGCCACCCGGCTGGCGGGGTCGCGGGATCTCTTCCCGAAAAACTGGCGCTCCCCCCACACCAGCGTCAACTACCTCTGCTATCACGACGGCTTCACCCTGGAGGATCTGGTCTCCTACAACCAGCGCCACAACCAGGCCAACGGCGAGGACAACAGAGACGGCCACGGCAACAACCTCTCCTACAACCACGGGGTGGAGGGGCCGACCCTGGACCCCAGAGTGAACAACCTGCGTCAGCAGCAGAAGCGCAACCTCATTGCCACCCTGCTGCTCTCCCAGGGTACGCCGCACTTCCTGGCCGGGGACGAGATGGGCCGCAGCCAGCTTGGCAACAACAACGCCTACTGCCAGGACAACCAGATAAGCTGGGTCAACTGGCAGTTGCGCCCCGAGGATGAACGGCTGCTCGCCTTCACCCGCCAGATGATGGCGCTGCGGGCGGAGTCGGGGGTCTTCGCCAACCTGCAACTCAGTGACGATGAATGGAATGGCAAGGCAACCAGCTGTCACAGGGTCAACTGGTATCACCCCGATGGCCATCAGCTCACCGATCAGGACTGGCACGCTCCCATGGGGCAGGCGTTCGCCATGGACATCGGCATGCTGGCGTGCGGCGGGGAGCGCTGGTACGTGCTGTTCAATGCCAGCGACTACGACATCCAGTTCCGCCTGCCGCCGCCGGGGGAAGGGCTGGAGTGGATCCAGACCATAGACACCGCCACCAACGACGGCCTGCCCTTCCTGCCGGACGACATCAAGCGGCAGGTGGCGGTGGGGCGTGCCCACTCCCTCAAATTGCTGGAGCGGGTTTCGCTGCCGGCGGTGGCGCTGGCCAAGGAAGGGGTGGTCGCCACGCCGGATGTTGCCGCCGTGTTGCCAACGGGATCACAGTTCCCGCTGGCGGGGTAGAGTCGGGGCGTCCGAGTGGGTATGCTGGGCGCCGTGATAAAAGGCAAGGAGTCGGTATGAAGGGCAACAATCCCGAGCAATGGCGCAGCAAATTGAGTGCCGAACAGTTTCACGTTTGCTGGGAGAAGGGCACAGAGCGCCCTTACAGCGGCGCCCTGCTGCACAATCGCAAGAGCGGTGACTACCTCTGCGTCTGCTGCAAGAGCGTACTGTTCCATGCGGATGCCAAGTTTGACTCCGGCTGCGGCTGGCCCTCCTTCGATCGGGCCATCGCGGGGACAGTGACCTACACAGAAGATCGCAGCCACGGCATGGCAAGGGTGGAGATCACCTGCAGCCAGTGCGGCTCCCACCTGGGGCACGTCTTCCCGGACGGGCCGACCGAAACAGGCCAGCGCTACTGCGTCAACAGCCTGAGCCTGGACTTCGAGCCCGATACCGACGCCTGAAAGCGTTAGAAATGAAAAATGGCGCCTCCGCTTGCGGAGGCGCCATTTTTTATAGGGTCCTGGTTGGCCCTCAGATCAGCAGCAGGCTGGCTCCCACCAGCAGGGCGGCGAGCGCCAGTATGGGCAGCCTGATGACGCGCAGCAGATAGAAGGCGACGGCGGCCAGCGCCAGATCGGTCGGTGCCAGCACGGCGCTCTGCCACACCGGCTGATAGAGGGCAGCCAGCAGCAGCCCCACCACGGCGGCGTTGATGCCGGCCACGGCCCCCGCCAGCCTGGGGTGGGCCAGCCAGCTTTGCCAGCAGGGGCCCAGGGCCCACAGCAGCAAAAAGCCCGGCAAGAATAGTGCGAGGGTTGCCAGCAGGGCGCCCGCCAGCGGCGCGGCGGGCAACAGCTGGGCGCCGAGGTAGCAGGCCAGTGTGAACATGGGGCCGGGCACCAGCTGAGCCAGGCCGTAGCCGGTCAGGAATTGTTGCTGGCTGAGGCTGTGGCCGACGCTCTCCTGCAGCAGGGGCAGCACCACGTGGCCGCCGCCGAACACCAGACTGCCCGCCCGATAGAAGTCGGCGATCAGCTGGCTGGCGGGGCCCTGGGCCAGCAGCGGCAGGCCGACAAACAGCAGGGCAAACAGCAGCAGGGTCGGCCAGTGGGGGGCGCTGCGGGCTTGTGGCGCTGCAGGAGGGGCGCCGACCGCCTCCCGCTGGGCGCAGAGCAGGGCCGCCCCCAAAAGCATTCCCAGCTGGGTCAGCAGGCCGGGCTGCCACCAGAGGGCGGCGGCGGTCGCCACCATGACTCCCTGTTGCAACACCGTCTTGCAGAACTGGCGGCTCATGGTGAGCACGGCATCGGCCACTACCACCAGTGCCAGCAGCTTGAGGCCGTGCAGGGCCCCATCCAGCCAGAGGTTATTGCCTAGCTGGCCCACGCCGATGGCGGCAACCAGCAACAGCAGGAAGGAGGGCAGGGTGAAGCCGATGAAGGCGGCGAGCGCTCCCCCAAGGCCGGCCCGGTGGCGGCCGATGGCAAAACCGAGCTGGCTGGAGGCGGGACCTGGCAACAGCTGGCACAGGGCCAGCAGCTGGGCATACTCGGCCTGGCTGAGCCAGCCCAGACGCTGGACAAAGGTGCGCTGGAAGTAGCCGATATGGGCGGCCGGCCCGCCGAAGCTGATGCAGCCCAGCCACAGAAATTGAAGGAATACCTGTCCCACCACTTACTCCCTGTCGTCATCGCAGATGGACAGGGATGATATGACAGAGTGATGACTTTTTTATGACAATTCTGGCTGGGTTGCTGGCTACGGCGGGGGGCGGTGTTTATGCGACCGACTGCGGCAGGTAACAGTGTCCGGCCCGCAGGGGATGGGGATTAGGTCGGCTGGCCCGGCTGTGGCAGATAGCAGTGCCCCGCCAGCCAGTGGACTATGGGGATTAGGTCGGCTGGCCCGGCTGCGGCAGATAGCAGCGCCTGGCCAGCCAGCAGGCGATGGGGATTAGGTCGGCTGGCCCGGTTGCGGCAGATAGCAGCGTCCGGCCAGCCAGCAGGGGATGGTCACTCTGTCGGCTGGCCCGGCTGTGGAAGATAGCAGCGTCCGGCCAGCCAGCAGGCGATGGACTGGCGGCTGGCATCGAAGTGGGGTTCGGGCAGCGCGCGGGGATCGCACCAGACCCAGCCCTCGCACTTGTCCGGCTCCAGCAGTTGCGGCTCGCCCTCCACCTCGGCCAGCAGGGTGACAGAGATGTAGTGCAGCCCGCTCTCGCGCCAGGTCTCCAGGTTGTTGGTGACGGCAATGACGCTGGGGTTGGTGATGAGAAAACCTGTCTCCTCTGCCACCTCCCGGATGGCCGCCGACTCGAAGCTCTCGCCAAGCTCCAGGTGGCCACCGGCGATGGACCAGTAGGGGGCGTGGCTCCCCTGGCGCTTGCCAAGCAGCACCTGGCCCTGATGGTTGACGAGGATGACACCGACCCCGACGCGAGGATAGGGAGTGGACATAAGAAGAGCTCCTTGCCGAAACGGGATGACACTATAAAAACGGGCCCACCTTAGGACGGATGGGCCCGTTTCGCAAGTTGCCGCTGGATGATCCCGGGGAGACAGGATCTTGCCGTTTATCTATCTGCCAATCAGATGGCTATCGCGATATCACATCTGCCGGGCAGATGGTAAATACCCAGCCAGGGGCCCCACTGTGGCTGGCAGGCCGTCAGTCCAGCTTGACCGGCCTCTTGCCGGCGCTATGCCCCTCGGCTTGCCACTGTCGATAAAGGCCGGTGCCGGCCGCTTGTCAGTTCAGCTTGACCAGCATCTTGCCGGTGTTGCGGCCCTCGAACAGCCCGATAAAGGCCTGCGGCATGCTGGCCAGCCCCTCGCTGATGGTCTCCTCGGCCTGCAGGGCGCCAGCCTCGAAGGCGGGGATGGTCTCGGCCAGGAAGTCCCCGTAGTGCTGCCAGTGATCGGAGACCAGCAGCCCCTGCATCAGGATGCGCTTGCGGATCATCTGGGAGAGGTTGCGCGGGCCCTTTGCCTCGCCATTGCTGTTGTACTGCTCGATGAGGCCGCACAGGACGATGCGCCCGTGCAGCGCCATGTTGTTGAGGGCCGCGTCCAGCATGGCGCCTCCCACGTTCTCGAAATAGACCTGAATGCCCTCCGGAGCGAGGCGGGCCAGCTCGGCGTCGAGATCCGGCGTCTCCCTGTAGTTGATCACCGCATCGGCGCCCAGGGTCTTGAGATAGGCGACCTTGTCGGTTGAGCCGGTGGAGCCGATCACCCTGGCACCGGCCCGCTTGGCGAGCTGCACCGCCATGGTGCCGACCGCGCCTGAGGCGGCCGAGACCAGCAGGGTCTCACCGGCCTGCAGGCGGGCGACCTTGTGCAAGCCCGCCCAGGCGGTCATGCCCGGCATGCCGAGGGCGCCGAGGAAGAGTTGGGACGGCAGCGTCGTGGCGGGCAACCGGGTCAGCTGCTCCCCCTTGGCGACGAAGGCATCCCGCCAGCCCAGCATGCTGCTCACCTGGTCACCCACCTTGAAGTCGGGGTGACGGGAGGCCTGCACTGTGCCGATGGCACCGCCGTCGAGGGGGCCGTTCAGGGGGAAGGGGGGCACATAGCTCTTGGCCTCGCTCATGCGACCACGCATGTAAGGGTCCACTGACAGCCACTGGTTGGCCACCTGCACCTCTCCCTCCTGAAGCGCGGGCAAAGGCACCTCCTTCAAGATGAAGTCGCTCTGGGTGGGCAGGCCGGTCGGGCGACGGAGCAGTTGAATCTGATGGCTGATCGGGGTCATGGTCGTTCTCCAGCGGGGTAGGGGGCCGTCGGCGCCGCGCCAGCCAGTGGGCTGAGGTGGCGGCTCGGGCATTCTGTTTGTGTGCAAAATAAAATCAGGTTAATCCCGAAAAGACGGGGTGACAACTGTTTTGTGTGCAAATTATTCAGACCTCAGTTGTCCTGGGGTATACTGGCCCCAGTCGTCAGCGAGGTGCCCCATGAGTGAATTGAAAAAGCAGGTCTGTTTTGCCCTCTACAGCGCCTCCAATGCGGTGATGCGTGCCTATCGGCCGCTCTTGGACAAGCTGGATCTGACCTACACCCAGTACCTGGTGATGCTGTCGCTCTGGGCGCGGGACGAGGTCAGTCTCAAGGAGATTGGTCAGGAGACCGGCCTGGATGCGGGCACCCTGACCCCCATCGTCAAGCGGCTGGAGAGCAAGGGCTGGCTGACCCGCACCGTCTCCAGCGAAGACGAGCGGCAAAAATGCATCCGCCTGACCGAGGCGGGGCGCCAGTTGCAGCAGGGGGTCAGGGAGTGTTGTCTGGCGGACAACTTGCGCAACCAGGTGGATCTGGCCGATGCCGAGCTGGCCGAGCTCAAGCGACTCTGCGATCGCGTGGCGACCCAGCTCGGGCGCTGATCTCTCTCCCTTCTTGCCTGGAGCCATCCGATGAAACCCTGGTTACCCTTGCTTGTTCTGCTGCTAAGTGGCTGCGCCGACACCTCCTATCCCCGCTCCGAACTGCAGATCGACGATGCCGATGCCTGGCAGGCCCTCTGCAAGGACGGGGTCCGGGTTCGGGCCGCCACTGACGAGGGGATCTGCGCGGATCACCGCGGCCTGGCCATGTGGACGAATAAGCCAAGGGCGGTTCGAATGGCAGAGGAAGCTGCCAAATAGTGTGATCCAGACGCCATAAAATGACACAGCCGGCCCCTTGGCCGGTTTTTTTCGCGATCTCGCCTGCACTTTGCGGCCTTGTTCATGGTGCACTCATGCTTCCCTTTCCATACTGGCCCCACAGTTTCATGAGAGGAGAGAGAGATGCAGTCATCCATCGTCGGGCTCTCCATTCTGTGGGGGCTGGCCAGTTTTGGTGTTCAGGGGGATTTCATCGAGAGCCGTGATTCCGTTGCGCCGTCCTGGCAAGCCGAGTCCAGAGTGGAGATGGAAGGTTATCTGATTGAGTCGCTTGGCGAAGATCGCTGGGTGTTCGACAACGGCAGCGAGAGTCTGCTGGTCTCCCTGCCCGAGGGGCAGTGGGTGTCAGAGGGGGAGCGGTTGCGACTGAGCGGCGAACCCCAGCAGGAGCAGGCCGGCTGGCTGTTGCAGGTGCAGGACGTCAGCCAGGTCGGCGTCTGACCCTGTCACTACCTGACATCAGAGACGACAAAGAGGAGGCCTGGGCCTCCTCTTGCTTTTTGCGCCTCTGGCCCTCAGCCCAGGTGGTTGAGGGGCAGCGCCGTCTTGTGCTTGATGCGGCGCAGCACGAAGCTGGAGCGCACTCCGGTCACCCCCGAGATATGGGTCAGCTTGTCCAGCAGGAAGTGCTGGTAGTGCTCCATGTCCCGCACCACCACCTTGAGCTGGTAGTCGGCGTCATTGCCGGTGATTAGGTCGCATTCGAGCACCTCTGGCAGATCCTGAATGGCCCGATCGAAGTTTTCGAACCGCTCGGGGGTGTGCCTGTCCATGGAGATGTGAATGTAGGCGGTGAGGGTGAGCCCCAGCTGGCGGGCGTTGAGCAGGGTGACGTGGGTATCGATGAGACCGGCATCCTCCAGCGCCTTGACCCGGCGCGAGCAGGGAGAGGGGGAGAGCCCGACCAGTTCGGCCAGCTCCAGGTTGCTGATGCGGCCATTCTCCTGCATCAACTCCAGAATATGCCTGTCTATGCGATCAAGTTTCAGCATTCTCCGTTCCTCGTTGCAATTACTGATTCACTTTTCCTAGATTAAGGGTGAACTATTGCAAAAACAACTGAAAATACCTACTACTTCACAACCACTCACCGCACCGGCAGGAGTACCATGGTTTCATCTTCCGGTGGCAAGACAGATGCCCGACCAGGCCTCTGTGGTGAAGGACCTTACCGGGTCAACAACCCCATCAGCCGTCCGACCTTATCGGGAAACGACGGGCTGGAACGAGAGCATCCCCTCCCCGAAGGCAACAAAGCAGGCATCCCGGCGCCTGCTTTGTTGTTTCTGCGCTCCGGCATCCTCAGGCCTGCGGCGGCCGGATGCGATAGAGGCAGCGCCTGTCCCCGTCCAGCAGGTATTGCTCCCGCTCCACCCCGGCTGGTGCCAGCAACTGGCGAAACAGCGCCAGTTCGCTCCGGCAAAAGCCCCGGCAGGCCCGCGCCGCGGCGCAGATGGGGCAGTGACTCTCCCATAGTAGCCAGCTGCCATCCTCCTCCTGGCTCATGTCCGCCATATAGCCTTCCCGGCTGCGCAGCTCCTTGAGCGCGGCCAGCCGATCCGCCAGCGCCGGCTGGGTCAGTCCGGCCTGATAACGGCTCAGCATCTGCTGCTCCCGCCGCGCGATCAGTTGATCCAGGCCGCTCTCGCCAAACAGCTGCTGCACGTCGTCGATAAGCTGCAGTGTCAGCTCGCTGTGGGTGTCTGGGAAGCGCTGCCAGGCCAGCTCGGTCAGGTGCCAGAGCCGTATCGGGCGCCCTCGGCCCCGCGCCTCGTCGCTGAAGCCGACCCAGCCGTCGGCCTCCAGCGCCGTCAGATGCTGGCGGGCGCCCATGGAGGTCATCTGCAACTGCTCCCCCAGTGCGGCGGCGCTCTGGGGGCCCTGAGTCTTCAGCAGGTAGAGGATCTTGTCGGTGCTGGCATTCATGGGGGATCTCGTTGTCGACAGGTGTTCGCTGTGGGAAAGCCAGGGCGGCACTGGCGTTGATAGGGTCATTATGGGTAGCGGGGAGATTTAAATCAACAATCTGCTTTACTTAATGAGCGCCTCCTTACAATATAAATAAACCAATAACTTTATTTAATGAGGCAAGGATGGAAGGGATCAAGGGACAGGCGACCCTCTGGGTATTGGTGATGACGGTGACCCTGGCGGTGGCGGGCTTCAGTCTGCCCTCGCCTGTGCTGGCGCCGCTGATGCTGGATCCGGCCCAGGGCATGTTGACGCCTGAGGCATCTGACTGGAGCCGCAAGCTGTGGCTCGGGGTCATCATGGGGCTCTATCCGCTGTTTCAACTGCTGGGGGCCCCCTGGCTGGGCAAGCTGTCGGATCGTCATGGTCGCAAGCCGGTGCTGACCCTCTGCCTGGTCGGGGTGCTGGCGGGTTATGTGCTGATGGCTCTGGGGATCGCCTGGCGCTCCCTGCCGCTCTTGCTGCTCAGCCGGGTGGTGGAGGGCTTCTTCAACGGCGACATCGCCATAGTGCAGGCGATGGCGGCGGACATGAGCACCACCAGGACCAAGGCGCGCAACTTCGCCCGCATCAACATCGGCATGAACCTGGGCTGGGTGCTGGGCCCCATGATAGGGGGCTATGCGGCCGTGGTGTCCGGGGATTACAGCCTGGCGGCCTGGTTGGCGGTGGCCATGACGGTGGGTAACCTGCTGCTGGTGCTCTGGCTGCTGCCCAATCGGCCGCCGGTGCCCGCCGAGCAAGAGCTGGCCTCCCTCTCGACCCGCCAACTGCTGCTGCAACCTCGCCTGCTGCCCTATTTCGTGCTGACCCTGCTCAGCTACGGGGCGGTGCAGCTCTACTTCACCTACTTCAACGTCTGGCTGGTGGAGCGGCTGGCCTGGGATCCGGTGCAGCTGGCGCAGGCTGCCGTGCTGGTGAGCGTGCCCATGATGCTGGGTTCCTGGCTGGGGGCCCAGCTTGCCCGCCACTGGCGCGGCAGCTCCCTTGGCATAGTCGGGCATCTGGTGATGGCGGCGGGCATGCTGATGTTCATTCTGCCGACCCAGTGGTGGGGGCTGGCGCTCACCTTCATCCCGGCCGGCATCGGCATGAGCCTGGGGGAGCTCGCCACCTCGGTGGCCATCTCCAACCGCAGTCATGCCAGCCAGCAGGGGCAGGCGATGGGGATCTACCGCGGCCTGGCGGTGGGCAGCGAGATCCTGGCGGTGGTGCTGGGCAGCCTGGCGCTGCTGGCAGGCACCGAGTGGCCCTTCTATCTGGCGGCGCTTTGCGGCGTGATCTGCGCCCTCGGTTTCTACGGGTTGCGCAGACGGGCGGACAGACGAAGCGCCCTGGCCGCCTGCGCCGAGCCGGGCTGAGGCGGCTGGATCACAGATCGGCGCCGGGGTGGCAGGCGGGGCTTGCATCCCGGCGCCGAGTTTGGGACGGTATGGCTCTTTGTCCCCTTTTACCCCGTCGCCCGGCGAACCTGGCCAGCAGAGGCCTTCATCATGCGCCCCGCGATGCACAGTCTTTGGAGGTGATATGAGTCATTATCAAGCCATTGCGCTCGACATGGACGGTACCCTGCTGACCCGGGATCACAAGATCTCGTCCGCGACCCGGGCCGCCCTGGCCCAGGCCCGCGCCCACGGCATCAAGGTGCTGCTGGTGACGGGCCGCCACTTCATGACGGCCCGTCCCTTCCATCACGAGCTGGCCCTCGACACCCCCCTCATCTGCAGCAACGGCGCCTACCTCTATGATCCGGCGCAAGGCAGGATCCTGGCCGGGGATCCCCTGGCGGTGGCGCCGCTCACCGCCCTGCTGGCCGAGGTGCAGGCGCAGCAGATGGGCGCCCTGTTCCACCTCGACGGGGGCATAGGCTATCTCGGCTGCGAGGAGCATGTGGGCCGGATGCGGCGCTGGTCGGCGAACCAGCCGGATCACCTCAAGGTCTCCCTGCTGCCCGCCGAGGATATCGACAGCTGGCTGCAAAAGCCCATCTGGAAGCTGGAGCTGTTCAATCAGGATCCTGGCCTGCTGCACCGCTTCGTGGGGGAGGTGGTGCAGAAACTGCCCTTCACCCAGGACTGGGCGGCGCCCTATGCGGTGGAGCTGGTGCAGCCCGGTTGCAGCAAGGGCAACCGGCTGGCCCAGTGGGCGGCGAGCGAGGGGATAGCGATGGAGAAAGTGGTGGCCTTTGGGGACAACAACAATGACATCAGCATGTTCGAGCAGGTGGGGCTGGCGGTGGCCATGGGCAATGCGGCGCCCCAGATCCAGGCCCATGCGGACAGGGTCACCGCCGATCACAACGAAGACGGCATAGCGCTGGCGCTGCAGCGCTGGGTCCTGCCCGCCTGAGGGGCAACAGAAAGGGGCCAGCGCGGCCCCTTGTCTGTCAGCTCCCGAAGGAGAACTGGATCACCCGATCCGGGAAGCGGATCCGGTTGTAGTCACGGCGTACTCCCTCGTAGTGGCGGATGGCGCGCTCGCGCTGGGCCCGGTAGTAGTCTCGCTGCTTGCTGTCGCTCTCGCCCCGGATCTGCTGATCCAGCTGATAGATGGTCCGCTCGGTGCGCTCCAGCTCCTGTTGCAGCTCGCCGAGGCGCTGCTCCAGCAGGAACTCCTTGCGGCCGCGCTCGAACTGGGTGAGGAAGCTGGTGTCGTTGGGGCAGACCCCCAGGTATTCGCTCCCCTCCCGCCCCTTGCTGTAGGCGAGCTCGGGGATGCAATAGAGCTCCAGCCCCTTGGCGTAGCCGCGCTGCCACTCATCTTCGTCCACCCTGAGGCCGTACTCCCCGCAGGTCTGCTTGTAGTCACGGGTGGCCGTCCGGGTCTTGCCCTGCTCCCCGTCCTGATAACCCTGGTTGTACCAACTCATGGCGCGGCACTCCTCCTCCGACAGGGAGCTGCACCCGGCGAGCAGCAGGGGGAGGGTCAACAGCAGGATCTTGGGGGACATGAAGGGCTCCGACAGCAATGATGGTGGGGCATTCTAGAAGAGGAAGCCCGCCCGGGACAAGCACCGGGCGAGGGGGCCGCATCATGATGTTTTTATCACTATTTTCAAGCCGTTGTGAACGGGCTTCCGGCAACCTTTTCTTGCCGGGGGAGGCAGGGTAAACTGCGCCTACTTTTAACTGGCACGTAACAAAAAAAATGAAAGTCCTGACCGTCGATTACCGCTCCCCCGACGCGGCCGAGCGCTTCACCGAATCCCTGCGCACCACCGGCTTCGGGGTGCTGACCCACCACCCCATCCCGAAGGAGCTGGTGCAGTCCATCTATGACAACTGGTATCGCTTCTTCATGAGCGAGCAGAAGCAGGATTTCCTGTTCAACCGCGAGACCCAGGACGGCTACTTCCCGCCCTCGGTGTCCGAGGTGGCCAAGGGCAACACCCAGAAGGACATCAAGGAGTACTTCCACCTCTACCCCTGGGGCCAGATGCCGGAAGAGCTGAGGGCCCAGGCGATGGAGTACTACCGCCTCGCCAACGATCTCGCCGCCGAGCTGCTCTCCTGGGTGGAGCAATACACCCCGGCGGACATCGCCGCCCGCTACAGCTGCCCGCTCTCTTCCATGATCGAAGAGAGCCAGAAGACCCTGCTGCGGGTGCTGCACTATCCGCCGTTCGACGGCACAGAGGCGCCGGGGGCCATCCGCGCCGCCGCCCATGAAGACATCAATCTGCTGACCATACTGCCCGCCGCGAGCGAGCCCGGCCTGCAGGTGAAGGGCTCTGACGGGGAGTGGATGGATGTGCCTTGCGACTTTGGCACCCTCATCATCAACATAGGTGACATGCTGCAGGAGGCCTCCCACGGCTACTACCCCTCCACCACCCACCGCGTCATCAACCCGACCGGCGGCAGCGTCAGCAAGTCCCGCATCTCCTTGCCGCTGTTCCTGCACCCGCGCCCGGACGTGGTGCTCTCCGAGCGTCACACAGCCCACAGCTACCTGATGGAGCGGCTGCGGGAGCTGGGGGTCATCTAGTCCCAAAACGCACACTCATGACAGCAAGAACCGGAGCAAAAATGCTCCGGTTTTTATTTTGCGGCACGATTGGTTGGTTATCCGAATTTTATTGGCAACTTATGCCAATAAGGCAGTTTTAAGACGGATATTCGCCGAGTGATTGCGCGCCCCCGGGCGTACTCTGAGCGCCATTTCTCGGGCCCCGCAGGCGGGCCCCTCGATTGGAGTTCCCATGAAGCAGTCCCAATGGTCATCCCGGCTCGGTTATATCCTGGCCGCCGCAGGTTCGGCGGTCGGTCTCGGCGCCATCTGGAAGTTCCCCTATGTGACCGCCGCCAACGGTGGCGGCGCCTTCCTGCTGGTGTTCCTGCTGTTCAGCTTCACCCTGGGGGTGGCGGTGCTGATGGGGGAGACACTGCTCGGCAGCCTGACCCGGCGCGGGGTGGTGGGGGCCTTCGGTGAGTTGATGGGCAAGCGCTGGCGCTGGGTCGGTGCCATGGGCTTGCTGTGCAGCCTGCTCATCTTCAGCTTCTACTGCGTGGTGGGGGGCTGGACCCTGGGTTACACCGGCATGGCGCTGGCGGGAGAGTTGCGGCAGGGGGACGGCGCTGCGCTGACCGCCCGCTTCAACGACTACGTCGGGGATCCGCTCTGGCCGGTGCTGACCCACCTGCTGTTCGCCGCCCTCACCTGGTGGTTCGTGCAGGGTGGGGTGCAGAAGGGGGTGGAGCGCACCCTGCGCTGGATGATGCCGGCCCTCTTCATCATGATCCTGATGCTGGTGGCCTTCGGCCTCACCCTGCCCAATGCCATGGCCGGGGTGCGCCACTTCCTGATGCCGGACTTCAGCAAGCTCGGCATGTCCGGGGTGCTTGACGCCATGGGGCTGGCCTTCTTCTCCCTCTCCATTGGCCTCGGCATTCACACCACCTACGGCGCCTACCTGCCCTCCAGCGAAGGGGTGGGCCGCTCCAGCCTCTGGGTGGTGCTGCTGGCGAGCCTGATCGCCGTGCTGGCGGGCCTGATGATCTTCCCTGTGCTGGCGGCGACCGGCATCGATCCCGCCTCGGGACCCGGCCTTACCTTCATGACGATGCCGGCGGTGTTCCAGCAACTGCCCTTCGGCCAGGGGCTGGCTGTGGTCTTCTTCGCCCTGCTGGTGGTGGCGGCGCTCTCCTCGGCCATCTCCCTGCTGGAACACTTGCAGTGCTTCCTCGCCGAGAGCCTGGGCTGGTCGCGCCGGGCGGCCTGCAGCCTGATCACCGCCCTGGTGATGGCGGGGGGCATCCCGGTCAGCCTGTCGTTCGGGCCCTGGGCGCAGGTGATCCTGTTTGGCAAGAACATCTTCGAGCTGCTGGATTTTGTCACCTCCAACCTGATGATGCCCCTGTTCGGGCTGGCGCTCACCCTGCTGCTGGGCTGGCAGCTGGGTCTGCGGGCCTTGCCCCAGGGGCTGGCACCGCACTGGCGCGCCCTGCTGATGGGCTGCTGGCGCTGGCTGGCGCCCCTGCTCATCGGCGGCATACTGGTGCGGGGTCTGCTGTAACCCCTGCCGCATGGGTGGGCCCCCGGGCCCGCCCGTTGCCTGGGTACACAGGGCATCCTCGCCGGCAGTATTGACTGCATCTAAAAATCCATGAAATAGAGAATTATCAAAACTTTGCTTCACCACTCTGCATGTTGGTTGGTAAATATTCTGTTTTTAGGGTGAAAATGGACTATTGGCTGTCAACTTCTCTTGCCGTGGTTTAGGCTGTGGCTCCTTTTTTGCGCCCAGGTTACCCATCGCATGTCACCCCTCATCGCCCTGTCCGGCCGATTTTTCAGCTCGCAAGAGAGGTGACCTTGCACGCGCACTCAGTCTGAATGTTCATTGCAAAGGTCGCCCCCGGGCGGCCTTTTTGTTGCGACCCAGGTTGCACTTACCCATGGAGTATCGATTCGATGTTGTCTTCCCCGGAGGTTGTATGAGCCAGGTTCAGTGGTCTTCCCGTCTCGGTCATGTGCTGGCGGCGGCCGGCACGGCCATCGGCCTCGGCGCCATCTGGAAGTTTCCCTATGTGACCGCCACCAATGGCGGCGGCGCCTTCCTGCTGGTGTTCCTGCTGTTCAGCTTCACCCTGGGGGTGGCGGTGCTGGTGGGGGAGACGCTGCTTGGCAGCCGCAGCCAGCGCGGGGTGCTCGGCGCCTTCCACCGGCTGGTGGGGCCGAACTGGCGCTGGATGGGTTACATGGGGATCCTCTGCGGCTTCTTCATCTACAGCTTCTACAGCGTGGTGGGGGGCTGGACCGTCGGCTATGCGGCGCTGGCCGTGATGGGCAAGCTCAACCTCGGCGAAGGTTCGGCGTTGACCGCCCTGTTCAACGGTTACGTCAGCGATCCCTGGTGGCCTGTGCTGACCCATCTGGTGTTCGCCGGCCTCACCTGGTGGTTCGTGCAGGGTGGGATCCAGAAAGGGGTGGAGCGGGCGCTGCGCTGGATGATGCCGGCGCTCTTCGTCATGATGCTGCTGCTGGTGGGGGTGGGTCTCTCCATGCCGGGGGCCATGGCCGGGGTGCGTCAGCTGCTGCTGCCTGATTTCTCCATGCTGACCGGCCAGAGCGTGCTGGATGCCCTGGGGCTCGCCTTCTTCTCCCTCTCCATTGGCCTGGGAGTACACACCACTTATGGCGCCTACCTGCCCAATAGCGAAGGTGTGCTGCGCTCCGGCGTCTGGGTAGTGACCCTGGCGAGCCTCATCTCCGTGCTGGCGGGGCTGATGATCTTCCCGGCGCTGGCGTCCACTGGCATTGACCCCACAGCCGGGCCAGGGCTCACCTTCATGACCATGCCCGCGGTGTTCAGCCATCTGCCGTTCGGTCAGGGGCTGGGGGTGGTCTTCTTCCTGTTGCTGCTGGTGGCGGCGCTCTCCTCCTCCATCTCCATGCTGGAGCACCTGGTGCGCTTCACCTGCGAAGAGTGGGGCTGGTCACGCCGTGGCGCCTGCCGGGTGCTGACCCTGCTGATCATGGCCTCCGGCATTCCGGTCAGCCTGTCGTTCGGTCCCTGGGCCGACTACACCCTGTTTGGCAAGACCATCTTCGACTTGCTGGACTACCTCACCTCCAACCTGATGATGCCGCTGTTCGGTCTGGTGCTGACCTTGCTGCTGGGCTGGCGACTGGGGGAGAGCATACTGCCCGAGGGGCTCTCCCCGGCCCTGCGTCTGTGCCTGCTCTGGTGCTGGCGACTGGTGGCGCCGCTCTTGATCGCCGGTATCCTGGTGCGAGGACTGCTGTAAGAGGAGTTGGTCCCGGACGAGGCGCCGGACTCAGTGGGGAGGAGGGGAGGGCAGCCTGGGGGCCAGGTGGGCTCTGATCTGCTGCAGTGTCTTGTGGTAGGCATCGGCATGCTGGCCCAGGAAAGCGGCGCTGTGGTTGAGGCGCCGCTCCAGCCGATCAACCAGTTGGGCAACTCCGGGGGCCGCCATGCCGGCCGGCCAGCAGAAGGTCAGCAACTCCAGCAGTTGCCAGGCATCCCCCGCCTGGGCGGGGAATGTCTCCTGCAGGGTCAGGGCGCTCTGCACGGCGAGCTGGTGCTGGCCAGTGGCCATGGCCCGTTGGCGCTCCTCGCGCAACTGGGTCAGGTGCTGTTCGCGCAGCTCCAGCTGCCGCGTCAGATCGCCGACCACCTGCCGGATCAGGCGCTGCAACTGCGGGCTCTGCGCCACCGGGCCCCGATACTGGCCGAGCTGGGCCAGATAGCGCCGGGCATGGTGGGGCAGCCCGCAGAACTGGCTGACGGCCACGCCGAGCAGCTGGTTGAGGTGATGGTCCCTCGCCGCCTCCGGCGGGTGTTTGGCCAGCAGCATCAGCGCCTCATCGAAGCGGCAGTCCAGCCCCAGCATCAGGGCGCGCAGCAGTGCCTCCTCGTGAGCTCGCAGAGTGACGGCCTGCTTGCCGAGTTCATCCAGGGCCTGTTGCAGTCCATGAACCCTGGCCGCCCCCGGGGGATGCCAGAGCACCGCCAGGGTGGCGTCCAGGACGCAGCGATCGACGGACTGGCGAAACTTCTGTCTGGGGAAGAAGCGCAGGGTGAAGCCGGTGGCCTGCGCCAGCACCTGCTCCTCATCCTTTCGCAGCAAGGCCAGCAAGATGGCGGTCTGGCGCCATTGTGGCTGCCAGGGGCAGCGTTGCAGTAATTCTGACAAGGTTCCCCAGGCTGGCTCCCACTGCGCCTCATGCAGCTGGCAGGCGAGGGATAGCTCCTGATAAATGACGGGGGGCAGCCGCCCCTGGTTGCGGGTCAGATCCTTGCGAGCGCTCTCCAGCCTGTTCAATCCCAGCAGGGCGAGGATCAACCCCTTGCGGGGCCACCAGGCGTCGTGCTCAGTGGTGCACATGGCGTAGTGCTGGGTGGCCTGGAAGTGATCCTGCTCCTGCAGCAGCATGTAGCCCTTGACCCTGTCCATTTGTGGCCCCAGTGCCTTGTTGCTGGCGTGCCGGTAGAGCAGATCCTCGCACTGGGCACAAGCGTTGCGCCACTCCCTGAGGGCCATGGGGGTGGCGAGAGGGCGGGTCACGGCCGTCAGCACCAGCAATTCGTGCAAGCAGTGGCTCAGCTGCTCAGTGGTGAAGGGCACGGCCAGGCGAAGGGCGAAATAGAGGTCGGAGGGGGGGAACTGGCCGGTGTCATCGTCCTGCTCAAGCAACAGCAGCACGCAACCCGGCGAGAGCAGACCCAGGTGGTGCGCCTCCTGCAGCAGGTTAACTCCCTCGTGGGCCTGATGGTGATACTGGCGGCAGAGAATGGCATCGAACGATTGCTGGCGTAGCAAGGCGGGCAGGGCCGTGATCTCTTTGCAGTGAAACAGCTGGGTGGACGCCAGTCCCTGGTCACTCAACCCCTGAATGAGGGCCGAGCCCATCATTGCATCGTCTTCGATGAGGAGGATCTGCATTCTTGACGCTCCTTCGCTGACTGGGATCTAGCCAGGGATCTGAAAAACTGGATTCAAAGATGACTCTCACTGTTGTCCGAGAGAGGAGGCGGGGTCAATACCCCACTTGGGTCAGTGATGGCGGTACTGCAGGGCTTGCAGGTCCCGGGCCTGGCAAACGGGGGTCACTGCAGGCCGGGCCCCCTGGCGGAGAAGGGGCAGTCGCGCTGGCGGATGAGCTGACTGCCCTGATGGCCGCTCCCCTGCCAGGCAAGCTCGAGCTGGCCGAGGCGACCGAGATGACGCAGCTCGAACTCGTAACGCAGGCAGGGATTGTCAGTGGGCAGTTGTGTCATGGACGCCGGCAGGTGGTAGTCATAACGCAGCAGGGGGCCGTCCTGCTGCTGGCTCTGGGCGGGCACCAGGCCCTCCGCCGTGGGGGAGGGGGCGCTCAGGTAGCGGCGCAGGGCCAGGGGGGCGTCTATGGCCTTCTGGTAGTGGAGCCCGTTCATGGCGGCCAGCTCCTCCTCCAGCCGCTGCAACTCCCCTTCCAGTCCACTCAGGGCCTGGCCCAGCTGCCGATGTGCGGGGGAGGCGCAGCCTCCCAGCAGCAGGGGGATGAGCAGCAGGGCGGGGCGGACGGGCAGCATGGTCACTCCTCCGGGGTCAGGGTCAATGACTATAGCAGGGGATTGGTGGGTGGCGCCGCGCGCAGCAGCCCGGCGAGGCGCTCCAGCCCCTCGGCGACGCGGGCGTCGGTGGCGGGCTGGCTCAGGCTCAGGCGTACCCCTTGCGGGGCGGCAAACTGGCCGGCGGCAAAGTGTTCTCCGCTCGCGACCCCGACGTCAAGGGCGTTGGCCGCCTCGGCGAACTCCTGACTGCGCCAGGGTTCGGGCAGCGGCAGCCAGGCGTGCATGGAGCCCGCCTGCCAGCGGGCCCCCGGCAGCAGGTGGCGCAGCAGCTCTCCCCGACGCGCCAGGATCCGTCTCTGCTGCTCGATGAGCGGCATGATCTGGTGCTGGCTCACCAGCTTGCAGGCCAGCTCGATGAGCAGGGGGCTCACCATCCAGCTCGACAGCCGCATCGCCTGGGCGAAGCCGTTGCGAAGGGCGGGGGGAGCCAGCACGAAGCCGACCCGCAGGCCGCCGCAGGCGATCTTGGCCAGGCTGCCGAGGTAGATGACCCGCTCCGGCGCCAGGTTGACCAGAGGTGGAAGCATCTCCTCGGGCAGCAGGCCGTTGACGTCATCCTCGACGATCAGCAGATCATGGCGGCGGGCGATGGCGACTATCTCCTCCCGCCGCGCCAGGCTCATGGTGGCCGTGGTGGGGTTTTGCAGGGTGGGGGTCAGGTAGAGCAGCTTGGCCCGCCGCTGGCGACAGGCGGCCTCCAGGGCGGCGGGGAGCAGCCCCTCCTCGTCCATCGCCAGCCCCATCACCTGATTCTTCAGCTGGCGTGCATTGCCCAGCATGCCGGGGTAGCTGAGCCCCTCGCAAAACAGAGTCTCCCCCACGCAGCCGGTGGCCAGCAGGGCCAGCATGATGCCGTGCTGGGCGCCATGACTGAACAGCAACCTCTCCTCGCTTCCCCTGATGCCCTGCTCGGCGAGCCAGTCGACGAACAGCTGGCGCTGCGGGGCGCGCCCGGCCTCCTTGTCATAGCCCAGCAGCCCATTGAGATCCCCGTCCGCTAGCTCGGCCAGCATGGGCTTGATGATGGCGGCCCTGTCCAGCTGCACCGGCAGGTTCTGCCACAGTTCGATGCGGTGATTGTCCTCGTTGCGGATCACCCATTCATTGGCGGGATCCGCCGCTCCCCTGACCCAGGTGCCATGACCCACCCTGGCCGCCAGCAGACCCCGCCGCTCGGCTTCGGTGTAGGCGCGGGTGATGGTGCCCACCGTCACTCCCAGCCGGTCCGCCAGCGCCCTATGGGTGGGCAGCCGGGTCTGGGGGGGTAGGGCGCCATCGGCAATGGCCTGCTCTATGGCCTTGACCAGTTTCAGGTAGAGGGGTCCCTCGAAGGGGGTGAGGTCGGGCGTCCAGATTGTCATGGTGACAATAAATCCATTGATCCAATATTGTCCCCAATATAGCGTGATATTCAGCCTGTTAACAACCCAATAGCTCACATTGTACCGATACAATGTGGCGAGAAAGGAGTCACCTCATGACCATCGAATGGTATGCCACCCTGTTTGGCTTCGCCCTGCTCACCTGCGGCACCCCGGGGCCCAACAATCTGATGTTGACGGCATCCGGTGCCAACTTCGGGGTGCGCCGCACCCTGCCACACCTGATTGGGGTGGTGGTGGGCCAGCCGGTGCTGCAACTGGTGCTGGCGCTCGGCTTCTATCCGCTGTTCGAGCGCTGGCCCCTGCTCAAGATGAGCCTGCAGGTGCTGGGCAGCCTCTATCTGCTGTGGTTGGCCTGGCGCATCGCCGTGGCCGGTGCCCCCGGCGATCCGGCGAGGCGTGCCCGCCCGCTGACCCTGCTGGAAGGCCTGGGCTTCCAGTTCCTCAACCCCAAGGCCTGGATGATGGGGATCTCCGCCATCAGTCTGTTCAGCCTGCCGGGGAGCGACTACTGGCCGAGCATGTGGGGCATCATGTCGGTCTTCCCCATGGCGGGGCTGCCGGTCTGCTTTGCCTGGGTGCTGTTCGGTCATCAGCTCAGCCGCTGGATCAACTCGGACAGAGGCTGGCGCCGTCTCAATGGCAGCCTGGGGGCCCTCACCGCCCTGTGCGTGGTGATGCTCTGGTATTAATGACCGCCTGATTATTCATGCAAAGAAAATGCATTGCTGACCTTGTCGTCAGGGCGCTGGCTCTGCATATTAAGAGGCTTGCCGTATCTGAATGAGGTTGAGATGGATCTGAACTGGTTGTTTCCCCTGGCGGGCTTTGCCCTGATCACCTGTGGCACCCCCGGCCCCAACAACATGCTGCTCACCAGCGCCGGGGCCGCTCAGGGATTTCGCCGCTCCATCCCCCTGCTGGTGGGGGTGGTGGGGGGTATCAACCTGATGATCCTGGCCACGGCCCTGGGGCTGGGAGTGGTGTTCGAGAAGGTGCCGCTGCTGCACGACGGCCTCAAGCTGGTGGGCTCGGCCTACCTGCTCTGGCTGGCCTGGAAGGTGGCCACCGCCAGCGGCCCGGCGGATGGCAGCCGGCCGCTCATCCCGGCCCATCAGGGGGCCATGTTGCAGTTGCTCAACCCCAAGGCCTGGATGATGGCGCTCTCCGCCATCAGCGGCTTCACCCTGGCGGGGGAGGCTTACTGGCCGTCCGCCGGCTGGGTGCTCGGCATCTTCTTCGTGACCGGCCTCTATACGGGGGCCTTCTGGGTGCTGTTCGGTGCCCAGGTGCGCCGCCTCATCCGTACCGCCAGAGGCTGGCGTCGTTTTAACCTCGGCATGGGGATCGCCACGGCGGCCTGCGTGCTGATGATCTGGGTTTAGGCCTTGGCCTGAGCCTTTACCGGCTGTCTTGTTGGCCCTTCGGGGCCTTTTTTGTTTCCCCGGCGGCGCGGCATGACGCTCGCGCCGTCCAGTGCCTGCATGGTGGCAAGGAGGTTTCATGAAATGTATCGGTCTGCTGGGCGGCATGAGCTGGGAGTCCACCGTCAGCTATTACCAGGCCCTCAACCGGGGTGTGCGGGCGCGGCTCGGCGGCCTGCACTCGGCGCGGGTGCTGCTGAGCAGCGTCGATTTCGCCGAGATAGAGCGGCTGCAACATGCCGGTGACTGGCCCGCCACCGCCCGTCTGCTGGCGGCCGAGGCCAGGGCCATCCAGGCCGGTGGCGCCGATTTCCTGATGATAGGTACCAACACCATGCACAAGGTGGCCCCCGAGATCGCCGCCGCCATCGAGATCCCGCTGTTGCACATCGCCGACGCCACCGCTCGCCGTCTGCAGGCCGACGGGGTGACCCGGGTCGGCTTGCTCGGTACCCGCTTCACCATGGAGCAGGATTTCTACAAGGGGCGGCTGCAAGAGCTGTTCGGGCTGGAGGTGCTGGTGCCGCAGGAGGCCGCGCGGGAGCGGGTGCACCGCATCATCTATGACGAGCTCTGCCTCGGCGACATTCGCGAGCCGTCCCGGGCCGAATACCTGGCCATCATCGCCGATCTGGCACAGGCCGGCGCTCAGGCCGTGATCCTCGGCTGCACCGAGATCGCCCTGCTGGTGGGGGAGTGCCAGGCCGCAGTGCCGCTCTACGATACCACCGCCATTCACGCCGAGGCCGCCGTGGCGTGGGCGCTGGAGTAGGGCAGAGAGAAAGAAACCTGGGGAGGTGCCCCGGCGCCTCCCCTCCTTCCTGCCCGTCATTCCCCCCGATCCTGACTGTGAGTCAGCCTTCACTTCAGCAAGCCGATTGACGCTTTTATTGTCAAACGGCTCACATTTTCCCCTTTTGTCCCTTGAGTCTGGTGCGCCAGACGCCTAGTTTTCGATCACTGAAACGATTCAGCTTTCACGAAAACCAGCCACAAGAACAAGAGACACGAGGATAAAGCCATGTTGAAGAGACTCTCCATTGCCGTGCTGCTTGCCCTGGGGGCGAGCTCCGGCCAGGCCGCCGAATTCCTGCTGACCGACTCCCAGCAGGGGCTGGATGTGGGGGACTGGAAGATCACCAGCGACAAGCTGGGGATCAAGAGCCCGGTGCCCTTCTCCATCGAGAAGAAGCGCCTGCACGGCGGGCGCCAGGAGGGGGTCGATCTGCTCATCGTCGACAACGGGGTGATGAAGATCACCCTGGTGCCGACCCGTGGCATGGGGATCAAGGAGGTCAAGGGGGCCGATGTGCGCCTCGGCTGGGATTCTCCGGTCAAGGAGGTGGTCAACCCGGCCTTCATCGATCTGGAGAGCCGCGCCGGTCTCGGCTGGCTCGATGGCTTCAACGAGATGCTGGTACGTTGCGGCTATGAGTGGACCGGCCACCCCGGGGTGGATGACGATGGCCGCCTCAAGAGCCTGCACGGCCGTGTGCAGAACATACCGGCCTCAGTGGTCAGCGTGACAGTGGACGAGGAGCCGCCCTACGCCATCCACGTGCGGGGCCGGGTGGACGAGCGCACCTTCAAGATGAGCGAGCTGGTCACCTGGACCCAGCTGAGCGTGCTTCCCGGTCAGGCGGAGTTTGCCCTGCAGGACAAGCTGACCAACCACGCCGACTACGAGAACGAGTACCAGATCATCTATCACGGCAACTTCGGGGCACCCATCCTGGAGGAGGGGGCGCGGGTCAGCACCCCGGTGAAGCAGATCTCCCCGTTCAACGACTACGCCAAGGCGGGGCTCAAGGGGTGGCAAACCTACCTGGGGCCGACCAAGGGCTTCGACGAGATGGTGTTCAACCTGGTGCCCTACAGCGATGCCGAGGGCAATACCCTGGCGGTGCTCAACAACAAAGCGGGCAATGTCGGGGTGGCTGTGGGTTACAACACGCACCAGTTGCCGGTGTTGACCCTGTGGAAGAACACCGACACCCGGGCCCAGGGCTATGTGACCGGTATAGAGCCTGGCACCAGCTATGCCTACAGCACCAAGTACCAGCGTCCGCTGGGGCTGGTACCTAAGATCCAGCCGGGGGAGACCAAGACCTTCGATCTGACCTATCGCCTGCTGCGCAATGGGGAGGAGGTGAAGCAGGCCCTGGCCCAGGTGGAGAAGATCCAGGCCGGCCGCCCCACAGAGCTGCGGGAGCAGCCCCTGGTCAAGCTGCCCTGAGTGGCAGGCAGACAGCAAAAAGCCGCTCCATGAGCGGCTTTTTCATGCCAGATGAGGGTTCAGCCGTGGCTGTGCTCAGACATGGCTATACATGGCCTCGATCTCGCTCTGGTACTTGGATTCGATGATCTTGCGGCGCAGCTTCATGGTGGGGGTGATCTCCCCGAGCTCCATGGAGAAGGCGCTCGGCAGCAGGGTGAACTTCTTCACTTGCTCGAACTTGGCCAGCTCTTGTTGCAGATCCGCGATCCGAGCCTCGAAGAACTCCACCACCTTGGAGTGGCGCAGCAGCTCCGTCTTGCACTGGTACTGCAGGTTGATGGAGCGGGCGTACTCCTCCAGGGACTCGAAGCAGGGGACTATCAGCGCCGAGACGAAGTGGCGGGCGTCGGCGACGATGGCGATCTGCTCGATGAAGCGATCCTTGCCCAGGGTCCCCTCCACCAGCTGGGGTGCCACGTACTTGCCGTTGGAGGTCTTCATCAGCTCCTTGAGACGCTCGGTGAAGTAGATGTTGCCCTCGTCGTCCAGCTCGCCGGCATCGCCGGTACGCAGGAAGCCATCGGCCGTCATCACCTCGGCCGTGGCCTCCGGCTTGTTGTAGTAGCCGCGCATCACTGTGGGTGAGCGCACCAGCAGCTCGTTGTTCTCGCCGAGTTTGACCTCTATGCCGTCCATGACGGTGCCGATAGAGCCGAGCTTGAACTGGCTGTCCTCGTAGCAGCAGACGGTGGCCGTGGTCTCTGTCATGCCGTAGCCGTACTTGAGGTTGAGCCCCATGGCCTGGAAGAAGAGGTTGACGTCGTCCGCCAGGCGAGCGCCTGCGACCGGCAGGAAGCGGGTACGGCCGCCGAAGCGGGCACGCAGCTTGCGAAACACCAGCCGCTCGGCCAGGGCCAGTTGCAGGTAGAGCAGGGGGGAGGCGGACTTGCCGGCCTGGCGGGTGGCGACCATCCGCTTGCCGACCCCGGTGGCCCAGGCGAACAGGGCGCGGCGCAGACGCGGCGCCTGGGCCACCTTCGCCTGGATCATGGCGTAGGCCTTCTCGTAGAGGCGCGGCACGGCGCACATCACTGTGGGTTGCACCTCGCCAATCACCTCCATCACCTTCTGGGGATCGCGGATATAGACGTTCTCGGCGCCGCAATAGAGCACGTAGTAGCTCCAGGCGCGCTCGAACACGTGGCTCAGCGGCAGCATGCACAGCGACACGTCCTGCTCGCCAAGATCCAGGCGGCGGTCGTGCATCTCGAAGCAGGCGGCGATGTTGGCAAAATCGAGCATGACCCCCTTGGGCTCACCGGTGGTGCCGGAGGTGTAGATCAGGGTCAGCAGATCATCCATGCGGTAGTGCTGCTCGCGCTCCCTCAGCGCCTGCTCGCTTGGCTGATGGTTGCCGGAGACCAGAAAGGTCTGGAAGTGGCTCGCCTGCTCGCAGCCGCGCAGATCGACAGTGCCGTCCAGGGTGACTATCTGGTTGATCTCGCCACTCTTGAGCAGCAGGAGCGCCTGATCGAACTGGGGTTGCTCCCCCACGAACAGCAGCTTGATGCCGGCGTCCTTCACGATGTAGCGCAGCTGATCCAGGGTGCTGGTAGGGTAGATGGGCACGTTGACGCCGCGGGCGGCGAGGATGCCGAGATCGGCCTGGGTCCACTCCGGCATGTTGCGGGCATAGAGGCCGACCATCTCGGTGGGCTGGTGGCCGGCGCGGATCAGCGCCTGGGCACAGTAGTCCATGGCCTGGCCCAGGGTACGCCAGCCGATGGCGCGCCACTGGCCATCCTGCTGGACGCGCAGGGCGGCCTTGTTGCCAAGGCGGGCAATACGCTCACGCATCACTCTAACCAGATGAAGCTGCGACATCTAAATCATCCTCAAGTAACAGTTGTGCGCCCGCAGGGGCACTAAAATCGGGGCTGGAGTTTAAACTCTAACATTACGGCTTACAAGTGTGCGCCATTTGTCCTGGATCACAAAGTCGTCAACTCGGGGAGAGTCAGGCATGATAAGGGCGAGGGTCGGATTCATTCAGGGAGGTGTGCCATGGGGATCGGAGTCAAGAGTCTGTTGACGGGCATGTTGTTGCTGCTGGCGGGAGCCGGTGCACTCTGGTTTCTCCTTGGGGGATCCGAGGGGCAGGACAACCCCTGGCTGAGCGGGGCTGAGGGCTATGAGCAGGCGCAGCGGCTGGCGCTGAGGGAGGGATACCCGTTGCTCTACGTGATAGAGCGCGCCAAATGCCGACGCTGCAAGGCGCTCAATAACGAGCTGTGGCGCGCCCCCGAGATGCAATCCGCCCTGGCTGGGCTGGCCAAGGTACGGCTCAACCCGGATGCGGGGGACGGCAGCGAGCACATACTGCGGCGCTTCCCGCAGGTGGCGACAGCGCCCGGTATCTATGTGCAGCGACCGGGGGAGCCGCTTAGGCCCATCAAGGTGGCGGTGGATATCCAGCAGATCTGGATGCCCGGCGTCACCTACGGACGCGGCTTCTTCATGCCGCTCTCGGGGGCCGCCTTCGAGGCGGTGCTGAGGGTCACCCTCAGCCTGGAGGACCCCTCCATCGACAATGCCCCCCTGCCCTGAGGGGCGACAGGGGTGTCGGGATGAGGAGAGCGACAAGGGGGCTGCATGCCCCCTTGTCCGTTGCGGGCAAGCCGGGGGGATCAGCCGAAGTCGAACAGGCGGGACATCAGCACGGCGTCTTCCCGATCCTGGCCGGTGCCGTAGTAGTCGGCGCGGCGGCAATACTCGGCAAACCCCTCGCTCTCGTAGAGGCTGATGGCGGTGCGGTTGCCCGCCCGCACCTCCAGGAACCAGGCCTCGGCCCCCTTCCCCTTGCTGCGGGCCAGATACTCTTTCAGCAGCGCCCGCCCCAGCCCCTTGCCCTGAAACTCGGGGTGCACGCAGATGTTCATCAGGGAGCTGTCTCCCGCCACCAGATCCGAGATATAGAAACCGGCGGGGCGGCCTCCCACCAGCATCAGGCCATTGAGATAGCGCGGCCCGAAGCAGGAGAGCAGGTTGGCCTGGCTCCAGGGCTCCTGGTGGGCGGCTTGCTCTATGGGGTAGATGGCATCGAAATCGGATTCGAGCAGGGGACGAAAGCTGGGCAAGAGGTCAGACATGGTTACTCCGGACGGGATTCGGACTTGCGACGGACGGCATGGTCATGCCATGGTCGTGGCTTCAAGGGATTTGGCGGCTGGCCGCTTCAACCGGGCTGGCGCTGCCGGCACTGCTGCCAGAGGGCGCGCTTGTGTGCCGCGCTGGGCTTGAGCGGGCAGACGAGGGCATGGGGCCAGCGCGGATCCGGGGCCGTCAGCCAGAGCAGGGGGGGCGTTATCCCCTCGGGCAGCTCGCCGAGCAAGGAGACCTCGTCCGTGCCTATGCCGAGCCACTGGCAGATATCCCCGAGCAGGGAGGGCGCGGGCAGCGCCTCGGCCTGCAGCCACAGCTTGCCGGTCGGCACCGCCAGCGGCTGGCGTGGGGCCGCCGCATCCTCTGCCGCCAGGGTCACCGGCTGCCGGGTTGCAGCAGCGTCTGCCGGTTTGCCTGGCAAGCCCTGGGCTCTCAGTTGCCAGAGGGGGATGCCCATCCTGGCCAGGATGCGCTGACGCAGTGGGTCCAGCAGGGGATCTTGCATGGCGAAGGCTCACTCTTGATCTGCGTTGGGGTAAATTCTGATGCGCAGAGTACACTCTCGCAGGTTTTGCTGCACCCCCTTGCGTGCCGGGATTGTCCCGCCAGGGCCGTGCAGGATCCCGACCCCGACCGCGGGATGAACAGATTCAACAGACCATGACAGTGAGGCGGGGCCTGAGGCCGGACCCCGCGGACACTGATGACAATACCAGCTTCGGAACTGTGCCTATGCCGCCTTTAGCCCAGAATACTGTTCGTGCCACCCCCATCCATGAGCGCCTGCCACGGCTGCTGGCCGCCCTCGGGGAGGGGCTCTATGAGCGCCAGGACGCCCTGCGGCTCGGCCTGCTGGCTGCCTTGAGTGGCGAGAGCGTCTTCCTGCTGGGCCCCCCCGGCATCGCCAAGAGCCTGATCGCGCGGCGCCTCAAGCTCGCCTTTCACGATGCCCGCCACTTCGAATATCTGATGACCCGCTTCAGCACGCCGGAGGAGGTGTTCGGCCCCCTCTCCATCCAGGCGCTCAAGGAGGATGGCAAGTACCTGAGGCTGACTCAGGGCTATCTGCCGGAGGCCGAGGTGGTCTTCCTCGACGAGATCTGGAAGGCGGGCCCGGCCATCCTCAACACCCTGCTCACCGCCATCAACGAGCGGCAGTTCCGCAACGGCGACAGCCAGCACCCCATTCCCATGCGGCTGCTGGTGACCGCCTCGAACGAGTTGCCCGCCCCGGACAGCGGGCTGGAGGCGCTCTACGATCGCATGCTGGTGCGGATCTGGATGGACAGGGTGCAGGAGAAATCCAACTTCCAGGCCATGCTGGCGAGCGATGGCCAATCCCACCAGAACCTGCCCCCCTCGGTGCAGATCCGGGGTGAGGAGTACGAGGCCTGGCAGGAGGAGATCGAGCAGGTGCGTCTGCCCGACGCCTGCTTCGAGCTCATCTACCAGTTGCGCCAGCAGCTCGACAGCCAGCTGGGTCACGGCTGCTACGTGTCGGATCGGCGCTGGAAGAAGGCGGTGAGGCTCATCAAGGCGAGCGCCTTCTTCAACGGCCGCGACGAGGTGGCCCCGCTGGATCTGCTGCTGTTCAAGGATTGCCTCTGGCACGACGAGGCCTCCCGCACCGCCTTGCTGGAGATGATCGGCGAGTTCTCCCGCCTCTACGGCTACCAGCAACTGGTGCTGACCCGCGAGCTGCTGGCCCTGCGCGAGCGCTTCAAGCAGTTGAGGGGGGCCGTCTCCCAGCGCCTCGCCTGCAAGGCGGTCAAGCGCAAGCAGTGGTTCGGCCGCCGCGCCCGCGGCATCGAGCTGCCGCTGGCCAACGCCAAACCCTTCGGCAAGCAGGTGCACTTCCAGCTGCTCACCCCGGCGCCCCTGGATGGCGGGGATCCCGAACGGCTGACCGAGACCCTCACCTTCGATCGCACCCTGCTCTCCCACTGGCACCCCAATGGGGAGGCGCTGGTGGGCTGGCCCCTTGGCAACCCCAAGGAGGGGCACTACGAGCTGGTGCTGGACGAGCAGTTGCGGCTGCAGGTGCTGGATGTCCAGCGCCAGCCTGTGCCTCTGGTGCTGGTGGAGCGAACCCCCATCCCCGAGGTGGTGACGGCCCCCTGGCAGGCCGAGCTCGGTGAGCTGGCGAGCCAGGTTGTCCGGGTGCAGCAGAGCCTCAAGGGGCAGCGCAGCCTGTTCGATCGTCACCAGCCCCATCTCTTTGTCGGGGAGCACTGGCTGCGCCAGGTGGAGGACAGCTTCTTCGTGCTGAACCGGGATCTGGAGCGGCTGGGCGAGGAGCTGCAGCAGTGGCGGGATCGCCTGCCCAGGCTGGATGCCTGATGCTCTTCGGACTGACGTGGCCCCAAGTGTTTGGCCGCCTGCCGCATCTGCAGCATGGCTTTGTGCGTCCCTTGCATAGGGAGTGCCCATGCTAGAGATCGGCATGATGGATCTGGGGCTCCTCATCGGTGAGGGGGAGCTGGCGGGGGAGATGGCGCTGCTGCTGGCGTCCACCCCCAAGATCTCCGAGTTCCTCAAGCGCTCCCCGCTGCAGGGCAAGCTGCTGAAAAAACGCATCCAGACCTGGAGCGAGCAGCTCGGCGAGGAGATGCGCCACAAGCCGGTGCCGGTGGCCCTCGAACGAGAGTACCTGCTCTATCAGTCCCACAGATTGCTGCCCCTGCCCGAGCTGGTGGGGCGGCTGCCGGCCCTGCTGGAGGCGCTGGAACAGCACAGCCCCTTCGCCGGGGATGCCCGCAGCCTGGTGCGCCAGATCATGGGTCAACCGACAGAGGGGCTGCGTCAGCTGTTCGTGGAGAAGTGGCGGGCCAGTCTGGTGGGCAGCCTGCTGCAGTTGCAGCAGCAGATCGCCGAGGCGGAGCGGGAGAAGCAGCGCCAGGAGATAGAGGATCAGCTGCTGGCGAACCGGACCCTGGCCGATGCCCTGGATCCGCACCAGATCTCGGCGGGTGGGCTCTGGGATCTGGCTCAGGGCAGCTGGCACAAGCGCAGCCTGGTGCTGGTGCAGCAATATGCCCGCATGTTGCAGCGCGAACCCCTGCTGGGGGAGATAGCGGCCCTGCTGGGGCGCAGCGAGCGGGATCGGCGAACCGACACCCGGACGCTGCCCCCTGTGCCCATGCACGAGCTGGAAGAGGTGCAGACCGACGACGTGCCTGACGATCTGGTGGGGGTGCACCCGGCCAGCGATCTGATGCGGCTCTTGCCGAGCGAGGCTGTGATGCTGGCCCTGCCGGAGCTGGAGCTGGAGTTCTATCGCCGCTATCTGGAGCGGCGCCTGCTGAGCTATCAGTCTCGTGGCACATTGCCGCGTCAGCGGCTGATGCAGCGCTCCCCGGAGCAGGGCGGGCAGGAGGTGCAGCCGCGGGGCCCCTTCATCGTCTGCGTCGATACCTCGGGCTCCATGGGGGGTTATCCGGAGGAGTGCGCCAAGGCGCTGTTTCTCGCCCTGCTCAAGCTGGCGATGGACGAGAAGCGGGGCTGCTATCTGATGCTGTTCTCCACCGAGGTGGCGACGCTCGAGATCACCGCAGACACGGGGCTGGACAAGGCAGAGCGCTTCCTCTCCATGAGTTTCCACGGTGGCACCGATCTGGTGCCCTGCCTCGAGCAGGCGCTGATGCAGCTGGAGCAACCGGACTTTGCCAAGGCGGACGTGCTGGTGATCTCCGACTTCATCGCCCAGAGCCTGCCCCATGCCCTGCTCGATCGGATGAACCGGCGGCGAGCGCAGCAGACCCGCTTCCACGCCGTCGCCATGTCCAGGCATGCCAAGTCGGCCATCTTGCGGGTGTTCGACAACAGCTGGTTGCTGGACTGCGGCCTGCGGGGCCGGCTGCTCAGGCGCTGGCAACGCAGCTAGGGGCAGGCCGGCGTCAGCCGTCTTGCCTGTGGTAGAGGCCCCGTTCGCTGACCTGATCCTGATCCAGCAGCGGCTGGCCGCTCGGTCTGGCGATATAGAATCCCCGTTTGCCGCTGCGCTTGACCCTGTACATGGCCTGATCGGCCCGGGCCAGCGCCGTACTGAAATCATCCTGTGGCCGGATGGCCGCTATCCCCATGCTCATGCCCACGGCCGCCTCTCCATTGGGCAGCTCGAAGGGGGTGGCTATGGTGTCGACACACTGACGGGCCAGGTGGCTGGTCCTGGGATCCTCGCTCTGCCAGGGCAGCAGCAACACGAACTCATCCCCCCCGAGCCGGCCCAGCCTGACCTCCTCGCCGCAGCAGTGGCGCAGCCGCTGGCTGAGGGCCACCAGCAACTCGTCCCCGGCGCGGTGGCCCAGGTTGTCGTTCACCTGCTTGAAGTCATCGAGATCGATGAAGCAGATGGCCCTGTGCTCCCCCGGAAACTGGCGGTGCATGGCGGTGCGATTGAGCAGGCCGGTGAGGGGATCCCGGTGGGCGAGCTGGGCCAGCTGCTGCTCGTACTCCTTCTCGTGGGTGATGTCGATGTGGGTGCCCATCACCCGGATGGCGTTGCCCTGTTCATCGCGCTCCACCACCCGGCCGCGGTCCAGCACCCAGGTGGTCTTGCCATCCTTGCCGATCATCCTGTGCATCACCTGATAGAAAGGGCTCTTGCCCTCCAGGTGGTCGAAGAAGGCCTGCAGCACCCGCTCCCTGTCTTCCGGGTGCAGGTGCTCACGCCAGATGTCGAAGTGGGCAGACAGCTCCTTGGGCTGATAGCCGAGCATGGATCCCCAGCGCCGGTTGAAGATGATGAGCTTGCCGGTGGGGACATGGTTCTGCCAGATGCACAGGCCTGTGCCGTCCATGGCGGCATCCAGCTTCTCCCGTGCGTCATCAGCGATGCGTTTGAGGCGCTCATTCTCCAGCAACAACCTGTCGTAAGCCTCCCGCAGCTCCTCGTAGGTCATTCATCATCCCTTCCCTTGTGTCAGTTCGCTTATAGTCGATGCAGACTTTCCTTCTGTAAAGAATGAGATAGCGGGAGTGAGTGCTGACAGGGCAATGAATGCCGTGGCTGTGCGCCCATGGCAAGGAGGGATATGATTGAGGCGGTGGGCACGGCGTCCGGGCCATCGAACGGGGAGACTGAATCTGCATGAAGATCCTGATGGGTATTAGCCTGCTGTTATGGCTGGGAGTGACACCGGCCTTCGCGGTGTCCCCCCGGCTGACCGAGCCCGCGCTGTCCCTGGAGCTGCAGCAGCTGGAGGATGATGCCCCGCCCCTGCAGGTGTTTCGCGAGCGGGTCGCCGCCCTGGTTGCTCATGTCGATGACTACCCGCCCGAGGTGCAAGGGCGCATCGCCCGGTTGCAGTGCTGGGCCCAGCCGAGCGAGCGGGACGAGGAGTTCCTGCGCGCCGTGCAGTTTGCCGACAAGGCGCTGGCAGAGGTGAGGGGCCGCAAGGACAGGGTCGCCGAGAGCGGACTGCTCGCCTGTCGCGGTTATCATCAGCAACTGCTCGGCAACATGGACGAGGCGCGGCAGGACTACGACGCCGCCCTGACCCTGGCGCGCAGGCTGGGGGATGAGCGGCAGCGGGCCGACATCCTCAACTTGCGGGGAGAGATGTACTCCTACCAGGGGGAGCTGGCCGAGGGGCTGATGGAGCTTATCGATGCCCACCGCCGCTACGAGGCCCTGGGGCTGGAGAACAAGGGGCGCGAGGTACTGGCCAGGATCGCCAACGCCTATCGGCGGATGGGACTCTTCGAGCGGGCCGAGGGCTATTTCCGGGAGCTGGAGCACGACTACCGGACGCTGGGGGATCAGGAGCGGCTGGTGGATATCCACACCCAGCAGGGGCTGCTCTATGTGGACACGGCAGAGTACGACAAGGCCTTGCCCCTGATGGCGGAGGCCGAGCGCTACTATGAGGCGCAGCAGCAGGACGGGGTGCTGGCCTGGAGCAGGATAGAGCTGGCCACCATATTGCTCAGGCAGGGCAAGACGGCGCAGGCCATGGCCAAGCTGGAACAGGCCGCCACCTTGTTGCATCAGGGGGAGGGGGCGGACAGCGTGACCCTGGGCCACTGGCACATCGTCATGGCTACAGCGCTAGATGCCATGGGCAAACCGGCCGAGGCGCTGCGGCACCTGAACGAGGCCGAGCCGATTTTTGCCCGGGAGCAGAACCTGCGCTTCCTCGCCTGGGTGCACGAGGTGCGCGCCCGGGTGCTTGAACATCAGGGTCGGGTCGCGGAGGCGCTGGCCAGCCTCAAGGCCTTCGTGCAGACCCGTCAGGAGCTTGATCAGCGGCTGCGGGAACAGCGGGCCCTGCAGATGCGCTTCGAGTTCGATCTGGCGCGCAAGGAGCTGGAGAACCAGGCCCTCAGATCCAGCCAGCAGTTGCAGGCAGAAAAGCTCAAGCAGTTGCAGGAGCGGCGCTACTGGCAATATCTGGTGGTGGTCCTGTCGCTGCTGGTGATGGGGGTACTGGTGCTCCATCAGCGCAGCCGTACTCGCAAGATGCAGCACCTCGCCATGACGGACGAGCTGACGGGCATCCACAACCGGCGCCAGATCCAGGCCAAGGGGCGCAAATGGTTCAGCCAGGCGCGCGCGAGCGGCAAGCCCCTGTGCGTGCTGCTGCTGGACATAGATCACTTCAAGAAGGTCAACGACCAGCTCGGCCACCAGGTGGGGGATCAGGTGCTGACCGCTGTGGCCCATTGCATCGAGGAGCAGGTACGCAGCCTCGACAGGGTGGGGCGCAACGGCGGGGAGGAGTTTCTGGTGCTGCTGCCGGACACCGATCTTGAGGAGGCGGCCGAGGTGGCGGAGCGGGTCAGGATGGCGGTCTCCCGCCTCGTCATCGAGGGAGTGCCTGAGGATCATCCCATCCACGTCAGCATCGGCTGTGCCCAGTACAGGGCAGAGGATGACAATCTCGGGGAGCTGATACGCCGGGCCGACGAGGCCATGTACGCAGCCAAGCTGGCGGGGCGCAACCGGGTGGTGAAGGCGGCCTGATCCCGAAGCGGCCTTCTGCCCCCTCATGCCGGGCTGGGTATTTTTCACTCGCGCGGGTATAATGTCGCGCAATTTTGCTTTGACTCAGGCGAGAAGGCCCATGTAACGCAGCGCTCCTCCTTTTTCCACCTGCGGGTTCCATGACCCGGCTGCGTGGCGTCGTTGTCTGCATGGGAGCCCTGATCCCAAGGTGCTGTCCCGCATTTATTCCCACGGGGGCCAAGGCCGCCGCTCAATAGAAGAACGTCGAATTATGTCAGCTGAATTTCTGAGTGAAGTCTCCAAGAGACGCACTTTTGCGATCATCTCGCACCCGGATGCGGGTAAAACCACCATCACCGAAAAAGTCCTGCTGTTCGGACAGGCCATACAGCGTGCCGGTACCGTCAAGGGCCGTGGCTCGGGCCAGCACGCCAAATCCGACTGGATGGAGATGGAGAAGCAGCGTGGTATCTCCATCACCACCTCGGTGATGCAGTTCCCCTATGCGGACTGTCTGGTCAACCTGCTCGACACCCCGGGTCACGAGGACTTCTCCGAAGATACCTATCGTACTCTGACGGCGGTCGACTGCTGCCTGATGGTCATCGACGCCGCCAAGGGTGTCGAAGACCGGACCCGCAAGCTGATGGAAGTCACCCGGCTGCGGGATACCCCCATCCTCACCTTCATGAACAAGCTGGACCGCGAAGTGCGCGATCCCATGGAAGTGATGGACGAGGTGGAGCGCGAGCTGAAGATCATGTGCGCCCCCATCACCTGGCCCATCGGCTGCGGCAAGTCCTTCAAGGGGGTCTACCACCTCTACAAGGACGAGACCTATCTGTACCAGAGCGGTCAGGGCCACACCATCCAGGAGAAGCGGGTGGTCAAGGGGCTGAACAACCCGGAACTGGACGCCGCCATAGGTGAAGATCTGGCGGCCCAGCTGCGCGGCGAACTGGAGCTGGTGCAGGGCGCCTCGCCCGAGTTCGATCACGAGGCCTTCATCGCCGGCGAGATGACCCCGGTCTTCTTCGGTACCGCCCTCGGTAACTTCGGCGTCGACCACATGCTGGACGGCCTGACCGACTGGGCCCCGGCCCCCATGCCGCGCAAGGCAGAGAGCCGCGAAGTGGTGGCGACCGAGGAGAAGTTCTCCGGTTTCGTGTTCAAGATCCAGGCGAACATGGATCCCAAGCACCGCGACCGTATCGCCTTTATGCGCATAGTGTCCGGCACCTACTCCAAGGGCATGAAGATGCGCCATGTGCGCATCGGCAAGGATGTGAACATCTCCGATGCCGTCACCTTCATGGCCGGTGACCGCGAGCAGGCGGTCGAAGCCTGCGCCGGTGACATCATAGGGCTGCACAACCACGGCACCATCCAGATCGGCGACACCTTCACCCAGGGTGAGGATCTCAAGTTCACCGGCATCCCGAACTTCGCACCCGAGCTGTTCCGCCGCATCCGCCTGCGCGACCCCCTCAAGCAGAAGCAGCTGCTCAAGGGGCTGGTGCAGCTCTCCGAAGAGGGTGCCGTGCAGGTGTTCCGTCCGCTCATCAGCAACGATCTCGTCGTCGGTGCCGTCGGTGTGCTGCAGTTCGATGTGGTGGTCTCGCGTCTGAAGAGCGAGTACAACGTCGAGGCGATCTACGAGGCGGTCAACGTCTCCACCGCCCGCTGGGTGGAAGGGACGGACGTCAAGAAGTTCGAGGAGTTCAAGCGCAAGAACGAGGTCAACCTGGCCCTGGATGGCGGTGACAACCTCACCTACATAGCCCCGACCATGGTCAACCTGCGCCTGGCCCAGGAGCGTCACCCCGACGTGGCGTTCCGCCAGACCCGCGAGCACTGATACCTGCTCGCAAACCTTGATGGTTGACGATAAAAGAGACCCCGCTTCGGCGGGGTCTCTTTTTTGTGTCGTTTAGCCTGATAAGGACAGACTTCAGGGGCTATGGCATCGCACCTGGCCGGTCGACAGCAGCCCTCACCCTGGCCCTCTCCCGGAGGGAGAGGGAACCACATGATGCTTGCCCGAAAGAGAGCGGAATCCTGTTTTGCTCCCTTCTCCCCTCGCGGGAGAAGGGCTGGGGATGAGGGGGCGCTCTATTCCAGTTCCAACACCATGCAGATCTCGCAGGCGTCGTGGCCGGTGCAACCGAGGGGGCCCGGCAGGTGCTCGAAGCCGAGCGACTCGTAGAGGCTGGTGGCTTCCCGCAGATCGGCCGTGGTCTCCAGATAGCAGCGCAAGTATCCGAGGGTGCGTGCCTCCGCCAGGGCCTGCAACACCAGCCGCCGCCCCAGCCCCAGGCCGCGCAGGGCGGGCAGGAAGTACATCTTCTGCAGCTCGCAGGTCCCTGTCTCCCCCGCCAGGGGGGCTATGCCGCCGCCGCCGAGAATGGCGCCGTCCGGCCCCTCTATGACCCAATAACGGCTCTGCTTGCCTTGATAGGTCTCATGGAGGAAGTCGAGGTTGGGATCCGCCACCCCGTAGCCCTTGTCGGCGGTGAGGCCGTATTCGGCGGAGACGGCCCGGATCACGGCGGCGATGGCGGCATTGTCCTCAGGCGCTATGGGCCTGATGCGATAGCCTTGCTGGCGACGGGCGCGGGAGAGGGCGCTGCGATAGAGGCGCATGCCCTCCCAGAGCCGCTCGCGCTCCTCGGGGGCGAGCTGGGCCAGTGTCTCGGCCATGGCCTCATCCATCTGTCGGTGCAGATCATGGAGTTGCGCGCATCCTTGCTCGGTGAGGGTCGCCTGTTTGCTGCGCCCGTCCGAGGGGTGCGGCTGCCAGGCGATCAGCTCCCGCTCTGCGAGGCGGGCCAGGGGGCGGCTGGCATTGGACTTGTCGATGCGCAGCCGCTCGGCCAGTTGCTGATTGGTGGCGGGGCCGCTCTCCAGCTCTATGAGCAGGTGTGCCTCCAGGGGGCTGAGGGCCAGGGAGCCGCACTGCTGGGAGAGCATGCCGAGTTCGCGTACCAGTTCCCGTGACAGGGCGCGCAGGGGGCGGGGATCCATCTTGTGAGTGTCCTTCTGGTTGTTACCTGCAACCAATATAGCCAACTGGTTGTTGAAGGCAACCATTTTTAAGGGGCAGAAGGAGGGCACAAAAAAGGGCCCGGGAGAGGGGCCCAAACATTGGAAACCCGCGCCAGGGCGCAGATCCCATCCTTGGTCAGGAACAAGCTGGCCGGGCAACGGCGGCCCGGCCTGTGTATGGCCCGGATCTGGCGGCTTGCACCAGCTTCGACAGCATGGTGCCGGCCACAGAGCGGTCTCAGGGCGCGGCGCGGTTTATACCAATTCCGCCAGCATGGCCTCCGAGTAGGGCACCAGGGTCTCGGCGGCCTTGAGCTTGCTCAGGTAATCCGGGTTGGCGATGAGGGGGCGGCCGATGGCGACGAGATCGAAGCGGTCGGCGCGGATCGCCTCGGCGGCGGTTTCGGCACTGTAGTTGCCGACCCCCACCAGGTGGCCGTCGTAGTGGGCGCGCAGGTAGTCGGAGGCGCGGCCATCCAGATAGTCGAAGGTGAGGCTGTCATCGAAGATGCCGAGGTGCAGATAGGCCAGGGCACGCTTGTTCAGCTCGGCCAGCAGATGGTCGAACACGGCGCGATCTGCCGGGCTGCCCGCCAGATGGACATAGGCACCGGGGGAGAGGCGCAGGCCCACCCGCTCGCTGCCGATGCGGGCGTTGATGGCGTCCACCACCTCCAGGGCGAAGCGGCTCATGTTCTCCGGGGTCTGACCGTACTGGTCGGTGCGCAGGTTGCTCGAGTGGTGTAGGAACTGGTCGATGAGGTAGCCGTTGGCACCGTGGATCTCCACACCATCAAAGCCCGCCTCGATGGCGTTGGCAGCGGCCTGGGCGTAATCCTCGACCAGCTGGCCAATCTCGGCCACCGTCAGGGCGCGGGGCACCTGATACACCAGCTCACGCATGCGCGGCACTGTGCCTTCATGGGCGACCGCGGACGGTGCCAGCACCTCGCCCTGATGGAAGAAGGGGTGGGAGAGGCGACCCACGTGCCACAGCTGGGCGAAGATCTTGCCTCCCTTGGCGTGCACGGCCTCGGTGACCTGTTTCCAGCCTGCGATCTGCTCAGGGCTGTAGATGCCCGGGGTGTTGGGATAGCCCTGGCCGTCCGGGCGAATGATGGTGGCTTCGGAGATGATGAGGCCTATGTCGGCGCGGCGGCCATAATAGGCGGCCATCTGCGCGGTCGGCACCAGTCCCGGGCCCGCCATGCAACGGGTGAGGGGGGCCATCATGAAGCGATTCGCGAGGGTGAGGGTGCCGTTGAGGCGGTAAGGTTGAAACAGGGTATCCATGCAGAGCGTCCTCGGGGGTGATTCTTGAATGGGCATTCAAGACGTTTTTTGGTTTGTACGCAAGTCTTTTTTGAGCAAGCATTCAACATGGATTGGTCTTGCCTGCCTGCTGGGGTAAACTTGCCGCCCTGTTCCCCGGTACGCCGGGCCCTTGCCAGCGGAGATCCCATGCGCAGTGCCGAATTTGATCGGGACCTTGTCCTGCGAAGCGCCATGGAGGCGTTTCGTGCCAGAGGCTATGCCAAGACCACCATGCAGGATCTGGTGGCGGCGACCGGGCTGCACCCGGGCAGTCTCTATGCCGCCTTTGGCAACAAGCGGGGCCTGCTGCTGGCGGCGGTCGATCACTATGTGCAGGAGAAGGGCGCCCAGCGCCGTCGCTGCTTCGATCAGCCGAGCCCGCTGGCCGGGCTGAAGGCTTTCTTCACCCAGCTGGTGGACGATGCCCTGCAGGGCTCCTGCCTGCTGACCCGTACCCTGATGGAGCTGGCGGAGCAGGATGAAGAGCTGCACCTGCGCTTCAAGGTCATCTATGGCGAGCTGGAAAGCGACCTGGCGCAGCTGCTGCATCAGGCCAGCGAGCGGGGGGAGCTGGCCCCCGGGGGCGACATCCCCACCCTGACCGCCTTCTTGCAGGTCAACATCCAGGGGCTGGTGACCTTCGCCCAGTGCCACCCCGACCGCGCTCTGCTGGTCGCGGTCGTCGACCAGCTGATGGCGGCCCTGACCCCCAGGCGCTGAATCCGGTCAGGCCCCTGACCCTATATTTGTCCCCGCTGCTTGCCCCTGCCTGCCCCCTCTTCCATCTTGATGGTGAGGATATCGGCTGGAGGAAAGGGAATGACCAGAAAGGCAACGTCTCGGGCTATATTGGCGCACTTCACCACGCCACGGCTCTCCATCGCACAGCGGTTCGCCGCCGGCAAGGCCCTGCGGGAACAGTTTCCTCGCGAAGCTCACTCCTGGCTGCCGCCCGCACCCTATGACAGGGATCCCATCGCCGTGCTCAAGGCCCAGGCCACCACTCGCTTGAAGCAGCTGGTGCCGGTGCGCCATGCCAGGATGCAGGAGTCCCCCTTCGCCTTCCTGCGCGGTGCGGCCGCCATCATGGCGGGGGATCTCGTCGCTACCCCCCACTCCGGCCTCATGGTTCAGGCCTGCGGCGACATGCATGTCGCCAATATCGGCCTCTATGCGAGTGCCGAGCGCAACCTGGTGCTGGCCATCAACGACTTCGATGAGACCCATCTCGGCCCCTGGGAGTGGGATCTCAAGCGCCTGGCCGCCAGCGCCCTGGTGGCGGCGGAGTACCTGGGGGCCGACGCCGCCCGCCAGCGTGAGGCGGCCAGGATGATAGCGACCGGTTACCGCACCAAGCTGCGGGAATACGGCAAGATGGGCTTTATGAGGGTCTGGTACGATCACATCGAACAGGCCTCGGTGCTCGACGCCTTCTCCGTCGATGCCCACAGAAGGGTCAAGGCCACCTTCGCCAAGGCCCGGGGCCGCAACCACCTGCAGGTGCTCGGCAAGATGACGGATCTGGTGGACGATCAGCACAGGATCCGCGAACTCCACCCCTTCGTCATCCGCGAGACCCACACCGAGGACGGGGAGCCCGTCTATGAGGTGCTCGGCGAGTTGCTGGAGGCCTATCTCGCCTCCCTGCCGGAGGACAGGCGCATACTGCTGCGCCGCTACCGGGTCGTGGACGTCGCCCGCAAGGTGGTGGGGGTGGGCAGCGTGGGCACCCGCTGCTGGGTGATCCTGCTGACCGGCGCCGACGATGACGATCCCCTCTTCTTGCAGGTCAAGGAGGCGCAACCCTCGGTGCTGGCCCCCTATTTCACCTCGGAAGACGACAGCGGCAACCAGGGGCGGCGGGTGGTGCGGGGCCAGCGGATGATCCAGGGATCGCCGGATATCTTCCTCGGCTGGTGCGATCTCAGGGGCCGTCACTTCTACGTGCGCCAACTGCGGGACATGAAGGGGGGCATCGACATCACCCCTGGCATGGTCAAGCCCCGCCACTTCGTCGAGTATTGCCAGCTGTGCGGCTGGGCCCTGGCGCTGGCCCATGCCAAGTCGGGGGATGCGGCCCAGATCGCCGGCTACCTCGGCAAGTCGGAGACGATGGATGAGGTCATTGCCGACTTCGCCGTGGCCTATGGCCAGCGCACCCGGGAAGATCACGCCCTGCTGCTGGCCGCCATCGCCCGCGGGGAGCTGCCGGTCGCTTCAGAGGCCCGTTGAGCGCTTTCCCTCTCCCGTAGGGAGAGGGAATTGATCGAGGAGCTGGTCGAGACGAGGCTAGCAAAGGAGTCCACCTGTTGGTTGCCACTATTTATCCACAGACACTGATCTGCTCTCTTCTCCCCTCGCGGGAGAAGGGCTGGGGATGAGGGGGGGTTAGTCAGGACTCACCAGCTCCTTCATCAACGCCTTCAACCAGATCAAGGCCGGCTGCTGGGCATGGTGACTGAGTGTGCCAGACGCAGTTTGTATGTCTCTTTTATTGAGGACTCACCAGCTCCTTCATCAACGCCTTCAACCAGATCAGCGCGGGCTGCTGGGCGTGCACCGGATGCCAGACGCAGTTGAGGTGATAGTCCGGCACGTCTTCCGGCAGGGGCAGGCTTTTCAGCGGCCAGTGGTTGGCGAGCAGCTCGGCCACCATGCTCGGCAGCACCAGCAGGTGATCGCTCTGGCTGACGATGGCGGCGGCGGACATATAGCTCTGGCTGTTGACCGAGATGGTGCGGCTATGTCCCAGGCTCTGCAAATAGCGGTCGAGGCTCGCCTCCGAGGTGCCCAGCGGCGAGTGGAACACGTGGGGCATCTCGATAAGCTGCGCGAGGGTGATACGCTCCTCCTCCAGCTCCAGGGTGGCGCGCACCAGTCCGGCCAGGGGCTCGGTGAGCCAGGTCTCCTTGCCCAGATAGCCCGGCACCTGCATGTACTCGTCAAACCCCAGCACCAGGTCGATTTCGCCGCTCGCCAGCTCCGCCTCCGGCAGGGTGTCGCGCAGTATGCGGATTTCGATGGTGACCCCTGGGGCCAGCTTCCTGAGGCGCTGGATAAGGGGCGGGATCAGCACGCACTCCACGTAGTCTGTGGTGCAGAGCACGAAGCGGCGCTTGGAGTGGCGCGGTTCGAACAGATCCTCCTCGGAGAGCTGCTGCTCCAGCAGCCGCAGCACCTGCTGCACCCCCAGATGCAGCCGCTGGGCCCGGGGGGTCGGCAGCATCCCCTGGGGCGTGCGCACCAGCAGCGGATCGTCAAAGAAGGCCCGCAGGCGATTGAGGGCGTGGCTCATGGCGGGCTGACTGATAAAGAGCGACTCGGCGGCGCGGGTCACGCTGCCTTGCGTCATCAGGGCGTCAAGGGCGAGCAGCAGATTGAGGTCGAGCTGGTGCAGTTTCATGGTGGGGATTATTCGCCGTGTTTATGGGACAATCCATCCTATTCATTTGATGGATGGGCACGCAACTTCTTACACTGCGACCCACTCTTATTTTTCCAGGGTTCCCAGGTCAAGGTGGGGGCCTCAATCCATTCAAGGAGCCTTGCGATGAGCATCAAGACCATCAACTCCATTCCGGCCGCCGACGGCTTCACCATGCCTGCCGAGTGGGCGCACCAGCAGGCCGTCTGGATGATCTGGCCGTTCCGCCCGGACAACTGGCGGGGCGCCGGTCGTTTCGCACAGGCCACCTTTGCCAAGGTGGCGGATGCCATCGGGCAGGCCACCCCTGTCTTTATGGGGGTGCCCGCCCAGTTTATGGAGCAGGCCCGCGCCATCATGCCCGCCCACGTCACTCTGGTGGAGATGAACAGCGATGACTGCTGGGCCCGCGATACAGGCCCGACCATCGTCACCAACGCCGCCGGCGAGTGCCGCGGCGTGGATTGGGGCTTCAACGCCTGGGGCGGTCACAAGGGGGGGCTCTACTACCCCTGGGATCAGGATGAAGAAGTGGCAGCCCGGATGCTGGAGCAGCACGGCATGGATCGCTACGACGCGCCGCTCATTCTGGAAGGGGGCTCCATCCACGTGGACGGCGAAGGTACCTGCATGACCACCGCCGAGTGCCTGCTCAACGAGAACCGTAACCCGCACCTGAGCAAGGATCAGATCGAAGCTTACTTACGCGACTATCTGGGGGTGAAGAGCTTTATCTGGCTGGACGAAGGTGTCTACATGGACGAGACCGACGGCCACATCGACAACATCTGCTGCTTCGTGCGCCCGGGTGAAGTGGCCCTGCACTGGACCGACGATCAAAACGATCCCCAGTACGCCCGCTCCCTGGCCGCCCTCAAGGTGCTGGAAGCTGCGGTGGACGCCAAGGGTCGCAAGCTGAAAGTGTGGAAGCTGCCCCAGCCGGGCCCGCTGTTCTGCACCGAGGAGGAGTCCGCCGGCGTCGAGAGCGGCAGCGGTGTGCCGCGCGAGGCTGAGGGCCGTCTGGCCGGTTCCTACGTGAACTTCCTTATCACCAACGATCGCATCGTCTATCCGCTGCTGGATGCCGCCACCGACGGCGAGGCCCAGCGCATTCTGGAAGAGATCTTCCCCGAGCATAAAGTGGTCGGCGTGCCGGCCCGGGAAATCCTGCTGGGGGGTGGCAATATCCACTGCATTACCCAGCAGATCCCGTCCGGCAAATAAGCTGGTCGAAGAGTGTAGACATTCAAAACCCCACGCCGTGGGGTTTTATCTCTTGATAACCTGATGGTCGCAGGCGCCGATGCGGCGATCATCATGACAAACAGTCACCCTTTTACAGGAGATCCCCATGATCGAAGTGACCGAGGTTTCCATTGCCGAGCTGCGCGGTGCGCTCGAATCGGGCCGCACCACAGCGGTCGAACTGGTCGAGGCCTATCAGGCCCGGATCGCCGCCTACAACGGCCCCGAGACACAAACCCGCCTCAACGCCGTGGTGGTGCCCAACCCCTATGCCCTGAAAGAGGCGCAAGCCTCCGATGCCCGCCGCGCCCGTGGCGAAACCCTGGGGCCGCTCGACGGCATCCCCTACACCGCCAAGGACAGCTACCTGGTCAAGGGGCTGACCGCCGCCTCCGGCAGCCCGGCCTTCAAGGATCTGGTGGCCCAGCGCGATGCCTTTACCGTTGAGCGCCTGCGCGCCGCCGGTGCCATCTGCCTCGGCAAGACCAATATGCCGCCGATGGCCAATGGCGGCATGCAGCGCGGCGTCTATGGCCGTGCCGAGAGCCCCTATAACGCTAAGTATCTCACCGCGCCCTTTGCCTCCGGTTCCTCCAACGGTGCCGGCACCGCCACCGCCGCCAGCTTCTCTGCCTTTGGTCTGGCGGAAGAGACCTGGTCGAGCGGCCGAGGTCCTGCCTCCAACAACGGCCTCTGTGCCTATACACCGTCCCGTGGCGTCATCTCGGTGCGCGGCAACTGGCCCCTGACTCCGACCATGGACGTCGTCGTGCCCTACGCCCGCACCATGGCAGACCTTTTGGAAGTGCTGGATGTGGTGGTGGCCGACGATAGCGACACCCGTGGGGATCTCTGGCGCATGCAGCCCTGGGTCAAGATCCCCAAGGCCTCGGAAGTGCGTCCGGCTTCCTACTTGGAGCTGGCTGCCAAGTCCGATGCCCTCAAGGGCAAGCGCCTCGGGGTGCCGCGCATGTTTATCAACAAGGATGAACTGGCCGGCACCAGCGAGCACCCCGGCATCGGCGGCCCGACCGGTCAGCGCATCCATACCCGCGACTCCGTGATTGCCCTCTGGGAAGAGGCACGCAAGGCCCTGGAAGCCGCTGGCGCCGAAGTCATCGAGGTGGACTTCCCGCTGGTCTCCAACTGCGAAGGGGATAGACCCGGCGCACCCACCGTGTTCAATCGCGGCATAGTGTCACCGGAGTTTCTCAACGACGAGCTTTGGGAGCTCTCCGGCTGGGCGTTCGACGACTTCCTGCGCGCCAACGGCGATCCCAAGCTCAATAAGCTGGCCGATGTGGATGGCCCCAAGATCTTCCCCCACGATCCCGGCACCTTGCCGAACCGCGAGGGCGATCTGGCGGCGGGCATGGACGAGTACGTCAATATGGCCAAGCGCGGCCTGAAATCCTGGGACGAGATCGCCACAGTGCCGGACGGCCTGCGTGGGTTGGAGCAGACCCGCAAGCTGGATCTGGAGGAGTGGATGGACGAGCTTAAGCTCGACGCCGTGCTCTTCCCCACAGTCGCCGATGTGGGCCCGGCCGATGCGGATGTGAATCCGGCCTCCGCCGACATCGCCTGGAGCAACGGCATCTGGGTCGCCAACGGCAACCTCGCCATTCGCCATCTCGGCGTGCCGACCGTCACCGTCCCCATGGGGGTGATGGCCGATATCGGCATGCCGGTGGGGCTGACCTTCGCCGGTCGCGCCTACGACGACAACAAGCTGCTGCGCGTCGCCTCAGCCTTCGAGTCCACCGGCAACAAGCGCCAGGTGCCGCCGCGCACGCCGCCGTTGGGTTGATTGCAGTCTTCACTGATTAGTCTGGTAATAACAAAGAAAAACCCACCTGCCATGCTGGTGGGTTTTTATCAATGTGCTGTACTTGTAGATACCCTCTGGTGTGTGATGCGATTTTATTTTAAATACAGCGATAAGTCAGGGTGTAGCCAAGGATGATTTTAATAACCCCTTTCTGATGTCTTTATAATCATCCCACTTGAATTTCCTGAGAAACGCCAATGCGGCCTCAGTGCCATATGTAAACAGTTTTGTTTTATCTTCATCGCTCATATCAAAGTTCAACCAACCGACATCCCCAGTATCTATATATGAAACAAGATTTGTATAATCTTTATTGTTTTTTATGAATTCATGTTCAATTGCATGCCTGGCTGTATCAAATATGGCGGCTAAATAATCAGGGGTGTTCTTTATATCGGTAAGTCTATCATCAAGTTGAAGTTTAACGCCAAAAGTCGGTTTTGTTGGTACGACGCCTACTTTATGAAATATATCAATTGGGAAGTTTGATATCACACCACCATCGACAAAATAGAAGTAATCGGGAGGGAAGTTTTTACTATTGGCTATGCTCTTTGTTTCTGAGTTCAAGCTCCACTTACTAAGCCTGATTCCTCCCAAGCCATGGCCAGATACCTTATAAGGCTTGAAAAATAATGGAATGGACATGGAGCACCTTACAAATATGGCCGGATTTATATTGTCGAGGTCATCCCAATATAATTCAGCCATTCTGGGAAACTCGACTCGCATTTCTGAACTGACATCTGCAGTGATTACACCAAATTGGTTGTTGGTTATACTCACCTTTCCTGCTTTGATTTGATCTTCATAATGCTTGTTATTTTCAATGCGTCTTTGGTAGCCAATAGGAGATGTGTGCATTTTATTATAAAGTTCAACTGTAGTCCTAACACCGAAATTATTCAGTGTTGATTCCATCCATTCTTGAAATATATCCCCTCTATTCAGCCCCATCATCATTTCAATATTATCTTTTACTTTATATGCCTTGAATGCAGTATGAAGTACGTTAGCATCCTTGTTTTTAAAGTAACGCATTATTTGGTCAATGAATTCCCGAGGGGCGTTATCCCCATCCTGCTTGCCATCAACAAAACTCGATATTGGCATATCGGCAATCAGATTGATTATTTTTTCTGATTTTCGTTCTGACGGTGACCCGCAGGCTGCCAAAAGCATTGCCGCTATTGAGCCTGCAGAAGTCCCCCCTATGCTACCAAATCTGATCCCTGCCTCTTCCAGGGTATAAAGATATCCGATCAACGCGATACCTAATACACCGCCACCCTCCATTACGATATCAACATATTGATTACCATCTTCATCAATGGCATCGCTATATATTTTTTGGTCAAGTGCGTCGAGTCTTATTTTCTCTTTAACGGAATTCATTACTTCTTTGATGTTCATGATTTATCTCCGCGCATAAAAAGATCATGTTGCAATGTGACCGAACGACCATCTTTTTGCAGTTCGAATAAATATTATGAAAGGAGTTTTTAGTCTGCCAAGTGCAGTTGTGAATTTATATTTAATGTCGCTACAAATGGTGTTGTCAGTAGTCTCTGCTGTATATCCTTAATAAAGAATGGTAAAAAGCCAAAATCTAGATGCAGAGTTATATCGAGATGCCAGCAGGTATCAATAACATGTGGCATATCAGCATCATGTGTCTGCCCTTTGGGGAGCTTGCTTGTCCGAAAAACATGGGAGCTTGGAATATCCCGGAGTCCCCATCTCTGCAGGCCCGTAGGTTCGAATAGCGAAAAGGAGGTCGCCGAGAAGCCGCTGCTCCAGGGTATCCTGCCTGTCTTGCCATGACTCTGTGCGCAGCTGTATACGGACGATTACGCTGCGCTAATTGACCGTACATCAAGACGGTGATGGCATGGGGTGAGCCTTGAGAACTTTCTCTTCCCTGTACTGCCAATCGCCATGCTTGTCGTGACTCGCTACTGATTTCTCCTGACTTCCCCCGACTTCACCCTGGCTTCACACAGCCTCATTTTCCCCTCACAAATCCCTCCTATCTTCTGCCCACTGATAAATGGACCTGCTTGCCACGGGGTGGCGAAGGCCAAAGAGAGGGGAGCAAGGCGATGAAATCCTGGATCAAATACGGGCTGGCCGGGGCCCTGATACTGGTGGCGAGCTTTTGGGGCGGCAGCGTGCGGGCGGCGGAGATGCCCCTTGGCCGGGATGCTGCCGTGGCGGTACAGATAACCGGGCAAGATGCGGCTGTTCTGACGGGGGCCTCGTTCCTGCCGCTCGGGGAATAGCCATCGGCTGCTGCCGGGTGCAGCACCTCAGGGCATGGCCTGGGGCCTGTTTATCCGGACCCGGGCGGTGAGGGCGCGGCATACTGCGTATCAGTACAGGCCGGGTGGCCTACTGCGCCTGGTATTGTGCATTTAACCAGGCGATGGCCTCTTGAGGGTCGTTGAATGCCCGGATATGGTCCGGGTGAGTGGGAGACAGGCAGGAGAGGGCGATGTGATGGAGCACTTTGGCCGAATAGAGGGAGGCGATGGCCACCAGATCCTTCCGGGCAAGCCACACATAGGTCTCCTGGAGATGGTGCAGGGCGGATAGCACCACCCCTGATGCTGGCGATGGTCCACCAGGGCGCAGAAACGCTTCCCGTCCAGGCTGTTTACCACTGACTTTATCTCCGAAATCCACGCCAGCATGCCCTCTTCATTGAAAGGGCCGATCAGCTCACAAGTGACCAGGTGTTCCTGCATATTGAAGATGAACTCACCATGCTTTTTCTCAAAGGACATACAGCATTCTTATCCATGACCAGGGGCGGCAAGATGATATTGATTCATTCAACCTGCATCAATATCCGAATGAGGGGCTTGCTCGTGGCGCCGTACCGCTGCGTTGGCACCAGGGGAGGGAGGGGCTGTTCAGTGATGCCGATATGCGAATAAAAAGGCGGCGCCAGGATGGGCGCCTGCGTGTTTCATCCGGATGCTGGGCAGTCTCTGCCTGCACGTTGGGTGGCGATGCCCCCGCTTGCCCAGGCCCTTATCTGGGGGCGTCTTGCCCGGAAGGGGGGGCAGCCTTGGTGAGGGCATCGATGGCATTGGGGACGAATCGCTCGGAAAAACCGGCGATAAAGGCCCAGATGACTGCCTTGGCGGCATCCAGATTGGTCGCAGGAGAGGCCAGGGTCAGCAGGGTTTGCAAGGAGACATAGGGGTGCTCCATGTGTTTGAACTTGGGGAATAGGTCCCCCTGCAGCAGGCTGCTGGCAAAGAGCCCGTAGGCGATAAAGCCAAGCATGCCGGAAAAGAGCAGGGAGACATAAAACTGCGTCACGATCACCTGGGGTTGGCTGATGTGGGCGATGGCACCACTGTCGTGCAGCCTGGCGAGGCGGTAATAGTTGTTGATGACGGCCCCCACCGATCCGGCAAAGAAGATGGCGGTCATGATGTTGGAAATGAACGGGATGGTTTGCAGCAGCAGTATCAGGGCAAGGCCTCCGAAGGAAATGAGGCCGCTGATGGCCAGGTGTTTGTAGTAGCGATCCATGGGTAGCTCCACTTTGGGCACAAGACTCTGTTGAGAATAGCCAGCCCATGGAGAAAATGACCCGAAGAAGGCTGACGCAGCAGTGTCCGGCCTTTGTCTCTTCAAAGAAGGAATCTCTTACTACTTTGTGCTCTTAGAGGAACAAACGTGGTTTAACAACAGTGGGAGCTCCAATGGATGGACTAGCATAAAGCGTCATACGGTGCCGAGGTGGTGACCGTGATATCCCCACGTAAGGAGTGCGTGATGGCTAGAAAATTGATTGTTTGTTGCGATGGGACCTGGAACAACGAAGACAACAAAGATGACGGCGTGCTGGCGCCCACCAATGTATTCAAGCTCTTCAATGCCTTGCGTTGTGACGAGACCCAGCTCACCCGTTATCAGAGTGGGGTCGGCAGTGGTGGTCTGGTTGACAAGGTGATGGGGGGCACGATCGGGCTCGGGCTCAGTGAAGACATTCGCGATTGCTACCAGTGGTTGGCAACCCACTACCAAGAGGGGGATGAACTTTTCTTGTTTGGCTTTAGTCGTGGTGCGTTCACGGCCCGTAGTCTCGGGGGCATGATAGGGCGATGCGGCATAGTCCGATTCGCCTCTGACGAAGGGATGGGCGAGGTGGTTGAGCGGATATACGATCAGGGGTATCGCAAGAAGCAGCACTTGACGGATCTCGCCTTTTATCCCGGCTCTCAGGCTATCCGCTTCATTGGGGTATGGGATACTGTCGGCGCTCTCGGTATTCCCGATGACAAGGGATTGCTGAACTTGCTCGACCGTCCCGACAACTACCGCTTTCACGACGTCCAGCTTGGCAAGCATATCAAGACGGCGCGCCATGCCGTCGCCATCGACGAGAAACGAGGCAGCTTCACCCCGACTCTCTGGGATCCAGCCCCAGGGCGAGACATGCAGCAGATCTGGTTTGCTGGCGTGCATAGCGACGTGGGGGGCGGCTACAAGGAACACGGGCTTTCCGATATCACTCTGGCCTGGATGATGGAGGAGGCTGGCCAGTGTGGATTGGTGTTCAGGGAGTCAGCAAGCTCACAGCTACATCCTGATCCTGCTGGCCTGCTGCACGAATCCCATGTTGGTCTGATGAAGCTCTTGCTCACCTCGCCGCGCAGCTTGCCGAATCTTCACTCCGCCGAGATCCACAGGTCAGTGAATGATCGGCGCGAGATCTCTCCCATCAATCAGCTTCCCTATCTGCCAACCAAGGAGTGGTCAACGGAGGGTTCGATCACCCTGGATGTCTATGCCCGCCACCCCTGGTATTGGACCGGTATCTATCTGGAGGCCGGTCGCCATTATCGTTTCAACGCTCATGGTGAGTGGCAGGACTCTCATGTTCCGGCTGGCCCCGAGGGGGTGCGCGATAGAGCACTTGCACACCTGTTGGGTGATGCGCTTGGCAAGATCGAGCGCTTCAACGGCATAGTGACTCGCAACAGTCAGGCCAATGTTTCCGCTACCAAGCGGCTGGAAGATGCGGAATGGTTTGCCTTGATAGGGGTGGTGGCGGATGCGGGTAACCCGGACACCGATGGCACCCCGGCGCGGCCCAGCACCTTTGTGATCGGCAAAGAGGCCAGCATCACGCCGACCAAGAGTGGCTATCTCTACTGTTTTGCCAACGATGCCTGGGGATTTTACGAGAACAACCGTGGCTTTGTGACACTCACGGTGAGCCGAGACTGATATCGGGTGGGTGACGATAAGGGCTTCCCTCGGGAAGCCCTTTTGATGTCGCGGGTGAAGCGATGAGGTGTGCCGGGGGTTAGCGAAAGCGGAACAGCTCCCGGTGCAGCGGGGTGGCCAGGTGGGCATCCAGAGTCTGGGCCATGGGCTCGGGGCCGCAGAACCACACCGGTGTGTGCTGACGCTCACCCAGGGCGGCCAGATCCAGTCGGCCGCGCTCGGACTCCAGGTGCAGTCGGTAGTCGACCCCGGCCCGGCGGCACAGCTCGGCGAGGCGGCTGTGATAGGGGGCGGCCTCGGCGGTGGGGGCGCATTGCAGCAAGGTGGTGCCCGGGCGTGTCTCGCCACGGCGCACCAGGGCCTCCAGCCAGGCGACGAAGGGGGTGATGCCGATACCGGCACCCACCCAGAGGGCGGGAGCCGGGTCTGGCAGGGCGAAGGCGCCATAGGGGCCGGTGACTGTGACGGCGTCGCCCGCCTTGAGGTGCTGGTGCAGCCAGTTGGTGTGATCCCCGAGGGCGCGCACCGCCAGGGTCAGGGTGCGGCCATCCGCCGAGACATTGACCAGGGTGTAGGGATGGGGCTCGCCGCGCCCGGCGAAGTCGAAGAAGGCGAACTGCCCGGGGCGATAGCCTGGCAGGGGAGCGTTCAGGGCGACCTTGATCTCCAGGGTGCGTTCATCCAGAGGGGTGAGGGTGCTGACCCTTCCCTGGTGGCGCGCGTTCTTGCCCACCCGGCCAAACAGGGAGTAGAGCGCCCCCATGGCCCCCAACCCGCCGCCGATGAGCAGGGTCAGGCCGACCGGGGTCAGGGCGCCGATGCGCGGCAACAGGCAGAGCCCGTGCAGCCAGCCCATCAGATAGATGACGGGTGCCAGCCGGTGGGCCACCCTGAAGCGCTCGTAGCGCACCACGGCGAGCAGGCTCACCACCACCAGGGCCAGCAGCAGATAGAAACTCCACTCCCCCAGGGTATTGCCGAGTTCGTGCCACAGGGCATCGTTGCCAGCACCAGCACCAGCACCAGCACCAGCACTGCGGCGCGCCGGCCGGGTCAGCCAGTCGGCGGCGACGGCCCACTTGGGGGCTTCCACCAGCAGCCAGTGGGCCACCAGGGTGCCGGTGGCCCAGAGGGCGCTGCTGCGGTGCAGGTGCAGCATGCGATCCAGCCCGCCGCACCAGGCCTCGAGCCTCGGCAGGCGTAGGGCGAGCAGCAGGGAGAGGGTCATGGCGCCGAGGCCAAGCAGACCGGTCAGGATCAGCAGCTCGTGGCGCCAGGGCCAGAGGCTGGCGGGCCACTGGGTGAGACCAGAGAGCCAGAGCAGGGTCAGGGGCAGGGCCCAGACGAGGGATGCGGGTTTCATGATGTCCTCCTTGTCCATGCCTCCATTGCACGCCCCCTTTGTGGCCAGAGTGTGTCCCTCTACTACCTCTTTTGTAGCAGACTGTGGCAAAGGGCCGCTCTGGGAGGGCCTGGTCAAGGAGGGGGGGAGAACAAGAGGGAGTGCAGGGGAACCGAGTCAGGTCAGGTGGGGAGTCCTTGGGTGTAGAGGGCTCCCCAAAGGGTCTCTCGGGTCAGCCTTTGCGCCCCTTGCCGCCCTTGTTGCCCGAGAGGGCCTGCTTTCTGGCCTTCTGCTTCTGGGCGCCCTTGCCGCTGCGGCGCGGCTCGGGGTCGAAGCGGGTCAGATCCGGCTCAAAGCCCGGGAACCACTGCTGGGGCAGGCGGGTGTCGAGCACGGCTTCGACCTTCTCCAGCAGGGGGGCATCTTCCGGGCTGAACAGGGTGATGGCGAGCCCCTTGTTGCCCGCGCGGCCGGTGCGCCCTATGCGGTGGACGTAATCCTCAGCCACAAAGGGGAACTCCATGTTGATCACATGGTTGAGGTCGCTGATATCGAGCCCGCGGGCCGCCACGTCGGTGGCGACCAGGGCCTGCAGGGTGCCGGCGCGAAACTCAAGCAGCACCTTTTCCCGCGCCCCTTGGGACAGATCCCCGTGGAAGGCGAGCGCATGGATGCCCGCCTTGCCGAGCTGCTGGGCCAGCTTGTCGGCCCCCTGACGGGTGCGGCTGAAGATCAGGGTCGGCGCCCAGCCCTTCACTTTGATCAGGTGCTCCACCAGCGCCAGCTTGCGATCCCCATCCACCGCATAGACCCGCTGCTCCACCTCGGCCGCCGTTGTGTTGCGCGGTGCCACTTCCACCAGCGCCGGGTCGCGCAGCAGCACGCGGCTCAGGGCAAAGAGGTTGTCGTCGCAGGTGGCCGAAAACAGCAGGGTCTGGCGATCCGCCGGTATCTGTCTGAGCAGGGCGGTGATCTCGTCCATAAAGCCCATGTCGAGCATCCGGTCCGCCTCGTCAAACACCAGATGGCGAAGGCTCCCAAGGCTCAGGGCCCCCTGGCGCAGGTGATCGAGCAAGCGGCCCGGGGTAGCGATCAGGATATCCACCCCGGCTTTCAGTGCGTCGACTTGCGCGGCTATGCTGACCCCGCCGTAGACCAGGGTGCTGGTGAGATCAGTGCCTCGACCGTAGCGCGCGACGCTATCAAAGACCTGTACCGCCAGCTCGCGGGTCGGCACCAGCACCAGGGCGCGAATGGGGCGGGGAGCCTCACTTGCCGGCTCTGTCAGCAACTGCTCCAGCAGCGGCAGCACGAAGGCGGCGGTCTTGCCGGTGCCGGTCTGGGCCCCCGCCATCAGATCCCGCCCCGCCAGAATGAGGGGGATGGCGCTGGCCTGCACCGGGGTGGGCGCGGCGTAGCCGAGATCGCTCAGGGTCTGCTGCAGGCGGGGGGAGAGGGCCAGTTCGGCAAAGGAGGCAATGGACATAGGGCACCAGTATGGGGTTATCGCGGCCAGTGGCCGGGACTGAAACAGTCAGCGTGGCCGGGATGGTAACAGATAGAGGGGGAGCGGCAGAAGCCGGGCCGCTCAGGTGGCAGGATCGGCGTCCGGGTCGCGCACAAGGCGGATGGAGTGCCCCTGGTAGTAGGCGATATTGCGCTTGCCGTGCTGCTTGACGTGGTAGAGCAGCTCGTCGGCCAGTTGCACCGCCTCGGCCACCGACAGGTAATCGCGAAGGCGGATCACCCCGGCGGAGAAGGTGATGGGGGCGGGCAGCTCGGGGATCCGCAATGGCCGCTCCAGCAGGCGAGCGGCGAAGAGACTCATCATCTCGTCATTCTCCACCCCCTTGAACAGCACTATGAACTCTTCCCCGCCCCAGTGAATGGCGGCATCTCCCTTGCGGATATTGGCCTTGAGGTGATTGGCGAAGGCGACGAGGGCCAGGTCACCCACCCCGTGACCATGGGTGTCGTTGACGGCCTTGAAGTTGTCGATGTCGAGGATCATCAGGTAGTCGTGCTCCCGCAGCAGAGCCTCGTCCAGGATGTCACGGCGCGGCAGCCGGGTCAGGTGGTCGGTCTGGGCCAGGGTGCGCAGGCGGGTAACCAGGCTGCGCCCCGTCAGCATCAGCAGCAGCAGGGCGATGAGATAGATCTTGAAGGCCGGCCCGTAGAGCACGGCCAGGGCAAAATCACCGTAGCTGTATGACCACTTGAGGTAGAGGTCGCTGCCCGCCTTGGTGCGCATCAGCGAGGTGCTCAGGCAGAGGTGGAACGGGCGGCAGGGCTCGGCCTCCTCGAAGGAGAGGACTGTCCGGGTCGGGTTGAGATGCTCGAAGGGGGGCAGCACCTCCTTGAACGCCCTGTCGACGGCGATGTCGATGCCCGTCAATCCATGGCGGTAGTCCTCTATGGCGGCCTCGTAATAGACGAAGGGGAAGTAGAGGGTGATGGTCTGCAACCCGGTGAAGGTGTCGGTGTAGATGCCGGATACCCAGGCCTCATCGGTGCTGCAGGGAACATGGGTGGCAGCGAAGAAGGCGCAGCCGAAATAGTGGGTCCAGGGCTCGATGTCGCTGAGGTCGGTGTTGACCGGCAGCAACTGGCTCGGCAGCATCCGTTTGTTGGCGACCATGCCAAGCATGCGGCGATCGTCATAGAAGGCGTAGAGGTTGAGGACCTCGGGGTTGGAGAGCACATATTGATAGACCAGGAGCATCTGGTTGGCCGGGGGCAACACGGGAATGACCGCCAGGCGCTTCAGGGTGGGGAGATCATAGCCATAGGCATAGGCCGTCGCATCTCCGTTCTCGCTGAAGATGGGCATCTTGATGCTGCTGTTGTCGATGAAGGCGGCCAGTTTCTCTGGCGCCAGGATGCGGGCCCGCTGATAAAACACCTCGAACAGGTTGGGCTGCCTGGCGGTGATGAGCGCCATGTCGTGCCTGATGCTGAAGTAGCTGTAGTTGCACACCAGCCCGAGCCCTGTCAGTGCCAGGCATAGCCAGCCAAACCGGTAGAGCCATTGACGGGGGACGGTACCCAACAGTGATCCAGCCATGCGGTGAACGCTCCCGTGGTGACAGAGGCCATTTTTGTAACTGATTTTGCCGGGCATCACCAGATGAAGTTGGTGGGGCGCCATGGGGCGTGCACAAAAATGAGCCAACAATATCAAAAAGATAGACGATAAGATCGCATTCGATGGCAGGCAGGGGAGAGGAATGGTGGCTGAAACAAGAGGGCATGACGCCCTCTTGCTGGTGCGGGAAGGGGGTGCCTTACCGTGCCTGGTATTTCGGCGAGTAGGGGCCGTAGAGGATGCCGTTGGGCATGTCGGCGCTGAGCAGCCTGACGCTGGTGATACCGGCGATTTCATGGCCCTTGTCGGTAATGGTGTTGGCAATCTGATTGACCACCGCCACCACCAGCATGCCGATGAGGCCGCCTCCCGAATTGCCCTGCTGCTCGGCACTGCTGGCGCTGGCGCTGCCTTCCCACAGCAGTTTGCCGGTGCGCAGATCCACCAGACGGGCACTGGCGGTGACCACTGTCTCGCTGGAGATGACCAGATAGCTGGTGCCGTAATCCTTGATGTCGAGGTACAGAGCGGTATCGGCACCGTAGATCTCGTGGAGCTTCTTGATGGGCAGCCCCTGAATGTCTGCGGGCTCGGTCACGCCGTTCTGCCGGAACGTCTCGTTGGTGACCGCCACCGGCAGCACGTAATAACCGGACTCGGCGAGCGGATAGGTGATCTGGGATTGCAGGCTGGGGCCCGCCTTGACATCAGGCGAGTGATTCACCGGCGGCAACACCAGAATGGAGGTCGGTCTGCTCTCCTTGAAGTTGCCGTAGTCGTAGCCGGGGCCCTTTGCGCAGCCGCTCAGCAGGAGGGTGCCCAGTGTCAGGGCAAGGAGGGTGCGCAGGGTCATTGGGTCTCTCCCTTCTTGTTGGACATCAGGAAGTTCATGAAGGGGGCCGACTCGGGGAAGAGGCGCTTCTCGGTTTCGAACTGCTCGCGGGTCTGCGCATCCCTGCCGAGCTGGGCATAGAGCATGCCGAGGTGAGCATGGAAGCCGGGCGGCACCGCCTGGCCCTTGGCGCTGGCCTCTTGCTGGTTTTTCTCCAGCGCATCGATCTGGGCTTGTACCCCGGTGTCGTCACCCTGCATGTGCTGGTAAACCACCCCCTGGTATTGATCCCAGTTGTAGAGCGTCTTTGGCGTCTGGGCACAGGCACTCAGCAGCAGGCCGCTGGCCAGCAGCAGGAAAGGACGGAAAATGTTCATCTTGTCCCTCCTCACTGGGCCGGGCGCCAGGCGCCGGTCTCGATGCCGTTCACCAGGTTGTTGACGGCCTCGCGGATGGCGAGATCCAGCACCTTGCCGTTCAGGGTGGAGTCATAGCTGGCGGTACCGCCGAAGCCGACGATCTCGCGGTTGGAGAGTTCGTACTCCCCGGCGCCCTGGGAAGAGAAGACCACTTCCGAGGTGGTGACGTTGACGATGTTCAGGTTGACCTTGGCATAGGCGATCTGGGACTTGCCGCGACCCAGGATGCCAAACAGCTGATGATCACCGACTTCCTTGCGGCCAAACTCGGTGACGTCGCCAGTGACCACATAGTCGGCGCCCTTGAGCTGCTGGGCCTGCTGCTTGATCCCGGCCTCCGCCTTGATCTCTTCCATGTTGTCGCGATCCAGCACGCTGAAGCGGCCAGTCTGCTGCAGATGGGTGATCAGCACGGTTTTCGCCTGGCTGCCCAACCGGTCCACGCCGTCGGAGAAGATGCCACGCATGTAGCTGGAGCGGTTGTCAAACTTGCCGACGGCGATGGGGCTGCGTGTGCCCTGATAGTGGCTCTGATAGGAGGTGACCTTGGGCACCTCCAGGGAGCGCGACGACTCGCTCGCACAAGCGGTCAACAATACCGCCATCAGGATGACGCTGGATGAAACAACAAACTTCTTCATGTAAGGCCCCGTTATTTAAGGAAAAAAACAACGGCGGACTCTAACATGGTTCGCTGCGAAGAAAGTGCCCCGTATGGGGGGCATAACCGCTCAATCAGTGTGCGTTTGGTTGATCGTGGCGGGGATTGAGGGGGACCGGGTCTCCCGGTGGCGCTGGAACACCTCCTCCAGGGCCCCCACCAGGGCACGCATCCGCCCCGTCTTCTGCACATCCGGGTGCAGCACCATCCAGATGTCGATGGGGTCATGCTGGTCAGGCAGCAGGCGTACCAGGCCAGGGTCCTCCTCGGCGAGGAAGGTGGAGAGCAGGGCGATGCCGAGCCCCTGGCGGGCGGCTCCCATCAGCACCAGCTGGGCGTTGCTCTGCAGCACCACATTGGGTTCATTGAGAGGCTCGCCGCACAGGCTCAGCCAGTGGCGGGCCACCAGTTCCCTGGGAAAGAGCAGCAGGTCGTGCTGTTGCAGCGCCTGGCCCGAGCGGGGCGTGCCACGGCGGGCCAGGTAGTCGGGGGAGGCGTAGAGCCCCATCTTGATGGTGGCGAGCCGTTTGACCACCAGATCTCCCTGCTCGGGGCGCAGGCTGCGAATGGCGAGGTCCGCCTCCTGATTGGGGATGTCGCTCACGCTGACGGCGGTCAGCAGCTTGAGGCGGATGCCGGGGTGGCGCTGGCGCAGCAGGCTGAAGGCCGGCAGCACGAAGCCCTGGGCCAGGGTGTCCGTGGTGGCGATGCAGATCTCTCCCTCCAGCTCCCCCAGGCTGGCCGCGCGATCCATGGCCAGGGCCGCCTGCTCCATGGCCTGTGCCTGGGGCAAGAGCGTCTCCCCCAGTGGGCTGAGCCGATAGTGCCTGGGGGTGCGGATAAACAGCTTGGCCCCCAGCTGCTGCTCGAACAGGCCGACTCGCCGCCCGACGGTGGCCTGATCGACCCCGAGTTCGAGGCCAGCCCGGCGCAGGCTGCCCCGCCGTGCCAGGGCCAGAAAGAAGCGGGCGTCATCCCAGTTGATCATGCTTGCTCCTCGCTCAAGCAGGACGCCCGATTGGCGCCTGAGTATTAGATGCGAGAGGGGGCGGCAGCACAAGGGGGCGACCCTCTCGCTCTCCGGGGCCATCCAGGGATGGGGGGCAACCGCCAGGGTGATGCAAGTTTGAATCGTCGTGATGCAGAACTGCCGCAGCCCGGGGTGGACGGGATCGCTATGATGACGCTCCCGATAGCGCTTCCTCTGTCTGTGACTGGAGTCTTGATGTCATCCCCCTGCACCCTAACGCCTGCCCACGGCAGCGAGGTCGATGTTCGCCCCTGCCTGCTCTGGTTTTTGTCCCTGGCCCTGATGTCGGCCCTGCTCAACAGCAGCGTGCCCACCCCGCTTTATCCCCATTACCAGGCGGCGCTGGCCCTGAGCGATCTCGGCCTCAGCCTCATCTATGGCGGCTATGCAGGGGGCGTGCTGATCGCCCTGTTCGGGGTGGGCAACCTGGCGGGAAGGGTGGCGGATCTGCGCACCCTGATCCTGCCCGCCCTGCTGGCGGTAGCGGGGGGCGCCCTGCTCTTCTCCCTGGCGGACAGCTTCTGGTCCCTGCTGCTGGCGCGGGTCCTGGCCGGGATTGGCACTGGAGCCCTGACCGGCGCCGCCAATGTGGCGTTGCTGCGCTTTGGCCCCAAGGATGGCGGCAGGCGGGCGGCCCTGAGCGCCACCCTCTCCTTCACCGCCGGGTTGGCGCTGGGGCCCGTGTTCAGCGGCCTGGCGCTGCAACTGGATCTTTACCCGACCACCTTGCCCTTTCTGCTGATCCTGGGGATGGCGAGCTGCGCCATCGCGGGGCTGGTGCTGAGCTGGCCCAGGGGCGCCAGGATGGCGGCGCCCATCGCGAGCGGGCAGGGCGGGGGCTCCCTGGGGGAGGGGCTCAGGGCCACGGGGGCCGGGTTCTTCCTTTGCGCCCTGGCGCTCTTCACCGCCTGGGCGGTGGCGGCCAGCCTGCTGGCAATGGGTCCCAAGGTGGTGAGCCAGTTGCTGGGGATGAGGGATCTGGGGCTGTTTGGCTATCTCATCGCGGCCTATCTGGTGTTCTCGGGGCTCTGCCAGCTGTGGGCGCGTCGCCTCGACGCCCGCCACACCCTGCAAAGCGGCTGTCTGGCCCTGGCGCTCTGCGTGCTGCTGTTTGCCGGTGCCGTGCACGGTTTGCCGGGCTGGCTGGCGGGGCTCGGGCTGCTGGTGGCCGGTTACGCCCAGGGGGCCGTCTTTGTGGGCAGCGCGACCCTGATCAATCGCATCGCGCCCCCCGCCAGCCATGCGCGGCTGGTCTCCCTCTTCTATGTGATCGCCTATGTGGCGAACTGGGTGCCCGTGCTGCTGGGCTGGGTGAGCGATGGCGCCGGTCTCCTGGCAGCGCTGGATCTGCTCTTCGTCGGCAGCACGCTGACCAGCCTGGGGCTGGCCTGGGCCCTGTCACGCAGGCGCTTCGAGCCCGCCTCCTGACTGGGGTCTCTATTCGTCGACCAGGGCGACGCTGCCGGCATCCAGGTGGTGCATCCACTCCCGCAGGATCAGCAGGGCGGCGGCAACGCGGCGATCTCTGGGCAACTGGGCCGATGCCAGGGGATCCCCTTCCACCATGGCGACCAGCTGGCCGAACAGCCGCTCTATGCTCTCCCTGCTCTGCACCCGGCTGCCGAGGGCCTCGGCCAGGGGCACGGGGCTGTGCAGCTGTACCAGGGGGTGGGGCGGGATCCGGGCCGCGAGGGACATCAGCACATCCTCCACCACCATGATGGCCTGCTCCAGCTCCAGGGACGTCGGCGGATCCCGGCGAAAGGGGCCTGGGGTCAGGGCATCGAGCCCCAGTGCCAGCGACAATGTCTGGCTGGTGCCGTCCGCACCGGTGATCTCTACCCGGCTCCGGGTACTGCCCAGGCTCAGCAAAATGGTGTCCCGTTCCTCTACTGTCATGTGGTGCTCTCCTGGCGTCGAATGTCCCATGGATACACCAGCGCGGGCCGGATTGGCGAGTCATTTCGCCCCCCATTCGGGGATATGGGGTTGCAAAGATTTCATTCAATGGCAATCTGGACGTCCAAACGTCTTTAAAGGAGCCCTGACATGGATATTCGCATCGTCCCCCGCGCCCTCGTGCTCGCCCTCTCCCTGGTCGGGGCGAGTGCCCTGGCCAACGAGGCCCTGGTGTTCCAGACCGATTTCGGCCTCAAGGATGGCGCCGTCTCCGCCATGAAGGGGGTCGCCTTCGGGGTGGACCGCACCCTGCCGCTCTATGATCTGACCCACGAGATCCCGGCCTACAACATCTGGGAGGCCTCCTACCGCCTCTATCAGACCCTGCAGTACTGGCCCGAGGGCACCGTCTTCGTGAGCGTGGTGGATCCCGGTGTCGGCACGGATCGCAAGTCGGTGGTACTCAAGACCAAGAGCGGCCACTACATCGTCAGCCCGGACAACGGCACCCTGACCCTGGTGGCGGAGCACTTCGGCATCGACACCCTGCGCCAGATCGACGAGAAGACCAACCGCCTCAAGGGCTCCGAGAAGTCCTACACCTTCCATGGCCGCGATGTCTACGCCTATACCGGTGCCCGGCTCGCCTCCGGCGCCATCAGCTTCGAGCAGGTGGGGCCCAAGCTCCCTGCCGAGGTGGTGACCATCCCCTACCAGCCGGCGGTGGCCGAGCAGGATGGCACCCTGAAGGGCACCATCCCGATCCTCGACGTGCAGTACGGCAACGTCTGGACCAACATCGACGACACCTTGCTCACCAGGGCGGGGATCAACAAGGGTGACAACGCCTGCATCAGGATAAGCGAAGGGGATGCGCTGAAATACGAGGGCAAGGCCCCCTACGTCAGCAGCTTCGGCGATGTGCCGGAAGGGCAGCCGCTGGTCTACCTCAACAGCCTGCTGCAGGTCTCGGTGGCGCTGAACATGGACAGCTTCGCCGCCAAGCACCAGGTGCAATCCGGCGCCAACTGGCACATCAGCTTGAAGAAGTGCGACTAGGGTTCAACCCTTCTGTCGGCGATACGTCTTTCGGGGCGGTGGATTGGTGTCCACCGCCCCTTTTCCTGGATGGCGGCCCTTCATGCCAGGCCGGACGGCTATCTCATCACTTGTCATCGTTGTTTAATAAAGTGCCTCCATGCTGTGGCCGGACGCAGTGAGTGAGCCATGATGCCAGCAGAGAGAACAAGGAAAAGCCGATGAGCCGTTTTGACGAGAGAGACAGTGCCAACCACCCCCGCGAGCAGGAGCCGGAGTTCAACCGCCTGATCGAGGCCGGCCTCAGCCGCCGGGGTTTCTTGAAGGGGGTCGGCGCCGCCAGCATGGTGGCCTTCTTCGCCGCGAGCCCGGTGGCCCGCGCCGTGGCCGCCGCCACCCAGCCGCTGCTCGGCTTCCAGGCCGTGCCCGCCTCTGTGGCCGACACCATAGTGGTGCCGCCAGGTTACAAGGCCGAGGTGCTGATCGCCTGGGGGGATGCCCTGTTCGCCGATGCCCCCGCCTTTGCCCAGAGCAATGACGCCAAGGCCCAGGCCCGCCAGTTCGGCGACAACAACGACGGCATGAGCTTCTTCCCCCTGGGGCCGGATCGCGCCCTGCTCGCCGTCAACAACGAATACACCAACTACGAATACCTGTTTGCGGATGGCGGCAAGGCACTCAGTGCCGAGGCCGTCGCCAAGGCCCAGGCGGCCCACGGGGTCTCCCTGGTGGAGCTGGCGCGCATCGATGGCAAGTGGCAGGCCAACCCCAAGGGGGCCCTCAACCGCCGCATCACTGCCACCACCCCCATGACACTGAGCGGCCCGGCGGCGGGCCACGCCCTGCTCAAGACCCAGGCCGACCCCGAGGGGCGCGCCGCCCTCGGCACCTTCAACAACTGCTCAAACGGCCAGACCCCCTGGGGCACCTACCTCACCTGCGAGGAGAACTTCAACGGCTACTTCGGTAGTGCCAGCAAGCCGGTGCTGGACAAGCGCGCCGCCCGCTACGGCCTGGCCGCCGAGGATGCAGGCTTTGGCTGGCACAGGTTCGACGAGCGCTTCGATCTCGCTAAGCACCCCCAGGAGCCGAACCGCTTCGGCTGGGTGGTGGAGATAGATCCGCAGGATCCCGCCTCCACCCCGAAGAAGCGCACCGCCCTTGGCCGCTTCAAGCACGAGAACGCGGCCTTTACCGTCAACAAGGATGGCCGCGCCGTGGTCTACCTCGGCGATGACGAACGGGGCGAGCACATCTATCGCTTCGTCTCGAAGAACAAGGTCGCGCCGGGCAATGACCCCGCCAACCGGGATCTGCTGGACGAGGGCACCCTCTATGTGGCTCGCTTCGAGGCCAGGGAGGGGGAGCTCAAGGGCACAGGCCAGTGGCTGCCCCTGGTGCACGGCCAGAACGGTTTGACCCGGGAGAACGGCTTCGCCGATCAGGGGGAGGTGCTCATCTTCGCCCGGGAGGCCGCGACCCGGCTCGGCGCCACCACCATGGACAGGCCCGAATGGGTGGCTGTGCATCCCCACAGGGCCGAGGCCTACTGCACCCTGACCAACAACAAGAACCGCGGCCTCAAGGAGAACCAGCCCCTCGATGGTGCCAACCCCAGGGCCGAGAACCCCTATGGTCAGATCATCCGCTGGCGCCCGGCCGCTGGCGATCACGGCAGCGACAGCTTCGAGTGGGATCTCTTCCTGCTGGCGGGCAACCCCGGCGTTCATAAAGAGGGGCTGATGGCGGGCAGCGCCAACATCCACCCGGACAACATGTTCAACAGCCCGGACGGCATCGGTTTCGACGAGGCGGGGCGACTCTGGATCCAGACCGACGGCGACTACTCCAACGAGAAGCAGTTTGCCGGCATGGGCAACAACCAGATGCTGTGTGCGGATCCGGCGAGCGGCGAGGTGCGCCGCTTCCTGACCGGACCCATTGCCTGCGAGATCACGGGCCTCACCTTCAGCCCGGACTGGCGCACCCTGTTCGTCGGGGTGCAGCACCCCGGTGAAGAGCTGGCCCCCTCCCACTTCCCGGACGGCGGCACCAGCATTCCCCGCTCCGCCGTGCTGCGCATCACCCGGGACGATGGCGGCATCATAGGGGCCTGAGTCGGCAGGCTTATATAAGCAGAGATAATGTCAGAAATGAGAAAGCCGCCCTCGGGCGGCTTTTTCGATGGCGCAAGGCGAACTCAGAACTCGTTGGAGAGCGCCTTGTAGCCCTTGACCAGATCGATGTTGGTGTGGGCCACGTCTTCGGAGAACTCGGTGGCATCCACGGTGACGCGGGGGATCTGGGCCAGATCGCTCTGCTGGTTGATGCGGGTGGTGGAGGGCACATAGAAGCCGGGAGGCAGATCGCAGCCGTCGATCACCGAGTTGTGACGCACCACGGATCCTTCGCCTATGTGGCAGTTGAACAGCACGCTATTGAAGCCGATGAAGACCCGGTTACCCACTTCGCAGGGCCCGTGCACTATGCTGCGGTGGGCGATGGAGCTGTATTCGCCTATGGTGACGGCGGCGCCGGACTTGGAGTGGATCACCACGCCGTCCTGAATGTTGGAGTTGGCACCGATGACGATGGGCTCCATGTCGCCGCTCTCATCCACCTCGTCGGCACGGATCACGGCGTAGGGGCCGACAAACACATTCTCCTTGATGATCACCTTGCCGCAGATGATGGCGGTCTTGTCGATGTAGGCGGACTCGTGGATGACGGGTAGGTGACCGGAGGGATTCTTGCGGATCATGTCATGTCCTGTTGCTGATGAAATCGGGGAAAATGGCGGGGCGCAGAGGCTCGCCGGAGAGTCAGCTTACGCCTCTGATCCGGGTGGGGGAACCCTTTACTGGTCTGACCCACTCTTGGTAAGGGCATTTCACATGGTTGTTCTTTGACTCCCTTGTATGGGAGCATGGGGGCAGACCACAGGCCGTGTTCCTTATCAGAAGGGGGCCTGATTGCGATGACGGAGACGATGACATGAAGAAGATGATGCTGCTCCTTGCGGCTTTCTTGCTGTGTGCCCAGGCCGCGCAGGCCAAGGGACTGCCCGGTGAGTTTGACTACTACGCCATGGCGCTCTCCTGGTCACCGGAGCACTGCGCCATCAAGCCAGCCGATAGAGAGCAGTGCAGCCGGCAGTTGGGATTCGTGCTGCACGGGCTCTGGCCCCAATACCAGCGTGGCTACCCCGGCAACTGTACCCGCGAGCGACTGGATCCCGCCATGGAGCAGGATTTTGCCGGGCTCTATCCCAGCCGTTTTCTCTATGGTCATGAGTGGGAGAAACACGGCACCTGCTCCGGCCTGAGTCAGCAGGCATTCCATCAACTGGCCAGCGATCTGCGCCAGAAGGTGCGGATCCCGGCGGCTTATCAATCCCCGGTCGAGCCGCTGCGCAAGAGCAGCTTCCAGCTCAAGGCGGATCTGGCCGGTGCCAACGACTGGCTGGCTCCCGACAACATCACTGTGGCCTGCGCCGATGGCGGGCGTTTCCTGCGGGAGGTCTACGTCTGCATCAACAAGGAAGGGACTGATGCCGTCCCCTGCTCGAACGAGATGCAAAAGCGGGAGCGTCGCTCCTGTGGCCAGCCGGATTTCCTGCTGCGCAGCGTGCGTTAGCCTTCTCTCTCTTCATCGGGCCCCTTGCGGGCCTGATGTGCAACTACAGCCATCGGAAAGGAGCTTTGCA
>NZ_CP149130.1:685000-797500 GCF_037811135.1 Aeromonas rivipollensis | reverse complement strand
GCCCGCACAGTGGCGGCAAAGAGCGCCCCCATGCCAGCGATGGCAAAGGCGCCGGGCTCTATGCCCAGATCGGGGAAGGCCGCATGGAACAGGTGGCCGAAGACCACCCCGAACAGGGTGCCGAGTGCCAGGGTCGGGGCGAAGACGCCGCCGGGGGCGCCTGAACAAAAACAGACGAGGGTGGCAATCAGTCGCACCGAGAAGATGAGGAAGAGGGTCGCCATCGCAAAGTCGCCCCCCACCAGATGAGGGATCAACTCGGTTCCCCCACCGGTCACCGAGGGGGCAAACAGCGAGAGCACGCCGAAGATGCCTGCCACCAGCATGCCGATGGCGACGAAGCGGTGACGCTTGTTCTGGTGCAGAGCCAGATAGCCATCCTGGCAGGCGAGCACCAGCTTGTTGAACACGAAGCCCAGCACGCCGAAACAGCCCCCCATGAAGAGGAAGAGCCAGAGCGCCTTCAGGGCCGGGGCATCGTAGTGGGGCAGGCTGATGACAGGGGCCTGCCCCTTCATGTTCTGCAGCATCAGGGTCGCCATCACGGCCGAGATCCCCACCGCCTTGATGGCGAGGAAGGAGTAACGAAACTGCGGCCGCATCTCCTCCATCACGAAGAGTATCCCCGCCAACGGCGCGTTGAAGGCGGCGGCAAGTCCTCCCGCCGCCCCCGCCGCCAGCAAGGCATGACCATGCTCCTTGGGAAGCCGGAAGATATCCGCCACCATCTTGCCGAGGTTGCCGCCGATCTGTACCGAGGGTCCCTCCCGCCCCAATACCATGCCGGAACTCAGGGTGCAGATACCGCCGAAGAACTTGACCGGCAAGACCCGCCACCAGCGCACCGGGCGCAGCTCGTCCATGGCCCCTTCGATCTCGGGAATGCCGGAGCCGCCCGCTTCCGGGGCGAAGGTGTGAGTGAGGAAGTAGCCGACAAATCCCAGCAGGGCGCTGAAACCAAAGCCGAGCAGACCGAGTTGCCACCAGGGGCGATCCGCCAGCAGCAGGACTCGCTGCTGTGCCAGCCAGTGCACACCGGATTCAAACAACCCGCAGACCAGTCCGGCAAGAAGACCGACCAGGGCGGCCAGCAGTAGCACCAGCAGCGGCATCTTGTCCCGCAGGATCAGGCGCTGCAGGACAGGAGGGCGACCTTGTGCGGTCGCCTCGCGAGGGGGGATAGCTTGTTGCACCATGGGTATTCACGCTCATCTAACGAGGGTCGGAAACACCCGGCCTCGGCTCGGCTGCCCAGCACAGGGCCTTTCTGCTATAGTCGGCCCGTTTCATTTATCACGGGTGCAGACCGGGAGTCCGGGTGGCGAGAGCGCAAAGCATACTCCTCCCACCGCAGCCTGCCGAGCCGCTATCGACCGCCTGCGCCCGGGTGACGACCAAAATCCCATTAAGGATGATCCATGTCAAAATCAGATCAGCTGTTTGAACAGGCCCGCCAGACCATTCCGGGCGGCGTCAACTCACCGGTCCGCGCCTTCAATGGGGTCGGCGGCACACCCCGCTTCATCGATCACGCCGATGGCGCCTACCTCTATGACGTGGATGGCCAGGCCTATGTGGACTACATCGGCTCCTGGGGCCCCATGCTGCTGGGTCACAACCACCCGGCCATCAAGGCCGCCGTCATCAAGGCGGTGGAGAAGGGACTGAGCTACGGCGCGCCGACCGAGATCGAAGTGCTGATGGCCGAGAAGGTACGCCAGATAGTGCCCTCCATGGAGCAGGTGCGTATGGTCAACTCCGGCACAGAGGCCACCATGAGCGCCATCCGCCTCGCCCGCGGCTACACCGGCCGGGACAAGATCGTCAAATTCGAGGGTTGCTACCACGGCCACGCCGACTCCCTGCTGGTGAAGGCAGGTTCCGGCGCACTGACCCTGGGTCAGCCCAACAGCCCGGGCGTGCCTGCCGATTTCGCCAAGCACACTCTCACCTGTGTATTCAACGATCTGGACTCGGTGCGCGAAGCCTTCACCCAGTACGGCAGCGAGATCGCCTGCATCATAGTCGAGCCGGTGGCGGGCAACATGAACTGCATCCCGCCGGTGCCCGGCTTCCTGGAAGGGCTGCGCGCCATCTGCGACGAGTTCAGCGCCCTGCTGATCCTGGACGAAGTAATGACCGGCTTCCGGGTCTCCCTGCGCGGCGCCCAGGGTCACTACAACATAGATCCCGACCTCACCACCCTCGGCAAGATCATCGGTGCCGGCATGCCGGTGGGCGCCTTCGGCGGCAAGAAGAAGGTGATGCAATACATAGCCCCGACCGGCCCCGTCTATCAGGCGGGCACCCTCTCCGGCAACCCGGTGGCCATGGCTGCGGGTCTGGCCATGCTGGACTTGCTGCTGGAGCCGGGTCTCTATGAGCAGCTGAGCGCCAAGACGGCCCGGGTGGCGGAAGGACTGAAAGCCGCCGCTGCCAAACACGGCATCCCGCTCGCCATCACCTACGTGGGCGGCATGTTCGGCTTCTTCTTCACCGAAGAGACCGAGATCACCCGCTATGAGCAGGTGACCCGCTGCGATATGGAACGCTTCAAGCGCTTCTACCATCTGATGCTGGAAGAGGGTGTCTATCTGGCGCCGAGCGCCTATGAGGCGGGCTTCCTGTCACTGGCCCACGGTGACAAGGAGATCGAACACACCCTGGCCGCCGCCGAGCGCAGCTTCGCCAGACTGGCGGGCTGAGCCCTGCCAGCATGAACCAAGGGCCCGCGAAGGGCCCTTTTTTGTTACCTCTGTGTCTCGCCCTGCCAGAGCCCCCTTCTGGTGCAGACCCTTCTCTTTTCTCGCCGGTGTTTGCCACTTGCTGGTGCATCCGCCACCACATTGACTGTCATAAAGCGGGCCCACTATTTGCACTGCTTTATTCAGGAGCCCACTTGACCGAGGTCCATATGGCAGAGATGAGCCCCATCGACGTGCTGCGGCGCTATCAGGAGTACGAAACCGAGTTGACCCCCCTGTTGCTGGGACTGCTCACCCTCCCCCAGGAGGCCCTCAAGGCCTATCCCTTCGTGCTGAGCGTGCAGAGCCTGGGCCAGAGCCAGGCAAGAACGGAGATCCTGCCCCCCATTCCGGCCCCGCAGGGGCAACTGCGACTGAGGGTGCAGGGCCATGGCCGCGAGCTTGAGATCAATCTGCATCAGCTGATCGCCTGGCTGATGGGGGACAGGGAGCGGCGCCGCGCCATCCCCTGGTTCAGGGCCGTCTACGTGATCCTGAGCCTGGCGCTGTTTCTCATCGTGGGAACCCTGATCTGGCATGGCCTAGAGCAGCTCTATCTGCTGCTGTGCGGTACCCAGCAGAACCGGCTCGGCGCCTTCAGCGCCATCATCTTCCTGACCCTGGCGCTGGCGGTGTTCGATCTGGGCAAGACCATATTGGAGGAAGAGGTGCTGCTGCATAAGGACATCTTCCGCCACAGCGCCATTCGCCGCACCATCACCCGCTTCATCGCCGCCATCCTGATCGCAGTCTCCATCGAGGGGCTCTTGCTGCTGTTCAAGGGATCCCTCGGCCAGAACGAACTGCTCTGGCCTGCGGTGGGGGTGATGGGCTGTGCGGTGGGGTTGCTGCTGGCGCTGGGACTCTATGTCTTCCTCGGCGCCAAGGCCGAAGCCGCCCTGGTCGCCTCCAGTCAGCGGCCAGCGGCGGCCCCGCAGGAAGCGCCGCTCACCAGGCGGCATGGCCGGATCAGGCGGGCCGGATAAACCTTCACCAGCCTCTGGACGCCGACTAGCTGGCGGCACCGGCCAGCCGAGACTCGGGCTGACGGCGCGCCGCCTGCCAGGAGACGTACATGGTCCAGGAGGTGTAGATGACGATGAAGGTCACCAGCTATTTGAACATCTCCATGTCCATGGACTGCACCAGCAACTCCGGGGCCAGTACCACCACCCTGTCCATGGCGCTACGAGCTGGCGGCACCGGCCAGCCGAGACTCGGGCTGACGGCGCGCAGCCTGCCAGGAGGCGTACATGGTCCAGGAGGTGTAGATGACGATGAAGGCCACCAGCCATTTGAGCATCTCCATGTCCATGGACTGTACCAGCATGGCCGCCAGCACCACACCGATAGGGCCGAAGAGAGCCACCGCCAGCACGGCCCTAGCATCGAAGGCCCCCTTGCGGATGAAGGTGCCCGCCGAGAAGACACTGAGCACGGCGGTGGAGCCCATCATGATGGGGAAGGCCGCCAGCGGGTTCATCCCCAGCAGATAGACCAGCGTCATGCAGGGGGCGAACAGCCCTATGCCCACATTCATCAGCACACCGAACAGGAAGTTGCCGGCAAGGGCTATCCCCAGCTTGTAGCCACTGAGCCCCATGGCCTCGCCACCGAGGGGGAAGAGCCCCAGCAGCCCGGCGAAGATGAGCCCGGCCACCACCAGCAGGGAGACCGCCATCACCAGCCTGATGGTCTGGCGATCGAACGAGGCCACATGACGGGCCCCCCAGGCGGCGCCCGCGGCGGCGGCGGCCATCATGCTGATGAGAGTGAGCGGATCCACCTTGACCACGCCGATGAAGATGAGGGACTGGGTGACCGTCGGCAGCACGCACTGACCGTTGAGGGTGCCCGGCAGCAGGCGGTCGTCGATCAGCTTGAACTGCTTGTAGCAGGCGGTCTTGACGGCGAAGCTGCCGACCCCAAGGGTGTCGAGAAAGTTGGCGACGAAGCCGATGGCCGCCACCGGCCAGAAGGGAGTGGACTCCAGCTCGCCCCGGCGCCGCTTGTGCCACCAGGCGTGGACCAGCATGAAGATAAAGACCAGGGCGCAGCCGATAAACAACAGGCGCAGAAAAGTGACAAGCATAGGGGGACCTCCAGCAACGGGCGGCGATTCTAAGGCAGCCCACAGAAAAAATCCTGGTCTGGATCACGCTTTCATCGGATGCAAACGTTTAACTCTGTCAGTTTCTGATGGTAAAGCTCGAATGACTCTGCCAATACTTGTCGTTGAGGGCGCAAGCCCGCCCCCATCGGGCGTAGTCCTGGTCATTTCGCGACGACCACAGCACCGATGGGCATAAGCAAAAGAAGGCGGTCACCCGCCTTCTTTTTATTGCCTTCCGTTACCCAAGCAACAAGGGGTTCCGGCAAGCCAGCGGGGCAGCCTGGGAGCCAGGTGGTCGATCAGCCGATCCGAGAGGGGGGTCAGCAGCAAGGGCGGCAGACAGATGAGGGCGAGGCAGAGGGCGCCGACATAGACGTCGGTCAGCCAGTGTGCACCGGCGAGAATGCGGGGAGCCGAGAACAGGGGCACCATCAGCACGGCGACCACGGCAGCCCGGCGTGGCAGGTAGCGCAGGGCAAAACCGGCGAAGATCATCAGGAACAGCGCATGATCGCCGGGGAAGCTGTCGCCGGCAGAGTCCTTGGTCGGGATGGCGCTGAGCTCGGTCAGCCGCAGTGCCCCGTCCACCATCAGGGTGGGGCTGGGACGGCTGATCGGCAGCAAGTGGCCGAGCTGGTTGATCACCAGAGCCCCCAGCAACATGACGATCCCCATGGCCACCAGGCGACGGCGCGTATCACCTTGGGCCCGGAAGAAGCAGGTGGCCAGGATCAGTCCCATGCAGCCCAGGGCGACCAGATCGAACAGGCGATTGTTGGTGATGGCCACCAGATCGGCCCAGCGGGCGGATTCACCCAGCCAGCCATTGACCAGCTGGAAGGTGGCGAGATCCCAGCGATCCCAGGGGCCATGACCCGGCAGGGCGGCCCAACTGAGGGCAATCAGGCCCCCGATCAGATAGAAAGGTATGAACTTGCTCATGCCGAGTCTTCCTTCAAAAAGCGGTGATTCTAGGCCAGCCTCCCGGTGACTTGAATCACAAAAATGTAAGAATTCATGTAACAAACAATATCCTATTGAATCTTTTTTGTTCCCACCCAGCCCCCGGATGCGGGAGCAGCCAGCACCACCTTGGCGCGCCAGTGGCTTGCGGCTAGTATGAGGCTCTTTTTACTCAGGATGATGGCTATGCGCAGCTACCTTCGCATGATGTTGTTTGCCCTCGGTTTGCTGGCGGGCGTGCAGATACCGGGGATCGTCGATCTCTACTACCAGCGGCTGGATGCGCGACTGCAGCAGGCCAGCCTCGGCCTGGCGCCCTTCCAGCGCACCGCGGATCAGCACTTTGGCGGCGATCTCGACGCCCTGGTCGCCCATTACGGCGCCAGCCAGGATCCCGTCTTTACCCAGGATGCCACCAGCCTGCAGCAGCTGGTGAGCCAGCAGCGCCACCTGCAGCAGGAGCGCGCCTTCCAAAATAGGCCCTGGTACCTGCAGCTCTCCCACCTGCTGTTGCAGGCGGACTCCCAGCTCTGGCAGGACACACTGCGCAACTACGGCTATGTGGTGCCCCTCAAGCAGGCCGCCATCTTCTGTGGCGTGGCGGTGGGGCTGTTCGCCTCCCTGCTGGGGGATCTGCTGCTCAGCCTGCTCCTGCTGCCCTTTCGCCAGCGTCAGCCCGCACCCCGTCGCGCCCTGCGCTGACCTCCAGCCGTCTCAAGCAACAGGGGCCAGCGGCCCCTGTTGTCGTTTTCCTCCCTGAAAGGGGCTACTCGAAGGGTTCGAGATAGGCCTCGATGGCCTTCTTCAGCCAGGCCAGTACCTTGCCGTGATGGGCGTTTTCCGACAGATAGACCCCGTAATCGCGCCACTGCAGGCTGAACTTGTGCTTCAGGGTCAGCAGTTCCCCCTGGCGCAGCTGGCTCTGGATCAGCGGTGAGGGCAACACCGCCCAGCCGAGGCCGTCCAGCACTGCATCCCGCATCAGCTCGAAGCTCGACAACCCTATGTGCTGGCCGCCGATGGGGAGCAGGCTCTTGACCGAGAACTCGTCCACATAGGAGAGGGTGACCTGGGTCTGATCGGTCAGATCCTGCTGCAGCACTCGCTTCAACCCCGCCAGCGGGTGGCTGGGCGCCACCACCATCAGGGTACGGATGGGGTTGAGCACATCTATGTTGAGGCCGCTGCGCTCCTGATCCTCGGTGATGAGGCCGAAGGCGGCATCCACGAACCCCTCCTCCACCAGGGCTGGCAGCTCGGGGGGCGAGGCCAGCACCAGGGATATGCTGGTGCCGGGAAACTGGTGGCGCAGCGCCCCCAGCATCTCGCGCCAGACCGGCTCGGGGATGGCGTCATCCCGCGCCACCCTGAGCGCAACCTCGGCGCCCGAGGCGTGGTGTTCGCACTTGAGCTTGAGGCTGTTGGCCGCCTGCAGCAGTCGCCGGCAGTCGTCCAGCACCTGCTCCCCTATCTCGGTGAGTCGGCTCTGGTTGGCCCCTCGTTCAAAAAGGTCGACGCCAAGCTCTACCTCCAGGGCGGCGATCGCCGTGCTGACGGCACTTCTGCTCTTGCCAAGGCGTCTGGCGGCATTGGCAATCGAGCCATTGTCTGCTGACTCTACAAAGAGTTGTATCTGATAAAGCTTCATGAACGCGCTCTGATGGCAGATTGTTCCATCCTCACCTTACGCCGCCCTCCTCCCCCAAGGCAAATCGTCAGCGCCAGAATTATCGACGCTCAGCGATACCCGGGTCTGGCCCAGCCGCGGTTATCCTCTCCCTCGTCGTAGCAACAGAAGGAAACCCCATGTTATTCAGTCCCCTGCTTTTGGCCCGCCTCTTCCTGACGGGTGCCATCCTCACCGAGGTGGCAGGCACCTCCACCATGGCCCTGATCCCGGAGAGTGACACAGGCTGGCTCCACCATCTGCCGATGTGGCTCCTCATCGCCCTCTCCTACCTGCTGCTGGCCAAGGCCGCCAAAACAATCTCCATTGGTATTGCGTTCGCGTTGTGGGAGGGGCTGGGAATCGCCCTGATCACCGCCGTCTCCGTGCTGTTCCTTGGCTACGAGCTGAGTGTGCAGGAGTGGATCGGGCTGGCGCTGGCAATAGTGGGCATTGTTATGGTGACCATGGGGGAAACCCATGAGGAGCCGGCTGCAGGCACCGGTAGCAGCAGCCGCCTTGGCGCTGCCCATGACAAACCGGCCGCAGGCATCGGTAGCAGCCGCCGTCTTGCCGCTGCCCATGACAAACCGGCTGCAGGCACCGGTAGCAACAGCCGTCTTGGCGCTACCAAGGAGGCCGTATGCACCCGCTGATCATAGTGCTGGGCGCCGCCCTGCTGGATGTGGGGGCCAACATGGCCATCAACCGCTCCCTCGGTTTTCGCCACAAGGGCTGGGGCCTGCTCGGCATATTGCTGGTGCTCTGTGCCTTTACCCTGCTCAGTGAGGCTGTGAGCACAGGCAGGATAGATCTCGCCGTGGCCTATGCCACCTGGGGTGCCATCGGCATCCTGGGCACCGCACTCGGCGGCCTGCTGCTGTTTGGCGAGCGTCTCAAGCCCGTCGGCTGGGTCGGCATCCTGGTCATGGCCGTCGCCGTGGCCCTGCTGACCACGGCGTGATGGACGTTCTGACCCCATGAAAAAAGCCGCCCGGTGTTCGCCGGGCGGCTTTTTTACACACTCATGTTGCTGCACAACCGCTCATGCCGGCTCGGCATCGACCTCGTAGAGCTCCAGCGGCAGGCCGTCGGGATCGGCGAAGAAGGTGAAGCGACTGCCGGTCAGCTCGTCGACCCGCACCGGCTCCACGGCCACCCCGTGGTGCTCCAGATGGGCAATGACGGGATCGAGCGCCTGCACCCGAAACGCCAGGTGCCGCAGACCGCAGGCCTCCGGCCTGGAAGGGCGCGCAGGGGGAGCGGGAAAGCTGAACAGCTCCAGCTGGCTGCCATCCGGCAGCGCCAGATCCAGCTTCCAGGAGTGACGGGCCTCCCGCAGGGTCTCCGCCAGTATGGGCAGCCCCAGCAGCTGGTGGTAGAAGTGGCGCGAGCGCTCATAGTCGCTGGCGATGATGGCCACATGGTGAATGCCGCCGAGCAGGGGAAGTGTCATGGCAATCCTTGCAAAACGGGCAGCCAGGGCTGCCCGTTTTCGTTAGTTGAAGAAGCCGCCGAACCACTGATCCAGCGCGTTGACCGGGTTGGAGACAGGGCTGGCGCAGCTCATGGGCTCCCCCAGCCCCGCCAGCTTGGCCGGTACCTGCAGGCTGCCGGGACAGTCGCTGGCGACCCGGGCGCCGCTGCTGCGGGAGAAGCTGGCCCAGCTCACCCCTTCCGGCATCTTCAGCCCCAGGCTGTTGACGCCGCGCTGGCTCATGTAGCCGCTGAACAGCTGCAAGGCACCGCTGGCCCCGGTCAACCCGGCGGGCTGGTTGTCATCCCGGCCGACCCAGACGCTCACCAGCTCGTTGTTGTCCATACCGGCAAACCAGGAGTCCCGCAGCTCGTTGGTGGTCCCTGTCTTGGCGGCCATGGTGGCGCCGGGGAACTTGGCGCCGAGCGCCCGGGCCGTACCCTGACTCACCGTCTTGGTCATGGCGAACAGGGTCAGCCAGCTGGCCTGGGGATCCGTCACCCGCTTGGCGGTCTCGTCATGCTGATAGAGCTGGCTGCCATCGCCGTTCACCACGGCGCGAATGGCCGACAGCGGCTGGGTCAGCCCCTGGTTGGCGATGGGCAGGTACATCTGGTTCACCTCCATGGGCGAGAGCGCCACCGCCCCCAGCACCAGGGACGGATAAGGCTGGATCTCCTGCTGGACCCCCAGCTTGTGCAGGGTGTCCACCACCTTGTCGAGCCCCACCTGCAGACCCAGGTTGACGGTCGGCACGTTGAGGGAGCTGGCAAGCGCCTCCATCAGCGGTACGCTCTGGCGGAACTTGCGATCGTAGTTCTGCGGCGTCCAGAGCTGGCCATCCTGGCCACGGATGCGGATCGGCTGATCCTTGAGCGGCGTGCCCAGGGTCAGGCCGTTGGAGAGACCGGTGAGATAGACAGCCGGTTTCACCAGGGAGCCTATCTGGCGACGGGCATCCAGCGCACGGTTGAAGCCGGCGTAACGGGGATCCCGTCCCCCCACCATGGCGACCACCTCGCCCTTGTGCCAGTCGGAGACCACCATGGCCGCCTCCAGCTTCTTCTTGCCGCGCTGCTTCTCGATGGTGGCGAGGCCGGTCTCGACCGCCTGCTCGGCCGCGTGCTGGGCGATGGGATCCAGGCTGGTGAAGATCTTGAGGCCGGACTGCTTGAGCAGATCCGGGCCGAAGCGGTTCTGGATCTCCCGCTTGAGCAGCCCCATGAAGGCCGGGGTGCGGCCATAGCTCATCTGGCCCCGGGTGATGATGCCAAGGGGCTGCTTGCTGGCCAGCTCATACTCGGCCTGGGTCAGGCTGCCGTGATCCATCAGCAGTTTCAGCACCAGATCCCGGCGCGCCTTGGCCCGCTCGGGGAAGCGCCAGGGATCGTAATAGGAAGGCCCCTTCACCATGCCCACCAGCAGGGCCACCTGATCGATGTCCAGCTCGTTGACCGGGATGCCGAAGTAGAAGTAGGAGGCAAGCCCGAAGCCGTAGACCCCCTGCGAGAAGTTCTGCCCCAGGTAGACCTCGTTGAGGTAGGCCTCCAGGATCTCGTCCTTGCTGTAGCGGTAGTCGATGAGCACCGCCATATAGGCTTCCTGCAGTTTCCGCCACAGGCTGCGCTCCCGGGTCAGGAAGAAGTTCTTGGCGAGCTGCTGGGTGAGGGTGCTGCCCCCCTGCACTGTGCGACCCGCCAGCAGGTTGGCCGCCATGGCACGCATGATGGCCACCGGCGAGACGCCGCCGTGCTGGTAGAAGTCGCGATCCTCGGTGGTCAGCAGGGTGACCAGCAGGCTGTCCGGCACCTCGGAGAGGCGCACCAGCAGGCGATCCTCCCTGTCCTCGGTGTTGAGACGATCCAGCAACACAGGGTCCATCTGGGCATAACCTAGCTGACGCTGGTTCTCCAGGGACTGGATCCCCTCCAGCCGCGCACCGTTGAAGGTGAGGCGCAGGCCACGGGCGCCGTCGGCGCCGTCATGGAACTCGAAGGGACGGCGCACCAGTTCGATGCGATTGCCGTTGACCGCGTACTCCCCCGGCGTGTGGGGCTGGCGCACCTGCTTGTAGCTCAGCATGCTGAGCTCGCGCAGCATCTGGGTCTGGGAGAGGCGCTGGCTGGGGTAGAGCTCCAGCGGGCGGCTGTAGACCATCACCGGCAACTGCCACTTCTCCCCGTCAAAACGCTCGCGCACCTTGGTATCCAGATAGATGCCGAACACCACCATAAAGGCCGCCACCACCAGGGAGAGCTTGAAACCAAGCCAGAACAGGGTGCGCCAGATGGTGCGCTTGGGCGCCGCCTTCTTGGGGGTACGCTTGCGTTGTTGCGTTGCCATAATTCCTCTTTGCTTTCCTTTCTACTTGTATGTCGCATTCGCGAACGTCCGATCAGGATTAGCCAATCGAATCTGGATCCTGGGTTTCATTTCGCCAGACATTCGCCAGACAAATGGATGCCAACCCCTCATCCCCAACCCTTCTCCCATGCCTTTGAAAAAGGGAGAGGAGAAGGGAGCAAACATCAACCTCGATCGGTTCCCTCTCCCTCTGGGAGAGGGTGAGGGCCGTCTGCTGGAGTTGGGCTTTGCTAGGCTCAGCACCAAGCTACAACCCCATCTTCTTCTTGGTGACGCGGGTCGGCATGGCCTCCAGGGGGTTGTCCGGCCAGTAGTGGCGGGGGTAGCGCCCCTTCATCTCTTTCTTCACCTGCTCGTAGGAGCCCGCCCAGAAGGCGGCAAGATCGGCGGTGATCTGCAGCGGCCGCTGGGCCGGAGAGAGCAGCTCCACCACCAGGGGCACCCGGCCATCGGCCACGCAGGGGGTCGTGCCCTGCCCGAACATCTCCTGAATACGCACCGGGATCACCGGGGCCTGTCCCGGCTGATAGCGGATCCGCACCCGGCTGCCGGTCGGCGCGCTGAAGTGGCTCGGCAGCGCCTCGTCCAGCCGTTTTGGCAAGGGCCAGGGCAGGGACTGACGCAGCAGATCGGAGAGGTTGAGCCTCTTCAGTTGCTCCAGCCGGGTCATGCCGCTCAGGGCAGGCAAGAGCCACTCCTCCAGCCGGGCCAGCAGACTCTCGTCGTCCATGGCGGGCCAGCCCTCGTCCGGCAGCCAATCGCGGGCGCAGCGCAAGCGGGCCAGCAAGCCTTCGCTGCCCTCGTCCCAGGGCAGCACCTGCAGCCCCTTGCGACGAATGCCCTGCAGCAGGCAGCGCCCCTTCTGCTCGTCAGAGAGATCCGTCAAGGGTCGCTGGCCGAGCACCAGTTCGCCGATCACCTGCTGGCGTTCGGCCCGCACCCGCTCTTCCCGCTCGTCCCAGTCGAACCACTGCCGTTCGCTCACCAGCTCCGGCAGCTGACGCACCAGCTCGTCCAGCGCCACCGGCTCGGCGATGAAGATGCGGCTGCCACGATCGTTCTGCCCCATCTCGATGGCGATCAGGGCCCCTTGTCCCTGACATGGGTGACCTTCTACCAGATCGCAGCTGATCCCACCACTGAGTTGATAGCGGCTGCCACTGCGCAGCTTGCCGATCCGGTCCGGCCAGGCGAGGGCGCACAACAGACCCAGCCACTGACCCTGGGCGGTCGCAGGCCTTGCGCCAAGGCGCTCGAACCAGCGGACAGCCCCCTGACGCAGGGCCCCCTGGCGGCGATGAAAGAGCACGGAAAGGCGCTCGGATCCTCGCAGATCTTCTTCCAGCAGCGCCACCAGGAAAGCCCCATCGGCGACAATCCCTGTCAGACCCTCGGCCTCCAGCTCCTGGGCCCGCAACAGCATGCGCGCCAGACGGGGATGAGTGCCGAAGGCGGCCATGGTACGGCCGGCCGGGGTGAGTTGTTGCTCAGACTCCTCCTTCATGGCCCCCAGGGCCACCAGCAGTCGCCGGGCGCTCGCCACCGCCGCCGCAGGCGGCATGTCGAGCAGCGGCAGGCTCTCCACCCTGGCGCCCCACTGGGCGGCGTCCAGCAGCAGACCGGTCAATTCCTGGGTGAGGATGTCCGGCGGACTCTGCTCGGCGAGGCGCTCCTGCACTTCGCTGCTCCAGAGCCGGTAGCAGACCCCGGGGCCGAGACGGCCGGCACGGCCGGCCCGCTGGGTGGCGGAGGCCCGGGCAATCTGGCGGGTCTCCAGCCGGGTGACGCCGCTTCTCAGATCGAAGGTGGCGCGCCGCTCCAGCCCGCTGTCGATGACCACCGAGACCCCCTCTATGGTGAGGGAGGTCTCCGCCACATTGGTGGTGAGCACCAGCTTGCGACTGCCCGCAGGAGCGGGCTCTATGGCCGCCTGCTGCGCCGCCATGTCGAGGCGACCGTAGAGGGGGGCGAGGCGCACGTCATCCGGCAGGCGCCCCTCCAACCACTGGGCAAGCCGCTCTATCTCCCCCTGCCCCGGCAGGAACACCAGGGCACTGCCCCCGTGGGCCGCCAGCGCCTCCAGCACCACGGCGCCCACCTGGGGCTCCAGCCACTGCTGGCGATTGGCGGGGCGGTAGTGGTAATCGATGGGAAAGCCGCGCCCCTCGGAGCGGATGACGGGGGCGCCCGGCAACAGGGCCTCCAGCGCCATGCCCTCCAGGGTGGCGGACATGATGAGCAGCTTGAGATCCTCTCTCAGCCCATGCTGGCTCTCGATGGCGAAGGCCAGGGCGGTATCGGCATGCAGGCTGCGCTCGTGGAATTCGTCGAAGATCACCAGGGAGACGCTGGTCAGCTCGGGGTCCTGCTGCAACATCCGGGTCAGCACCCCCTCGGTCACTATCTCGAGCCGGGTGGCGGCACTGGTGCGGCTCTCGCCTCGCACCCGCAGCCCGATGCGCTCCCCCACCTTCTCCCCGAGCTGGCGTGCCAAAAAGCCCGCTATGTTGCGCGCCGCGAGGCGCCTGGGCTCCAGCATGATGATGCGACCGGGCAGCCGGTTCCGGCGCACCAGCTCCAGGGGCAGCAGGGTCGACTTGCCCGCCCCCGGCGGGGCCTGCAGTATCACGCTGGCATGGCTGTCGATGGCATCAAACAGCTCGGGCAGTACAGAGACGATGGGGAGTTGGGACAAAACGGCGAAGACCTTCTGTGATGACCAGTAAAACGGCGCCCATTCTGCCACAGCCAGCCGCCCACCGTCAGCAGCAGTGCCGGATGCACACCAACCGGTTGGGCCAGACCCGGGGCGTCCCCGCCGGTACGACAGCCCCGCCCCCATTGGCGTGAGAGGCGACCAGGAGACATCCGCAGACGAGCTGCCATAGAATGGCCCTTTCATGTGAGTACCACTAGGACCGACGCCGCGCATGCCCAGACTCTTCTTTGCCCTGCCCCTGCACCAGCTTGCCCCCGCCCTGATCGACTGGCGCGAACGGCGCCCCTGGCCCGGCCTGCCGGTGTCCGAGCGCAATCTGCATTTGACCCTGGCCTTTCTCGGCGAGACCGACGAGGCCACTCGGGACAGGCTGATCGCCGCCGCCGCACAGCAGCGCTGCCCCCCTTTCAGCGTCCATCTGGATCAGACCGGCTGGTTTCAGCGTGCCAGGGCAGCCTGGGTGGGGCCCAGGGAGTGGCCAAACGAGCTGAACGTCCTCGCCAGGGCCCTGCGTCGCCACGGCGAGAAGCTGGGGCTAGGCAACGGGGAACAGGGCTATCGCCCCCATGTCACCCTGTCGCGCAAGGCCGGCGAGGCCCCGGAGGCGCTGCCCGCCCCCGATCTTGTGCTGCAGGCGGACAGTTTCTGCCTCTACCAGTCCGTCAGCACCCCGCAGGGGGTCAGCTATGAACCCATCGCCTGCTGGCCACTGCGTGCCCGCATCAAAGAGACCAACAGCGAGGAGCTGACCCCATGATCTTCGATCCCCCTTTGCAATCCGGTCTGCTCATCGCCCGCTACAAGCGCTTTCTCACCGATGTGCAGCTGGCCAATGGCGAGACCATCACCATCCACTGTGCCAATACCGGCGCCATGACGGGTTGTGCCGATCCGGGCACCCGGGTCTGGTACTCCACCTCGAACAACCCCAAGCGCAAGCTGGCCCACAGCTGGGAGATAGCCCAGAGCCCGGCGGGCCACTTTATCTGCGTCAACACGGCGCGGGCCAACCAGATCGCCAGGGAGTTGATCGAGCAAGGAGCCCTGGCGCCGCTGGCGGGTTATGCCAGACTGCGCACCGAGGTGAAATACGGGGAGGAGAACAGCCGCATCGACCTGCTGCTGGAAGACGACCACAGGCCAAGTTGTTACATAGAGGTGAAATCCGTCACCCTGCTCGACGAGCGAGAACAAGCGGGCATGGGCTACTTCCCCGATGCGGTCACCGCCCGTGGCGCCAAGCACTTGCGTGAATTGATGGCCATGAAGGCGGCCGGGCACAGAGCCGTGCTGCTGTTCATGGTTTTGCACTCCGGCATCGCGAGAATGCGCCCTGCAGCCCATATAGATCCGCACTATAGTCAGCTTGTTGAGCAAGCGATGGCGGCAGGGGTTGAAATTTTATGCTATCGCCCCCATGTTGGGGTGCAGGGCATGGTGGCTCAAGATTTTATTCCATTTGAATCTGACCATCTGCTACCCGAGGGCTGAGAATAAATGCTGGAGTGGGTAACATTATTGACAAGGCTTGTTTGCCTCCCGTTGACCCTTCTGCTATAGATACCGCCCTCAATTTATGGATGGCACGGGTAGCGTGCTGAATTAGGAGACAGGGCATGCCAACAGGCGAAAACAGGAAATCTCTGGGCCCCCTGGCCATTGCGGGTGTAGAGCCTTACCAGGTAAAAGCCGGTGAGGAGTACATGAATGACCAACAAAAGGTACATTTTCGCAAGATCCTGGGAGCCTGGCGCAACCAACTGATGCAGGAAGTTGACCGCACCGTCGACCACATGAAGGATGAGGCTGCAAACTTCCCGGATCCGGTCGATCGCGCCGCGCAGGAAGAAGAGTTCGCACTCGAACTGCGCACCCGCGACCGTGAACGCAAGCTGATCAAGAAGATCGAAAAGACCTTGCTGCTGCTCGAAGAAGACGACTTTGGTTACTGCGAACATTGCGGTATCGAAATCGGTATTCGTCGTCTGGAAGCCCGTCCGACTGCCGACCTCTGTGTCGACTGCAAGACGCTGGCTGAAATCAAGGAAAAACAGATGGCTGGCTGATGCCGCCCATCGACATGGACAAAAAAAGGGAGCTCGCAGGCTCCCTTTTTTATTGAGCTTTTCCCACGACCATCCCAGAATGCAGCCTCAATGCATCGTCTACCCGAATTCCCATGGCCATGACTCCCTCCTCCCCTCTCCGACCCCATGTGGGCCGCTTCGCCCCCTCCCCGTCCGGTCCGCTCCACTTCGGCTCCCTAGTCGCCGCCCTTGGCAGCTTCTTGCAGGCGAGATCGCAGCAGGGGCGCTGGCTGGTGCGCATCGAGGACATAGATCCGCCGCGGGAGATGGCCGGGGCCAGCGGGCTCATCCTCCAGACCCTGGAGGCCCATGGCCTCGGCTGGGATGGGGAGGTGATGTTCCAGAGCGCGCGCCACGGCCGTTATGACGAGATCATCGAGGGGCTCTACCGGGCCGGGGATCTCTACTGGTGCCGCTGCACCAGGCGCGAGATCATGGCGGCGGGCGGCTTCTACAACGGCCATTGCCGCACCCTGGGGCTGACCGCAGAGGGCTGCGCCGCCCGCCTGCGCCAGCATCATCCCGTCTACCACTTCGAGGATGAGTTGCAGGGTCATATCGCGGTGCCTGCGGCGCTCGCCGAGGAGGACTTCATCGTGCGCCGCCGGGACGGGCTCTACGCCTACAACCTGGCGGTGGTGGTGGATGACATGGACAGCGGCATCACAGAGATAGTGCGCGGCGCCGATCTGCTGGAGCCCACGGTGCGCCAGATTGCCCTCTACCAGACCCTGGGGGCAGAGGTGCCCGCCTGGGTGCACCTGCCGCTGGCGGTGCTGGCGGATGGCAACAAGCTGTCGAAGCAGAACCATGCGCCGGCACTGGCACATGATGACGTCAGGCCCGCCCTGTGGCAGGCCCTCGCCTTCCTCGGCCAGTGCCCGCCCCCTTGCCTGAGAGAGAACAGCGTCGACGAGATCATCGCCTGGGGCATTGCCCATTGGCAGCTGGCCCGGGTTCCCCGCCAGCAGAAGATAGTACTGGGGGCCAGGTAAGCAGGCTCCCGGAGCAAAAGCAGGCCGCAGCGTTTCTCATTTGAGCAGGCCAGAACCAGGGGAACTGAAAGCGTCGTTCCTTGTACGACCTGGCCCGAATCGGGGAAGCAGACCGCAGCGTTTCTCATTTGGTCGGGCCTGAGCTATGATAGGCCGCTATTTTTTGGCCTCCCGTCAATTTGAAGTCATGAAGAGGTGTACCATTTTTTCCCAGATCGCAAACTTTTGCCGCAAGGTGCTCGGCAAGGAAGACGGCGAGCAGTCGATGGAGTCTCCCATTCCAGCCCGTGTCGCCGGTCAACGCCGAACCTTGAGCCGTGACCAGCACCCCATCTCGCGCAAAGAGATCAGCGAGAATGCGCTCAAGGTGCTCTACCGCCTGAACAAGGGGGGCTACGAAGCCTACCTGGTGGGTGGTGGCGTCCGGGATATTCTGCTCGGGAGAACGCCAAAGGATTTCGACATCGCCACCGATGCGACGCCGGAGCAGATCAAGGCCTTGTTCAGCAACTGCCGCCTGATCGGCCGTCGTTTCCGCCTGGCCCACATCGTCTTTGGTCGTGACGTGATCGAAGTGGCTACCTTCCGTGGTCACCACCATCAGGTCAATACCAGCAAACATGTGTCGGCCCAGTCTGATGAAGGCATGCTGCTGCGCGACAACGTCTACGGCACCATCGAAGAGGATGCCGAGCGCCGTGACTTTACCGTCAACGCCCTCTACTACAGCGCCAAGGATTTCACCCTGCACGACTTCGAGGGTGGCATCGAGGATCTCGCCGAGCGCAAGCTGGAGCTGATCGGTGACCCCGAGACCCGCTACCGGGAAGATCCGGTGCGCATGCTGCGCGCCGTGCGCTTCGCCGCCAAGCTGGAGATGACCATCAGCCCGCGCACCGCCGCCCCCATCCGGGAACTGGCGCCGCTGCTGCAGGACATTCCGGCCGCCCGTCTGTTCGAGGAGACCCTCAAGCTGTTCCTGGCCGGTGACGGTCTCGCCACCTACAAGCTGCTGCGCGAATACGGGCTGTTCCAGCCCCTGTTCCCCCAGGTCGCCGCCCTGTTCACCCCCAACGGCAACTCGCCTTACGAGCAGTTCATCGAGCTGGCGCTGATGGATACCGATACCCGGGTCCGTGAAGAGAAGCGCGTCACCCCGGCCTTCCTCTATGCCACCCTGCTGTGGGGTGCCGTCGAGGCCCGTGCCCGGGTGCTGGAAAACGAGAGCGGTCTGCCCTGGCACGACGCCTTCATGCTGGCCATCAACGAGGTGCTGGATGCCCAGGTGCGGATCATTGCCGTGCCGCGTCGCTTCACCACGGACGTGCGCGACATCTGGGCCCTGCAACAGCGCCTGACCCGTCGCCAGGGTCGTCACCCCGAGCGCGCCATGGAGCATCCGAAGTTCCGCGCAGCCTTTGACTTCCTGCTGCTGCGCAACAGGGTAGAGCGGGGCCTCGGCGAGCTGGCCAGCTGGTGGGAGCGCTATGTGGCCTCCAACCCGGATGTGCGTCCGCAACTGCAACGGGAAGCGACCCGCCGCCCGGCGAGCGATGAACGAGCCCCGGCGGCCGAGCCGCGCGGAGACGGTGAGAAACGTGGCAGCAACAGCCGCAACCGCCGCCGTCCCCGTCGTCGCAAGCCGAAAGCGGCAGAATAAAGGCCACCCGATGATCGAGGTCTTCGTTGCCATCGGATCCAACCTGGGCAATCCCGTCGCCCAGGCCAGGCAGGCTGTCGCCGCCCTGGGCAGGCTGCCGGAATCCGAATTGCAACAGGCCTCGCAGCTTTACGGCAGCCGCCCCATGGGCCCTGCGGATCAGCCGGACTACGTCAATGCCGTGGTGCGGCTTCATACCCGGCTCGGCCCCCTGGCTTTGCTGGATAAACTGCAGAAAATCGAGCGGGAACAGGGACGTGTGCGCAAGGACGAGCGTTGGGGTCCAAGAACCCTGGATCTGGATCTGCTGCTGTACGGCGAGCAAGTCATCCAGCATGAACGCCTGATCGTTCCCCACTACGGCATGAAGGAGCGGGAGTTCGTCCTGCTGCCCCTTGCCGAAATCGCCCCCGCCCTGGTGCTGCCCTGCGGCACCCCGCTCACCGAACTGGTTGCCCGCTGTCCGCGCAATGGTCTCGAGATCCTTGCCGCCGCCACGGGCGAGTAGACGAGTAGGAGCAACGTAATGAGCAAGATCACCATCACCGACCTGCAGAAGATGAAGCAGGACGGACAAAAAATCACCGCCATCACCGCCTATGATGCCACCTTCGCCAAGCTGTTCGACGACGAAGGCGCCCAGGTGCTGCTCATCGGTGATTCCCTGGGCATGGTGCTGCAGGGAGGGGACGACACCCTGGCCGTCAGCATGGATGAGATGGTCTATCACACCCGCTGCGTGGTGCGTGGCGCCAGCAAGGCGCTGGTGGTCACCGACATGCCGTTCATGAGCTATGCCACTCCCGAGCAGACCTACCAGAACGCCGCCCGGCTGATGGCCGCCGGCGCCCGCATGGTGAAGATGGAAGGGGGCGACTGGCTCTGCGAGAGCATTCGCCACCTGACCCGCAACGGCGTGCCTGTCTGCGGTCATCTGGGGCTGACCCCGCAATCCGTCCACGTGTTTGGCGGCTTCAAGGTGCAGGGGCGCGACGAGTTCCACGCCCAGGAGATCTACCGTCAGGCCCTCGAACTGCAGGCCGCGGGCATCCAGCTGCTGGTGCTCGAATGCGTGCCGGTCGCCCTGGCCGAGCGCATCAGCAAGGCGCTGCGCATCCCTGTCATCGGCATAGGCGCCGGCCCGGCCACCGATGGCCAGATCCTGGTGATGCACGACGCCTTTGGCATCACCTCCGGCTATGTGCCCAAGTTCACCAAGAACTTCCTGGCCGAGACGGGTGACATGCGCGCCGCCATCCGCCTCTATGTACAGCAGGTCAGCGAGGGCACCTTCCCCGGCCCCGAGCACTGCTTCAACTGATCCTGGCCTCATGAACGGCAACGGGGGCTGAGCCCCCGTTTCGCATCCCTCTCTGGCCCTTTCAATCCCTGTTTCTTTGACCTATCCGAAGGTGAACTGTTGATGTTGGTTGTGAACAATCCTGCCGCTCTGCGTGAACAGATCGGCCAATGGCGCCGCGAAGGCCGCGCCATCGCATTCGTGCCCACCATGGGTAATCTGCACCAGGGCCATCTCACGCTGGTCGATGAGGCCCGCAGCCACGGCGAGAAGGTGGTCGTCAGCATCTTCGTCAACCCCTTGCAGTTCGACAAGGCCGAGGATCTCGCCAACTATCCCCGTACCCTGGAGCAGGACTGTGCCGCCCTGCAGGCCGCCGGCGTGGATCTGGTGTTCACCCCGACCCCGGAGCTGATGTATCCCCACGGGCTGTCCAGCCAGACCTTCGTCGAGGTACCGGGCCTCTCCAGCCTGCTGGAAGGGGCGCTGCGCCCTGGCCACTTCCGCGGTGTCAGCACCGTCGTCACCAAGCTGTTCAACCTGGTGCAGCCCGACGTGGCCTGCTTCGGCCAGAAGGATTACCAGCAGCTGGCGCTCATTCGCAAGATGGTGGCCGACATGGCCATGCCGGTCGAGATAGTCGGCGTACCCACCGTGCGGGCCGAGGACGGGCTGGCCCTCTCCTCGCGCAACGGCTACCTGACTGCCGCCGAGCGGGCCCTGGCCCCCGAGCTCGCGCGCACCATGAACTGGATTGCCGAGCAGATTGAAGCGGGGAACCACCACCTCCCCTCCCTGGTAGCCCAGGCCAGCCAGCGTCTCGACAACGCCGGATTCAGGACGGATGCCATCGACATCGTCGATGCCGACACCCTCGAATCGGCCAGCGCCGCCAGCAAGCGGCTGGTGATCCTGATGGCTGCCTATCTCGGCAAGGCACGCCTCATCGACAACCGCGTTGTCACCCTCATCAGCGCAAGCAACGACTGACAGTCCCGATGGCCGACCCTTACCCCGGCAAGGCCCGCCTTATCGACAATAGTGTCGTCACCCTTCAGGGTTGAGACACGGCAAGGAGACAAAGATGTCCAAGAAGGTTTATTGCATCGCCCAGTTCCAGTCCAAGCCGGGCAAGGAGCAGGCTCTGTTCCAGGTCTTGCAGGGGCTGGAGCCCAACACCCTGAGGGAGGACGGCTGCCTGCAGTACAGAGTCACCCGCCACATTGCCAGCCCCTTCGCCGAGGGGGAGAGCTTCCCCATCGTCTTCAACGAGATCTGGCAAGACATGGCCAGCTTCGAGGCCCACTGCCAGCGCGCCGAGATCAAGGCCTTCTTCGAGCGTTACTGTCTGGCCGAAGAGGGTCTGGCGGCCAAGTGGAACGTCTGCGTCTACAGCGACGAGCCGGCGGACTACAACGCGCCAGCCCTCTGAGGCTCTGCACCAGACAAATAAAAAAGGCGCCCGAGGGCGCCTTTTTGCTGGCCGGTTGCACCTCAGTGGCGCAGCCCTGTCCCGCGGGAGATGAGCCACCAGGCAAGTCCGTAGAGCGCGACTATGAAGCCGATGATGATGAGGTAGGCGGTGCCGAGCGGCACGTCGGAAATGCCGAGGAAGCCGTAGCGGAACGCGTTCACCATGTAGATGATGGGGTTCACCTGGGAGACCCCCTGCCAGAACGGCGGCAGCAGGCTGATGGAGTAGAAGACTCCCCCCAGATAGGTGAGCGGCGTCAGGATGAAGGTCGGGATGATGCTGATGTCATCGAACGACTTCGCGAACACGGCGTTGATGAGCCCCCCCAGGGAGAACAGGATCGAGGTCAGCAGCACGGTGAAGCAGACACTGAACAGATGGTGGACCTGCAGCGGCACGAAGAACAGGGAGACCAGTGTGACGATGAGGCCGACACAGAGGCCCCGTGCCACACCGCCGCCCACATAGCCGGCGATGATGATGTAGTTGGGCACTGGCGCCACCAGCAGCTCCTCCACGTTGCGCTGGAACTTGGCGCTGTAGAAGGAGGAGGCAACGTTGGAGTAGGAGTTGGTGATGACCGACATCATGATGAGGCCGGGCACAATGAACTCCATGTAGCTGAAGCCCCCCATGTCACCGATGCGCGACCCTATGAGGTTGCCGAAGATGACGAAGTAGAGGCTCATGGTGATGGCCGGCGGCACCAGGGTCTGGATCCAGATCCGGGTAAAGCGGCTCACTTCCTTGGCCAGTATGCTCTTGAAGGCGATGTAATAGGTCATGGGATTCATGCTTTGCGACCCTCCTCTACCAGGTTGACGAACAGCTCTTCCAGCCGGTTTGCCTTGTTGCGCATGCTCAGCACCTGCACCCCCTGGGCGGAGAGCTGCTCGAACAGGCTGTTGAGGGACTGGCTCTTGTCCAGCTCCACCTCCAGGGTGTGCTCATCCTGCATGCGACCGTTGAACTCGGGCAGGGTCGGCACCTGGCTGCCAGGCACCAGATCCAGCAGGAAGGTCTCCCGCCCCAGCTTGCCGAGCAGGTTCTTCATGCTGGTGTTCTCGATGAGGCGCCCCTTGTCGATGATGCCGATGTTGCGGCACAGCATCTCGGCCTCTTCCAGGTAATGGGTGGTGAGTATGATGGTGACACCCTGCTCGTTCAGATCCTTGAGGAAACTCCACATGGAACGACGGATCTCGATGTCCACCCCGGCGGTCGGCTCATCCAGGATCAGCAGCCTGGGCTCGTGCATCAGGGCGCGGGCTATCATTAGCCGGCGCTTCATGCCGCCGGAGAGGGTACGGGCCGCCATGTCACGCTTGTCCCACAGATCGAGCTGGCGCAGGTACTTCTCGGCACGCACCTTGGCCTCGGCCCTTGGCACACCGTAGAAACCGGCCTGGTGGGTGACAATCTGGCTCACCTTCTCGAACTGGCTGAAGTTGAACTCCTGGGGCACCAGCCCGAGCTGGGCCTTGGCCAGCTCCAGATCGGTGTCGATGTCGTAACCGAACACCTTGACCTTGCCGGCACTCTTGTTCACCAGCGAACTGATCACGCCGATGGTGGTGGACTTGCCTGCCCCGTTCGGGCCGAGCAGGGCGAAGAAATCTCCCTGCTTGACGGTGAGATCTATGCCCTTGAGGGCTTCGACGCCCCCCTGATAGGTCTTCTTCAGACCGCTGATTTCCAATGCGTTCATTGCAACCCCTGTGATGGATGAGCCCATCTCGAGACAGAAAAGGCGGCTTTAGCGCCGCCTGAAGACAGTCGATGGCGGGCGGCCAAGCTGCCCTGCCACGTCCGAGCCTTGCTTACTCTTGCGGAACTACCTTGCCGATGAAGGGCAGATTACGGTACTTCTGGGCGTAGTCGATGCCACAGCCCACCACGAACTCATCCGGGATGGCGAAGCCAATCCAGTCCACCGGCACCTGGACCTCACGACGGGACGGCTTGTCCAGCAGGGTGCAGATGGCCAGGGATTTAGGTTCGCGCAGGGAGAGGATCTCGCGCACCTTGTTGAGGGTGTAACCGGTGTCGATGATGTCCTCGACGATCACCACGTCCTTGCCTTTGATGTCATCATCCAGATCTTTGAGGATGCGCACGTCACGGGTGCTGTGCATGCCGGAGCCATAGCTGGAGGCAGTCATAAAATCCAGGGTGATGGGCAGCTGGCACTGACGGCAGAGATCGGCCAGGAAGACGCAGGAGCCGCGCAAGAGGCCAATCATCACGACTTCATCGGAGCCCTGGTAACGGGCGGTGATCTCTTCACCCAGTTTGGCGATCCGGGCGGCGACGTCAGCCTCGGAGATCATCACCTCGACGTTGTGTTTCATCACTTACTCCAATAATGGCCAAAGGGTTATTGGCCGTTCATTAACATCAAAACCGATGATTCTACCACTCCAACCGGAAGGCGTCAGGCATACGTGATGCTTTTATCGGCTTATTTTAATTGATAGAGTTAGCAAGCCTTCGGGCATTATCGGTGACAATACTATAAACACCATAATCAATAACTATTAGATGAAAAAACTATGGAACCACGCGCAGAAATAAGACGTCGGACCCGGCTGTCGCCGGAGGCTCGTCGTGATCAATTGATGGAATGTGCCATCGAGGTATTTTCCCGTCGCGGCATCGGCCGTGCGGGACATGCCGAGATTGCCGAGCAGGCCAAAGTCTCGGTTGCCACAGTGTTCAACTATTTCAACACCCGTGAAGATCTGGTCGATGAAGTGCTGGCCGAAATTGAAGGCTTTGTGCAGCAGATCCTCGAGCAGGCTTACAACGGCCAGGGCTCGGTCAGGGACAGCATCCACCGCCATGTGAAGCTGTTCGTTGACGCCGCCTATGACAAACCGGACCACGCCAGCATCTGGCTGGAATGGAGCTCATCGGTACGGGAAGAGGTCTGGCCCCGTTACACCCGTCTGCTGGACAAGGCGCTGGAGCGCATCGCCCCCCACCTGCAAGCGGCCATGGACAGCGGCGAGATCAAGAGCGTGCTGTCGGCGCAGGATCTGGCCCGCTCCCTGACCGGGTTCGGCTACGTCATGATGCAGATGATCAATCAGCCACAGCGCCCGAGCCGGGAAGAAGTGACCGATTTTCTGTTCAAGTACGTGACGGCCCCCCTTCAGGTGGTCTGATCCTACCTGCCAATAAAAAGCGGCGCCGGACTGTTCAGGTCGGCGCCGCTTTTGTTTGTCTCTCTTTCGTCTCGCTGACTCAGGACTTGGCATAGCCCCAGCGACTGGTCAGCGCATGCTCGACCCCCAGATGATCGAGGATGCGGGCGACCATGAAGTCCACCAGATCCTCGATGCTTTTCGGCTCATGATAGAACCCCGGCGCGGCGGGCATGATGGTCACCCCGAGTCGCGCCAGTTTCAGCATGTTTTCCAGATGGATCGCCGAGAAGGGGCTCTCGCGGGGCACCAGAATGAGCTGGCCGCGTTCCTTGATCACCACGTCCGCCGCCCGCTCCAGCAGGTTGTCGGAGGTGCCGTTGGCAATGGCCGAGACGGTACCCATGGAGCAGGGGCAGACCACCATCTGCCTGGGCGCCGCCGAACCGGAGGCCACCGGCGAGAACCACTCCTCCTTGCCGCAGGCGACTATCTGTCCCTCCCTGGCGCCATATTGGCGACAGAGATAGGCAGAGAGCTCTTTCGGCGAGCCGGGCCACTCCTGCTGCTGCTCGGTCTTGAGCACCACCCGGGCGGCCGAAGAGGCGAGCAGATAAACCCGATAGTCCGCCTGCACCAGACACTGGAGCAGGCGCAGGGCATAGGGGGCGCCTGAGGCGCCGGTCAGCGCCAGGGTGATCTGCTTGTTCATGATGTGCCTTGCTTGAGGCGGGCTATCAGCTTGTCGTGAATGCCACCGAAGCCGCCGTTGCTCATGATCAGAATATGATCCCCCGCACGGCTCTCGGCCACCAGCCGGTTGATCAGGGTCTCCAGATCGTCAAACACCTTCGCCGGACGGCTCATGTGGGCGGTCACCTCGCCAAGGTCCCAGCCGATGTTCGCCGGCTGGAAGAAGAACACCTCGTCGGCGCCGTCGAAGCAGCCGGCCAGCTCCTCCTTGTGCACCCCCAGCTTCATGGTGTTGGAGCGGGGCTCCAGCACCGCCAGAATGCGGGCCTTACCCACCTTGGCACGCAGGCCGCCCAGAGTGGTCTCGATGGCGGTGGGGTGGTGGGCGAAGTCGTCATAGACGCTGATGCCCGCCACCTCGCCCTTGAGCTCCATCCGCCGCTTGGGGGACTTGAACTGGCAGAGGGCTTTGATCCCGTGTTCCACCATGACACCGGCATGGCGGGCGGCGGCGATGGCCATCAGGCCGTTGTTGACGTTGTGCTCGCCTATGCACTCCCAGTGCACCTCGCCCTGCTTGACGCCATCCAGCCACACCTCGAAGACGGAGCCGTCATCGGCCAGCTTGACCGCCTTCCACTTGGCGTCGTCCTGGCCCACCAGCTCCACTTCGCTCCAGCAGCCCATCTTGCGTACCGCGGTGAGGTTGTCGTCGGCCTGGGGGAAGAGCACCCGGCCGTTGCTCGGCACTGTGCGCATCAGGTGATGGAACTGGCGCTGGATGGCGGCGAGATCCGGGAAGATGTCCGCGTGGTCGAACTCCAGGTTGTTCATCACCAGGGTGCGCGGATGGTAGTGGACGAACTTGGAGCGCTTGTCGAAGAAGGCGCAGTCATACTCGTCCGCCTCGATGACGAAGAAGGGGGCTGAGCCCAGTCGCGCGGAGACCGGGAAGTTGCCCGGCACGCCACCGATGAGGAAGCCGGGCTCGAGCTTGGCGTATTCCAGCACCCAGGCCAGCATGCTGGCGGTAGTGGTCTTGCCATGGGTGCCCGCCACGGCCAGCACCCAGCGATCCTGCAGTACGTGTTCCAGCAGCCACTGAGGGCCGGAGATGTAGGGCAGATTGCGATCCAGCACATACTCCACGCAAGGGTTGCCACGGCTCATGGCGTTGCCGATCACCACCAGATCCGGCGCCGGATCGAGCTGGGAGGGGTCATAACCCTCGGTCAACTCTATGCCTTGCTGCTCGAGCTGGGTGCTCATGGGGGGATAGACGTTGGCATCCGAGCCGGTGACTCGATAGCCCAGCTGTTTCGCCAACACCGCCAGACCACCCATGAAGGTGCCGCAGATCCCGAGAATGTGAATGTGCATACCGCTGCCTTTTCCAGTAAAGGGAGTGCGCATTCTAGGGTCTCTTGACCCGGTGGCACAAGCCGCGACCATGGCCAGAGCGCAGCCAGGCCCGGCAAGGCGACAGAAATCGGACGACCTCAGGCGACGCGGCATCCGCCAGCGCGCTCCCCTGCCCGCGAAATATGGTCATTTCACGGGACATCGCTATAATGTCGGCCTGCAAACTTGACTCCAACACTCAAAGGAAACGTCATGAGCCTGAACCTGGTACCGGCTGGCAAGAGCCTGCCTGACGACATCTACGTCATCATCGAAATCCCGCAGAATGCCGACCCGATCAAATACGAAGTCGACAAGGACAGCGGTGCCATCTTCGTTGATCGCTTCATGTCCACCCCTATGTTCTACCCGTGCAACTACGGTTACGTGAACGCCACCCTGTCCCTGGACGGGGATCCCGTCGACGTGCTGGTGCCGACTCCCTACCCGCTGCTGGCCGGCTCCGTCATTCGCTGCCGTCCGGTCGGCGTGCTGAAGATGACCGACGAATCTGGCGAAGATGCCAAGATCGTGGCCGTGCCGCACTCCAAGCTGACCAAGCAGTACGATCACATCCAGGATGTGAACGACCTGCCCGAGCTGCTGAAAGCCCAGATCCAGCACTTCTTCGAGCGCTACAAAGAGCTGGAAGCGGGCAAGTGGGTCAAGGTGGAAGGCTGGGGCGACAAGGCAGCTGCCGAAGCCGAAATCCTGACTTCTGCCGAGCGTTACGCTGCCAAGTAAGCGTCTCTCTCGCATAAAAAAGGCGCCTTATGGCGCCTTTTTTATTGGCCGCTGCGGGGACTGTCCAGGGGGTCCCCCTGGATATAGAGGTCGCGCCCGTTCTGTCGATAGGGGCGGTAATAGTTGTCACCACAGCGATATTCCTGCCCGGCGCCCCCCACCAGATCGCAGTTGACCGGCAGCACCTCCAGCCACTTGACGGCCTGCTGGAACCGCAACCACTCCTGCCATTCATGTTCCCGCGCCAGCTGATCCCGCAGGGCGAAGGTATCTGCCGTGGACATGCCCTGATTGACGATCACCTGGCCCGCCAGTGCCGGCAACGAGAGCAATATCAGCAAAAACATTGAAACAGGCTTCATGGCTATTTCCCACATGACTTATTTCCCTGATTAAATTTAAAGCTGGATCAGATAATTACCAATATCGTCATCACTAGACCAATCCAGATTCCGTCGGCTCACCTAGTTGTTTAGTATCACCCAAGCAGGATGCACACCATGAAACTGGCACAAGGCCTGATGTGGAGTCTACTCTTCGGCTCCGCGGCTATGGCCAACGAGGTCAACCTGAGCTGGCAGTGGCAATCAGCCGACGGTCAACGCAAGCACCTGCAACTGAGCACGGACGAGCGGGTCCTCTTGGCCAGCCGCCACGAGATGACGCTGCTCGATGCCTCCCTCAACTACCCGCTGGAGACCCTCTACTCCTACATCAGCCCCAGGCTCTACAACAGCATCAACCAGATCAACCAGAACAGCCCGGAGACGGCGACCAAGTTCCGCAATCTGGAGCAGGCCTTCACCCTGCATGACAACAGCCTCGAATCCACCCAGTTCTGGCAGGCCTATGAGCAGTATCAGGAAGATGCCTTCTACGAGATGCGGGTGCTGCCCTGCGTACACCCGGCCAATCGCCAGCTCCCCTGCGTGAGGCCCAACTACTCCCAGCTGTTCTACCAGTTCAAGGGAGATCTCAAGCCCCTGGCGAGGCAGTTCTCGGCCAAGGATCTGGCCACCAGCGTCAACCTGTTGCAGGAGTGGTTAAGTGGCATCCCCACCCCGCCCGAACAGATGGATCACTTTGCCCCTCCCCTGCAGGCCCTGCAGGACAACAAGGCCGACAGTGACGAGAAGGCGCTGCTGATGGCCAGTCTGCTGGCCGAGCTGGCGCCGCAATACAACCTCAGCATCATCTATCCGGGCATCAGCATCGGCAGCGTCTCGCCGGCCTGGCTCGCCATCACCGCCGACAGCGGGCTGGAAGGGGATACCCTGGTGATAGACAACCAGCGCCACGTGCTGCTGACCGGCTCCCCCCTGCTGGCCCAGCAGATGACCATGGCCCAGATCCCCCTGATCAGTGAGCCACTCTATTGAGTCCAGCTCCCAAAACATAGGCAAGCGGTTGATTTTTATCGACTCCATGCCATCCTTGCCGCCGTTATTTGCAGATTCAAGGGCAGATTGATTCTGCGACCGGGTCAACCCTCGCTTTTATTTAACACTTTTTAAACAGATCCGATCAGTTTAGGATGTGGGTTGTCCCATTCCCTCGATCCCAAAATCGTTATAACATAACAAAGGAGTGTCATACGGATGAAACATCTCGTACTTACCCTGGCGCTGCTGCCAACCCTGGTTCTGGCCCACAACATCAAGGAGTCGGCCCAGGTACCGCTGGTCAACATCGGCGACAAGGGCGAACTGGTGCTGAAGGAGAAAGAGATCAGCTATCAGCCCTGGCAAAGCAAGGTACTGACCGGCAAGGTCTTTCTGATCCAGCATATCGCGGGTCGCTCCAGCGCCAAGGAGCTCAACGCCCCCATGATAGAGGCGATCAAGGCGGCCAAGCTGCCCCATGACAAGTACCAGACAGTCACCATCATCAACAGCAATGACGCCATCTGGGGCACCTCCGGCTTTGTGAAGAGCAGCGCCGAAGACAGCAAGAAAGAGTTCCCCTGGTCCGCCATGGTGCTGGATGCCAAGGGCATGGCCCGCAACGCCTGGGATCTGGCGCCGGAGAGTTCGGCCATCATAGTGCTGGATAAAGAGGGCAAGGTGCTGTTTGCCAAAGATGGCCAGCTCGATGCCACCGAGATAACCAAGGTGATGGGACTCATAAAGTCCCATCTCTGAATCAGAGAGAAGGGCGCTGATGGCGCCCTTTCCATAAGGGTCTATGGGTCGTTCCACGTTGACAATCTGGGTGTTGCTGCTGGGCTGGTTGTGGATGCAACCGGCGCTGGCACAGCACCCGCTTGAAGCCGACCTGCCCGACCATAGCCATGCCTGCACCCTCTGCGCCCTGCATCTGGATGGCAAGCTGGCACTGACCCCGACCCCCATCGTCCCCACCCCGTCCTCTGCCATAGCGCTGTTTATCGGCGCCACCCTGCCGAATGTCACTCCCACCACTGCTGGCCAGTGCCGCATTCGTGCACCACCACCGCTTCATCGCTTATCCGGCTAAATCCATTTTTCAATAAATTTTTCAAAGGATTAACGATGAAAGCAGTCACCCTGTTACTGGCGGCCGCCGCATTCGGCGCCCAGGCAAACCACGACGAACACGACAGCCACGGCCATGGCGCCCACGAGCACGGCCACGGCCACCTCAATCTGGTGGTCGATGGCAACCAGCTGATGATCGAGCTGCAGGCACCCGCCGCCGATCTGGTGGGTTTCGAGCACGCCGCCAAGAGCGATGAAGAGAAGGCGCAATACGCCAAGGCGGTCTCCCGCCTCCAGCAGCCGGACGCCCTGTTCCGCCTGGACCCGGCCGCCGGCTGCAAGCTGACCCAGCAGGAGCTGCAGGCCGCCAAAGAGGATCACGAGCATGACCATGACCATGGCCATGACCATGACCATGACCATGACAAGGCTGCCAGCGACGAACATGAACACCATCATGACGAAGCGGGTCACGCTGACACCGGCCACGCCGATCTCGGAGCCATGTATACCTACACCTGCGCCACTCCGGCCAAGCTCAATGGCCTTGAAGCGACCCTGTTCAGCCTCTATCCGAGCCTGGAGAAGCTGAGCGTGCAGGGGATACTGCCCACCGGCCAGACCGCAGCCGAGCTGACCCCGTCCGCAAACAAACTGAGCTGGTAACGCCATGAAAAACGCCGTGGTTGAGATCCGCGATCTGGCCTTTGCCTGGCCAGGTGGCGAGGCTGTACTCGATCTGCCCGCCCTGCGCATCAGCGAAGGTGAACGGGTGTTTATCAAGGGACCGTCGGGCTCCGGCAAGTCGACCCTGCTCGGCCTGCTGGCCGGGATCCAGACCGCCAACCACGGCACCCTGGAGGTGCTGGGCCAGCCATTGGCCCGGCTCTCCGGCCGTGCCCGTGACCACTTCCGGGCGGCCAATCTGGGGTACATCTTCCAGCAGTTCAACCTGCTGCCCTTTTTATCCGTGCTGGACAACGTCACCGCCGCCCTCACCTTCTCCCCCGAGAAGCGCGCCCGCTTGCAGGGGAGCCCGGAACAGGAGGCGCGCCGCCTGCTAGGGGAGCTGCAACTGCCAGACGAGGCGCTGCATCGTCCCGTTCATGCCCTCAGCATCGGCCAGCAGCAGCGGGTCGCCGCCGCCCGGGCACTGATCGGCTCGCCGCCCCTGGTGATCGCCGACGAGCCCACCTCGGCCCTGGATACCGACAACAGGGCCGCCTTTATCAAGCTCCTGTTCGAGGAGTGCGACAAGCAGGGCTCGACCCTTGTCTTCGTGAGCCACGACCCCTATCTGGAGCCCCTCTTCCCCCGGGTCGAAAACCTGCAACAGCTCAACCGGAGGGCATCATGCTGAGCACCGTTCAACACTGCGTCTCCCTGATGAATGCCATGCGTACCCACGCGGTACGACAACAAAACCGGAGGGCATCATGCTGAAACTTGCCCTGCAAAGTCTCTGGGCCCGACGCCTCACCGCCGGGCTTACCCTGCTGGCCGTAGCCATCAGCGTTACCCTGCTGCTCGGGGTGGAACGGGTGCGCACCCAGGCCCGCGAAAGCTTCTCCAACACAGTCTCGGGTACCGATCTCATCGTCGGCGCCCGCTCCGGTCAGGTGAACCTGCTGCTCTACTCGGTGTTTCGCATCGGCAACCCCACCAACAACGTGGGCTGGGACTCCTATCAGGCCATCAAGACAAAGCCAGGCGTCGCCTGGACCATCCCCCTCTCCCTCGGTGACTCCCACAAGGGGTTCAGGGTGCTCGGCACCAACGGCGACTACTTCACCCATCTGAAGTACGGCCAGCAGCAGTCGTTGCAACTGCGCGAAGGACGGCCGTTCGAGACGCCGTTCGAGGCGGTGCTCGGCGCCCAGGTGGCACAGAAACTCGGCTACAAGCTGGATCAAGCCATCGTCATCGCCCACGGCGCCGGCAACACCTCTTTCAGCCAGCACGACAACCTGCCGTTCAAGGTGGTGGGGATACTGGCACCGACCGGCACTCCTATCGATCGCACCATACATGTGCCGCTGGCGGGGATAGAGGCGATACACCTCGGCTGGGACAGCGGCCGCCACAGCAAGAATGTGACCCCGGAGCAGGCGCTGGCACTGGATCTCACCCCGAAAACCATCACCGCCTTTATGGTGGGCTTAAGTAACCGGATTCTGGCGTTCCAGTTGCAGCGCAGCATCAATACCTACCCCAGGGAGCCGCTGATGGCCATACTGCCCGGGGCCGCCCTGCAGGAGCTCTGGAGCCTGATGAGCGTGGCGGAGACGGCACTGTCGGTGATCGCCGGTTTCGTGGTGGTGGCGGGTCTTATCGGCATGCTGACTACCCTGCTGGCGGGGCTCAACGAGCGGCGCCGCGAGCTCGCCATATTGAGATCCCTGGGTGCGGGTCCCTCCCACCTCTTCCTGCTGCTGGCGCTGGAAGCGATGGCGCTGACCACCCTCGGCATCGCCCTCGGGGTGGCCCTGCTCTATCTCGGCCAGGGGCTTGCCACCCCCTGGCTGCTCAGCCACTATGGCCTGCAACTGAGCCTGGGGCTGCCGAGCGCCTACGAGTGGCAACTGCTGGGGCTGGTGTGGCTGGCGGGCATGGTGATAGGCCTGCTCCCCGCCGCCCGCGCCTACCGCTACAGCCTGAGCGATGGCATGAGCATCCGCGTCTAACGCCTTGGCCCCTGACAAAACAGAGAAGGACAGATGATGAAGTGGAAAATAGTGGCGCTGCTGGCCAGCCTGCTGGTGCTGCCTGCCATGGCCGCCGATTACAAGACCATCGACTGGGATGTGCTGATCCCGGAGGGGGAAAAGCTGCTGCCACCGCCCCAGGTCAATCACGAAGACCCCATGTCGGTGCCGCAGCCGGTGGGGGGCGTCAACAAGAAGCTGGACAATCAGGAGGTGCGGATCCCGGGCTTCGTGGTGCCGCTGGAGGGGGATGCCAAGACCATCACCGCCTTCCTGCTGGTGCCCTACTTCGGCGCCTGCATCCATGTGCCGCCCCCCCCCACCAACCAGGTGATCTATGTGAGCTACCCCAAGGGAGCACCTGTGGATGATCTCTGGGACGCCATCTGGGTCAAGGGCAAGATGCACACCCTCAGCTCCAGCCACGAGATGGCCACCGCCTCCTACTCCATGGAGGCGGTCGAGGTCAGCGTCTACGAAGAGTAAGCCATACCGATGGCCTCCTGCGGGAGGCCATTTTTTTATCCTGTGACAGCCCGCTGACGTCGTCCCCGCCTGAGGGATTGTTCATGGGCCAGGTTGGAGTAACATTCAACACCAGACCCTGCGATCACGGAGCCAGCATGGCTGACCTGCCCCCCAAGAAAGAGAGTGCCATCCTGAGCAGCCAGGAGCAGACCCTGCGCCTGGCCCGCAGTCGCGGCATAGACGGCATGCTGACCCGCAACAGCGACAGCACCTTCGAACAGCGCGCCACCTTCCGCCATCTGGCGGATCAGGCCGCCCGCCAGCGCAATCTGGAAGCCATCATGGTGATGGCCGCCCGCCACTGCGAAGAGACGGCGGCCGGCGGCGAGATGGACAGCGACTGGCTGACCCGCTTCCTGCAACTGGCCGAAGACATCAGCATGGTGCCCATGCAGCAGCTGTGGGGACGGATCTTCGCCCTGGAGGTGGCGACCCCGGGCCGCTTCTCCATCCGGGCCCTCAACACCCTCAAGGAGATGACCCAGCGCGAAGCCCAGCTGTTCCAGCGCATCTGCGCCCTCTCCTGTCACTACGAGGGCAGCGACGAGCAGCGCCTGCTGCTGGGCATGCACAAGGGGGCCGGCCTCCTCAGCCGCGCCAAGGTCACCCGCATGGGGCTTGGCAAATACCGGGTCCCCTACAGCGCCCTGCTGCTGCTGTGCGATCTCGGCCTGCTGCACCGCGGCGAGCTGGAATCAGGTCCCCTGCCTGCGGACGGGGTCGAGCTGGCCTTCGGCAATCAGCGCTGGCGCCTGCGCCAGCGCCAGAGCAACCTCACCCTGCTCTATTACCGCCTCACCCCCATCGGCAACGAGCTTGCCCTGCTGCTGGAAGAGCCCCCCCTGGAGGAGTACCTGCAGGACTTGAAGACACTGCTCTCCACCAACCTGCAGATAGAGACCCTGATGCTGGCCCCGGCCGGCGAGCCTGATCTCCCCAGCTGATCCCGGCGGCGCCCCCGGCCCCGCCTTGCCAAATTGCGAAACCCGTCACGCCGTTGCCAAAACGGCTCCCAAAAAGCGAATCGATTCAGCAGGCGGAGACACCGGGCCGGGCCGTTTTCGTCAATCTCCGGATTTTGAGCAAACAAGATTCATTTTGAACGCAATTTAAGTGCCCTCTGACACTCTGGTGCACGGCTTGCAATGGGACTCATCATCCCCTCCACAGCCGGACGCTACCATGAGAGTCAATCAACCCGTTACCCAGCGTGAGCGCCTCTACCCGGTGCATCAGAACCTGATCTCCACCACGGATCTGGAGAGTCGCATCACCTATGCCAACGACGAGTTCTGCCAGATCGCCGGCTTCACCCTGGAGGAGCTGCAGGGATCGCCGCACAACCTGGTCCGCCACCCCGACATGCCGCCCCAGGCCTTCGCCGACATGTGGGCCCACCTGCGCCAGAAGAAGAGCTGGATGGGCCCGGTCAAGAACCGCTGCAAGAACGGGGATCACTACTGGGTCAACGCCTTCGTCACCCCCATCCAGGACGCGAGCGGCAAGGTGGTGGAGTACCAGTCGGTGCGCACTGCGCCGGACGACACTGTCAAGCAGCGGGCGGAGCGGGTCTATGAGGAGATGCGCAGCGGCAAGACACCGCTGGCCCTGCGCCTGCCTCCCTGCTCCCACACCCTGGGGATCCTCCTCTGCATGCTGCCTTGCCTGGCAGCCCTGGTTGCACTCGGCTATCAGCAGGGCCCTGGCTGGCCCCTTCTGCTCGGCGCCCTGTCCCTGATGCTGGCGCTCGTCATCAACCAGGCCCTCTCCCGTCGTCTCGCGAGACTGGAAACCCTGGCCCGCAGCCGCTTCGACAACCCGCTGATGCAGCTGCTCTACACAGGCCGGGTCGATCGCCTCGCCGCCGTCGAGCTCGCCATGCAGATGAACCAGGCGGAGTTCAATGCGGTGCTGGCCCGTACCCAGCAGACCTGCCAGCAGATCCTGACATCCGCCCAGACGGATCTGCACAACGCCGAGACCATCACCGACAACCTGCAGCAGCAACAGGCCCAGACCAACCAGGTGGCGACTGCCATCACCCAGATGGCGGAATCCATCCGCGAGGTCTCCCACAGCTCGACCGCCGCCTCCGATCGGCTGGACGAGACCGCCGGCCTGTTCAGGGAGGGCAACCTCCGCGTGCAGGAGACCATCGAAGAGGTGGAAGGGATGCACGGCGAGCTGATGACCTCCAAGGGGGTGATCAACACCCTCGCCACCCAGTGCCGGGCCATCGACGGCATACTGGACGTCATCAACAACATCGCCAACCAGACCAACCTGCTGGCCCTCAACGCCGCCATCGAGGCGGCCCGTGCTGGCGAGGCGGGCCGCGGCTTCTCGGTGGTGGCGGACGAGATCCGCACCCTGGCCATCAAGACCCAATCCTCCACCGGCGAGATCCAGAAGATGATCAGCCTGCTGCAGGCCAGTGCCGGGGATGCAGAGCAGGCCATGGCGCAGGGGGAGCGGCTCTCCGCCAGCTGCCGCCTCAAGGCCGCTGCCACCGGCGACGTGCTGCAACAGATCAGCGATCGCCTGCTGCAGGTGGCCGCCGGCAGCAACCAGATAGCCCAGGCGGTGCAGGAGCAATCCCAGGTCACCGCCGACATAGACCGCAGCGTGCTCAGCATCAAGACCCTGGCCGACGACTCCAGCCTGGGCAGCCGCCACGCAGTGCAGGGCATAGTCCAGCTGGTGCGCCAACTCGGCGAGCTGGAGAGGCTGGTACGCCAGTTCCAGCAGCATCCCGCCACCCATACCGTCAATACGTCCTTGCCTGACGGCCAACCCCTGCTGGCCCGTTGAGCCTTCACGGAACAAACCAGACCTCAAGACCGTGCGCTAACACAAAAAACATGGGCCCCTGTCGTCACCGGCAGCGGGCCCAATTATCTCTGGTGGGAATACGAGTCTGACCGGGTTGCACATTTGAGTCGGCGGCCAGACAAGCAGGTGTATCGTCCCCCCAACCACCTGCTCTCCCTTGCCACGCCGACCATCTCGGCTACGCCGCATGACCCTCAGCAAGGCAATGACCTCGTTCACTCCCCCATTCATACGCCGTGAATCGTGAACCGGGCGTTGGGCGTTGAGCGTTGAGCGTTGAGCGTTGAGCGTTGAGCGTTGAGCGTTGAGCGTTGAGCGTTGAGCGTTGAGCGTGAAAGAGTAGGGCCTTGAGATCCCTCTTATCCAGCATCCCTCCCGACCACAACTCCATACCCACTCAATTTATTGATCTTGCCCGAGAAACCACCAATTCCCCCTTTCCTAGCAGGCTCCGTTCGGTAACATGACCATCAGATCCCCTCTTGTCGGAGTCCGTCATGAACCAGACCAGAGCCACAGGGAAAGCGCAGCAAGCTGGAAGCTGAAATTCAGGGGCGGTAGCTTTGCCGGTGCTTTTCTCGGTCCACTCCCTTACTGTTTCTATATTCGGTGGTAATGGTTGCGCTAAAGAGAGGAAGTCCAGCGAACACGTTCAGCTTCAAAGGCTGGCATGTACCTCATTGGTTTAAATATAATTCTTATTGCCTGTATCAGGCGGTGTGGAGTTAGATGTGTTACCAAATCTCGGAATAATAGGAAGCAATTTTGATCATTAATAAGAACTGGGATCTAGACGTTGCATTTGAAGTAATCAACGACAGATATTATCCCGGCGGTTTGCAAAGTGGTCCTCAACGCAATCGACAAATTGAGACTTGGGGACAATTAGTTGGTAAAACTAAAGCACTTGAGCAACTAGATATGTTGATTGAGAGTTGTGGCTCTGTAAACAAGATGTCTCAGTCTGTCCGTATGAGCTCAGGGAGCATAAAAAAACTTAGAGCGTTTTTTGAATCTCTCCCTGATGAACTGGAAACGGTTGAAGATAATTCCCAGCACAAATTTATTGAGGGCGAGGTGTGTTCTCTGGAAGAGGATTTGACCCATGAATTTAAGGAAGTTAAAGGAAATAACCCTGTAAAGTCTATTCAGAATTTAGTTGATGAATATGTGGTTGCATTTCTTAACGGTTCGGGTGGTAGTATTTTCTGGGGCATCTGCGATGATGGTAAAGTAAAGAGTTTACATCTATCTACCGCGCAAAAGGACGAAATAAACAAAGTTGTTAACGCTAAGATTGGTACGATTGAGCCAGCTATAGACCCAACCAAGATCAGTGTTAAATTTCACTCTGTAATTAATGCAGATAACGGATATGTTTTAGAGGTGAATGTGCCTAAATCCAACACCATTGGTTTGTTTTTCAACTCTTCTGGTGACACTTGGGTTCGAGTTAATGGGTGTAAACAAAAATTAAAAGGCTTAGCACTTCAAGACTATATTCTAGAGCGTATGCAAAAAAACAATTAACAAATTGTTTAAGAGGGACTGTCAACGCGTAACGTTTCCAACCCCATTAACCACAATGGTATCTTTTTTGCCGCTGAATTCAGCGGTCGTATATTATCAGCCCCTTGGTGGGCGTTACAAATCACAAGGACGTGTCATGAAACAATCATCTATTGGAGCCATGTTTTTACTTAGCTCAAGTGCGTTAGCCAACCCATATAAAAGTGAATTTGTTGATGTGGCATTTCAAATACAAGAAGGAAAGAATACATTTCAACTGGTCTGTCAACCCAAACTCACCATGGGGGAACTGCCCAAAAACTGGGTTGATGCTTGCAATGATATTGGCAAGAAATTTTTGGAGTTAGCTGTCGAAAGCGGAATTAAAGTAGAGCCCGTTGACAACGCGTTTGGTTTAGCTGGTGAACTTGCTCAACAAATGTCGAGTGACTTACCAGAGAATGTTGTCCCCACACAAATTATTAGCCGTGAATTTGGTGGTTAATCGCTGATAACAAGGCGCGAGTACCAATAAAAGCCGGGCTGGGGCGGTTTTCACTACACTTCCTCAGCCCTTTTTCCATTCAAGAGGAATGAAGGTTTCAGCACCGATTAACGTACGGCCTCTATCATGACTATCAGGGAATAAGATGCAAGTCCGCACAATATCTTTACTCTTGCTCATTTTTTCCTGCTCGGTAAGCGCAACAGAGATCATGACTCGCACAGTTAGCAGGGATGATGGTTCGCCTATCTCCTATTATCTTGTCCAACATGCCCATGACACAGATACACTGCTGTTGATCCTGCAAGGCTCTGATTGCAATAGTGTGTTGAAAATAGAGTCCATACTCACCGAGTATAAAAATGTCTGGCCAGAATCTGATGTTTTGCTAATCGAAAAGTACGGCATCAATCGCAAATTAAAATACAGTAAAGATGCCGAACACAAGGATTGCCCTGCCCAGTACCTTGAAAAGGACAATCCTGCGCAGCGGGTCGCGGATATCAAAACTGTGCTCGATATCGTTCGAAAAGACGGGCAATACAAAAAGCTCATCCTATTGGGCGGCAGTGAAGGTGCCGTTATCGCCAACCTGGTGACCGCAGATGTTGACTATATCGATGCCACCATCGCCTTTAATGGCGGTGGCCGCTGGTTTATCGATGACGTTTCACACAGCATCGCGGTAAAGCATAAAAACCACGCAGCGGCGAGAAAAGAGATCGACGGTTTTAAAGAGTTTGCCGAGCATGTTCTTAACAGCAAACCATTAGAGCTTGAGGTGAGCGGACATGGTTATCATTGGTGGCAGCAGATGCTCTCCATCGATCAGCTTGATACCCTGCAAAACGTAAAATCTCCTTTGCTGATCGTTCAGGGAGGGAGAGACACTTCTGTATCACCTCAAAAAACAGATGAATTGATGCAGCATCTTAAAAATCTCGGGAAGAACAATATCGAGTATCGGCGTTATGAAACGCTTGACCATGGATTGAAGAACAGTGACGGGAAAAGTCAGCGCAAAGAGGTCGTCAGCGACATGAATACATGGTTGCAGTCCAAGTTAGGCGATCCGAAGAAGCACAAGATTAACTGATTCAGACTTGCTGGCGAGGCATCTATTTAACGCTTTTTTATAACGACAGTCAGGGTGAAATGGATTTATAAAGGCGATGGCACCAGCGAGTTAGCCCCCGCCGTCCAATCACGGTTATGCGAACAACTAATAGAGACATAGGAATGGTGATGGAACAAGAAAGTCTAGTTGAGATAGCGACTGAATATTTCAAGAAAATAGATGCAGGTGATCCCAGTTATCTTGACCTCTTCTCAGAGAATGTTGATTTTTTCTTCCCCAAATTTGGTCAGGCTAAAGGAAAGGATGCATTGGTTGAGTTTGGCAATAGAATTGGTAGTTCGCTCACCAGCATCTGGCATGACATAGATGGCTTTAAGATAATGACTGCTGGCAACACCGTGATTGTTGAGGGACAAGAGGGGGGAGTAATGAGTGATGGTACCTCTTGGCCGGACAATAAGATCTCCATGGGCCGTTTTTGTAGTGTGTTTGAATTTACAGGCAAGCTGATAAGCCGCATGTACGTGTATGTCGACCCGGACTTTCCGAGTAGAGATGCGGCAAGGATTGCTGTGTTGTCAGGGACAAATTGACAGGTGTTATATACCCGGAGTAGAAATGGAAAAGATTCTAGATTTGGCCATGGAAGATCTCAAAGGAAAATACGCACCTCATACAATCATTCTTTATGGTTCTTATGCCCGCAATGAGGAAACCGACACTAGTGATATCGACATAGCCTGTTTTTGCGATAATCCGAACGAACAAAGGGATGCAAGGTTATTTCATGGCATTTATCTTGATGTATGGGTTTACCCAACCGATTATCTAAGCTCAATTCCCGAAGAGGCCCTTCGCTTCGGGGACGGAAAAGTCATTTATGATACGCAAGGTTTAGGAAGCAGCTACCTGGCTCGCGTTAAGCAGAAGCTCGCAGATGGCAAACCGGCGACATCGGAGGTGGATAGGGCACACCTTCAACAGTGGGTGATGAAAATGTTGGAGCGTGCGCATGATAAAGACATAGATAGCCATTATCGTCGTACCTGGCTTCAACATGACCTTCTAGAGATATATTTTGATATTCGCGACTTGTGGTATCTAGGCTCAAAGAATAGCTTTCATTATTTACAGCAGCATGACCAACCTACTTTCAATCTATTCGAGAAAATGTATAAAGAGCCATTCAATATTGATCTGTTGGCAGCCTTGGCCAAGCAGGTTGCACGTATATAACAATGTCTGAGAGCAATACATAGCGCGTAAGATTTTCACTATGAGTTTTTTAAACTCGATTACCGCCGGCTGGTGAACCAGTTTAAGAAAGCACCTTCTGCCTCACCATAAAGTACCGCTTGCAAACGCCGTACCGGTAAGCCAAGTCAGATAACCACCGCACACAAACAACCTCCTCAGAAAAACCTATGGGCCAGCAGGCCCATAGGTTTTTTTAATGCTCCCCAACAAGATGGCGAGACTGTCGTTTCACAGTTCAATTTCCCTCTGCACTGATGGCAGCCGCAGTAGCACGGCCATATCGCCGCCCATTACTGATTAATTTGTTGATCTTGCTCAGGAAACGGCCCGCTTGCACTTTTCACCCCAGCCCCGTTCGGTAACATAGCTGCTTGGCAACCTCTCGCAGGAGTCAGCCATGAGCCAAGCCAGTGCTACTCGCAGGTAAAAAGCAGCAGACTGGAGGCTGAAATTCAGGGACGGTAGCGTGGTTTTTTTTCAGGTTGGAGCAGAGCGTAGCGCAGCCCAACATACGAGTTCTTCAGCGTTAAAGGGGAAAATATGGATGTCATTAAGGCTTTAGAAATCATCTCAGCATTGTCAGAGGGAGTTAATCCTGAAACCGGTGAAGAGTTATCTGAAGAGAGCTGTTTCAACCAGCCGAAAGTCATTCGTGCTTTATTTATTGCAAGACAGAGCCTCGAAGCATAAATTAATTCTGAAAAGCGCAAATCTGATTTACCAGAAAATGCTGGTAAGCCGTGGAAGCCAGACGAAGATGAGCTATTAGCAAATAGCTTTGATTCAGGCTTAGGCATTGATGAATTATCTAGAATCCATAAAAGAACAAAAGGTTCCATTGCATCTAGGTTAGTTCGTTTAGGTAAAATAAACGAGCGTTCCGATATTTATACTCGGTAGCCTCGCTCTTGTAGGTTGGCGCAGAGCGTAGCGAAGCCCAACAGACGAGCATTATCACCTCAACCAGAGCGGGATAAAGATGGATTGGGCAGATCGAGAACACAAATTTTTAGATACGTTTCGCGGTAAACGTTGGGCTTCACTTCGTTCAGCACCAACCTACGATTTTTAGCCCAACATACGAGATGTGTTTGCATACAGTATAGATGCTAGTGGAGCCCTATGTTCGATATAGGGGAAATGCGCCCATTTATCCTACGGTTAATGCGAAAACATTGATGTAACACATTGAAAAAAAATCAAAATATCATTAGTGTGATACATAAAAATTGTCAGGGTATGCGGAACAGCGACATGTTTCTATGTGGAAACATTCCGCATAATAAATTGTTATCTGCTTTTAATATAAATAGGAATTATCGTGTTAACTGATGTTTATAAAAAATTAGTAAAGGAACGTACAGTTCCTGTTGACTTTGTTTCGTATCCAGGCAACCCAGTCGATACGACACTCTTTAATCAAGTAAAATACACAGAAATTGATACCGATGGATTTAAGGTATCACCATTAAAAATTATGCATTCTGCCACTGTGCATTATCAAGGTCGATATCCTAATAGTGTTAGTCTAAGGTTTATAAATTCATTTATTGAAATGATCGCATCAATAGAAAATTATAACTCTGATGGCCTTTTATACTTCAATAATAATGAAAATGGCGAATTTCAGACTAGATCTTCAGAGGTTATAAGTGTTGGTTTATGCATAGCCTTATCTTCAAAGTTATTTGATGTAAACAAAAATAGATTTAGATTAATTGAAGGTGGTGGTAAAAGATGTGATTTCTATATGGTAAAGGACGGCTTGGATTACTTATTGGAAGCTAAGGGGCGAAAAGGGAGTATAAGTTCAGCAGTTAGAGACGTTTTTACAAAGAAGGCTAATTATAATGCGATCTCACCAAAGTACGGAATAATATCAAAAATACCACGTGGTGAAAGTCCAACCTCAATAGAAGTAATTGATCCTGAGTTCATTCCACAAGAGGTGCCAAGAAAGGAATTGATTAGGTTATTATTAATGCACTACTCAAAAGTTGCTGATGTCGCTGGTTTTTGGCGATTGTCGGAGCTCCTTCTAGAAAGATCTCAAGCAATATTTAATGGCGTGGAAATAAGTTTAATCGAAAATAAACAGCTTGATTACGATAACGTATTAAAATTAGGCCGATCGCTAGAGGTATACAACAACGATATTAGCTGTAAAGTCTTCTTTCCTAGAGGTAATAATTCAGGATTTAGAAAAGAATTTGATGGATATGTTTCACTTTATCCAATGGAAGAAAGGCTTATTGAAATTCTTAACTCTCAAAATTATGAAGAATTAATCTCATATAATTATAAAGAGCAAATATTAAATGACTCAGATGATACTTTTATGTCGGTTTCTAATAGTGGCTCAATTTTATTACTGACACCAATAGAAAAATTATACGAAATCAGCAGATAACAAAATGTTTAAGAGTGATTCGCAACGCGTGGCATTTTTACTATGCGTTGGTTTTTGTGGTTAAGGTGATATGCGGAAACTCAGGCATTGCGTTGCTCACACCTTGACAGCCCGTAGGTTCGAATAGCGCAGCGTATTCGGACAATCGCGAATAACCCCGCCGCGATATAAGCAAGGATAGGAAGATCCTCTTGCGGGGTTGCTATCGACCGCTTTGAAGCAGCTCAAGGCTCGCTGGCGCCACTCGGCAATTACAGGTAGTTCCCCTGCCGCAGGGCGGTCAGCAGTTCATCCACCAGCGCTTCCACCGGCTTGCCGGCGTTCAGCAGATGGATTTCCGGCTGCTCGGGGGCCTCGTAGGCGGAGTCGATACCGGTAAAGTTGCGGATCTCCCCGGCTCGCGCCTTCTTGTAGAGCCCCTTGGGGTCGCGCTCTTCGCACACGGCGAGCGGGGCATCCACAAACACCTCGACAAACTCGTCGGCGCCCAGGAGGTTTCGCACCAGAGCCCGCTCGGCACGGAACGGCGAGATAAAGGCGGTGAGCACGATAAGTCCCGCATCCACCATCAGTTTTGCCACTTCGCCGACCCGGCGGATATTCTCCTGGCGGGCGGCGTCATCGAAGCCGAGATCCCCGCACAGGCCGTGGCGCACATTGTCCCCATCCAGCAGATAGGTGTGCTTGCCCGAGGCGGCCAGCGCCTGCTCCAGTGCCCCCGCCAGGGTGGACTTGCCCGCCCCCGATAGCCCGGTGAACCAGATCACCAGGGGCTTTTGCCCCTTCTGCTCGGCCCGGCTCTGTTTGTCGACGGCATGGGCATGCCACACGATATTGCTCATCCAACACTCCTTGATTGGCGCTCACGCCTCAACACTGAAACTGTCCGCCACCACGGGGAGCCGACTCGGACTGTCAGCCGATAACTTGCTGATGCCATGGTATTGCTCATTCAAACTCCTTGGGAGGCATCAAGGCCCCAAAACGAAGAGGGTTGCGCCTTAAAACGGAAACAGCAGGGGCACCATGACGATCACTCCGATGCTGTAGGCCAGGGAGACAGGCACCGCCAGCCTGAGGTAATCCGGCATCTTGTAGTTGCCCGCCGCATAGACCATGAGGTTGGTCTGGTAGCCGTAGGGCAGTATGAAGCTGGAACTCGCCCCGAACAGCACCGCCAGGATAAACGGCATGGTGGAGACGTCCATGCTGAGCGCCAGCTGGTAACCCATGGGGAAGGCCAGAGCCGCGGCGGCGTTGTTGCTCATCAGCTCGGTCAGCACCAGGGTAAACAGGTAGATGCCGATAAAGGCGATGATAGGGCTGGAACCGTTGAACTCCCCCATCAGCCAGTCGGCAATCAACCTGGCCAGGCCGCTCTTCTCCAGCTGATCGGCGATGGCCAGCGCCCCGCCCACCACCAGCCAGATGTCGAGGGGAAAGCGGCGGCGGATCTCGTCCAGGGTCAGGATGCGGGAGAAGAGCAGCACCACCAGCATCACCAGCAGCCCCTTGAACAGCGGCACCAGATCGAACACCGACAGCGCCAGCACCCCGAGAAAGCCCAGCACCACGGCGGCGCTGCGCTTGCCATCGAGCCGGGTGGAGGCCTCCAGCCCGCTCACCACCACGAACTCCCGCGACAGGGACTTGTTGCCCGCAAACTTGGGGCCCGGCGCCAGCAGCAGGGTATCCCCCGCGTGCAGCTCAATCTGGCCGAGGCCGCCGGTGAGCTGGGTCTCGCCCCGGCGCACCGCCAGCACCACCGCATCGAAGTGGGTGCGAAACTCCGCATCCTTGATGGTCTGACCCACCAGCCGCGAGCTGTGGCTGACGATCACCTCCACCAGGTGCTGGCCGTTGAGGCGGTGCTGGCCGTAGAGATCCAGCCCCTTGAGCTCCTGCAGCACGCCGACGCTCTCCACGTCGCCGCAAAACAGCAGCATGTCCCCCTCGTGCAGCTCGTGTTCCGGCTGCACCGGGCAGATCACCTGGTTGCCCCGGATGATCTCGGCGAGGTAGAGGCTTTTGAGGCTGCGCAGGCCGTTCTCCTTGACGCTGCGCCCGGCCATGGGGGAACCGGGGCCCACCTTGGCCTCGAGAAAGTAGCCGGATTCCCGGCTCATCTCTGTGTCCTGCTCCGGCAGGTGGCGGGCAAACAGCAGCACGGCGACAAGGCCGGTCAGCAGGGTTCCCGCCCCCACCATGAAGAAGTCGAACATGCCGAGCGGCGGCGCCCCCATCTTGATGAGGAAGCTGTTGACGATGAGGTTGGTGGAGGTGCCGATCAGGGTCAGCACGCCGCCAAAGGTGGCCGCGAAGCACATGGGCAGCAGCAGCCGGGAGGGGGCATGGTTGGGGTTGCGTTTGACCGCCCCCAGCATGGAGGCCACCACGGCGGTGTTGTTGACGAAGGCCGACAGGAAGGCGGTGGAGAACCACACCTTGACCAGCACCTTGTTGAAGGAGCCGGTGCCCACCAGGTTGGCGAACCAGCTCATGATCCGGGTCTTCTCCACCGCGAGCGACACCAGCAGCAGCAACACCAGGGTCAGCAGGGCGCTGTTGGTGTAGCCCGCCACCACGGCGTTGATGTCCGCCAGGCCGCTCAGATAGGTGATGAGCACGGCGCCCGAGAAGAGCAGCGCCGGCCGGAGTTTGCCCTGGATCAGCAGGGCGACGAGGGCAGCCAGCAGACCCAGCACCAGGGATTGTTGCCAGGTCATGGGCTTACTCCTTGCTTGTGTCGTTACCGATGGCAAGGGCTTGCCAGTGCGGGAAGTGCTTGCGTACCAAGGCGTTGAGCTCGATTTCGAACTCGCTGTAGTGCCCTTTGACTACCTTGGCCGCCAACCCTTCCACTATCATGCCCGCCCCCACTGTGACGTTGGTCAGCCGGTCGATCAGGATGAAGCTGCCGGTATCGCGGATCTCTTTGTAGGGGTCGAACGCCACAGGATCGGTCAGGCTGAATTCGCACAGGCCAATCTCGTTGAGCTTGAGCTCGGAGGCGGGCAGCTCGTCCAGCTTGTTGATCTCGATGCGGTGGCGGATGGCCTCCACCTGACCGCGACTCTTCTTGGTGGCCAGCTTGACGTCGTAGACCCGGCCCGGTTGCAGGGACTCCTCCCCCATCCAGACGATGTGAGCCAGCAGGTTCTGGGTCACCTGGGGCTTTTTCGCCGCATCCACCAGCAGGTCACCCCGGCTGATGTCGATCTCGTCCGCGAAGGTGACGGTGATGGCCTGACCCGGCAGGGCGTAGTCCAGATCCCCATCGAAGGTGACGATGCGGGTGACAGTGCTCTCCTTGCCGGACGGCAGCACCGCCAGCCGGTCGCCGACCCGCAGGATACCGGAGGCGAGCGTGCCCGCGAAGCCGCGAAAATCGAGGTTCGGGCGGTTCACGTACTGCACCGGCAGGCGCACCGGGTGGCGCTCCAGCTCGCGCTCCACTTCGGCAGACTCCAGCAGGGCGAGCAGGGTCTCGCCCTGGTACCAGGCCAGCTTGTCGCTCTGGTTGACCACGTTGTCACCGTCCAGGGCCGAGACCGGCACTATGTGGATGCTGTCGACGCTGAGCTTCTTGGCGAACTCGCGGTACTCCAGGCTGATGCGATCGAACACCTCCTGGCTGAACTCCACCAGGTCCATCTTGTTGACCGCCACCACGAACTGCTTGATGCCGAGCAGGCTGGCGATAAAACTGTGGCGACGGGTCTGATCCAGCACCCCCTTGCGGGCATCGATCAGGATGATGGCGAGATCGCAGGTGGAGGCGCCGGTGGCCATGTTGCGGGTGTACTGCTCGTGGCCCGGGGTGTCCGAGATGATAAATTTGCGCTTGGCGGTGGAGAAATAGCGGTAGGCCACGTCGATGGTGATGCCCTGCTCGCGCTCCGCCTGCAGGCCGTCCACCAGCAGTGCCAGGTCCAGCTTCTCGCCGGTGGTGCCGAGCTTCTGGCTGTCGGACTCCAGCGCCTTGAGCTGATCTTCATAGATCTGCTGGGAGTCGTGCAGCAGGCGGCCGATGAGGGTGCTCTTGCCGTCGTCCACGCTGCCGCAGGTGAGAAAACGCAGCAGGCTCTTGTGCTGCTGGGCGTGCAGGTAGGCTTCAATGCCCTGTTCGCTGATGGCGGTCTGAATATGGTTGTTCATGATGCGATTCCTTAGAAATATCCCTGACGCTTCTTCTGCTCCATGGAGCCGGCCTGATCGTGGTCGATGAGCCGCCCTTGCCGCTCGCTCGAGGTGGTGAGCAGCATCTCTTCGATGATCTCGGGCAGGGTGGTGGCATTGGATTCGATGGCCCCGGTCAGCGGGTAGCAGCCGAGGGTGCGGAAGCGCACCAGCTCCTGCTTCACTTCGTCTTCCGGGCCTATGGGCATGCGCTCGTCATCCACCATGATCTTGATGCCATTGCGCTCCACCACAGGGCGATGGGCGGCAAAGTAGAGCGGCACTATGTCGATGTTCTCGAGATAGATGTATTGCCAGATGTCCAGTTCGGTCCAGTTGGAGAGCGGGAACACACGGATGCTCTCCCCCTTGTTGACCTGGCTGTTGTAGACCCGCCACAGCTCCGGGCGCTGGTTCTTCGGATCCCAGCGGTGGGACTTGTCACGGAAGGAGTAGACCCGCTCCTTGGCGCGGGACTTCTCTTCGTCGCGGCGGGCACCGCCGAAGGCGGCGTCGAAGCCGTGCTGGTTGAGCGCCTGCTTGAGCCCCTCTGTCTTCATGATGTCGGTGTGCTTGCCGCTGCCGTGCACGAAGGGGTTGATGTTCATGGCGAGACCATCCGGGTTCTTGTGGACGATGAGATCCAGCCCGTACTTCCTGGCGGTCTCGTCCCGGAACTTGATCATCTCCTTGAACTTCCAGTTGGTGTCCACGTGCAGCAGGGGGAAGGGGATCTTGCCCGGATAGAAGGCCTTGCGGGCCAGGTGCAGCATGACGGAGGAGTCCTTGCCGATGGAGTACATCATCACCGGGTTTTCAAATTCGGCGGCCACCTCGCGGATGATGTGGATGCTCTCGGCTTCCAGCTGTTGCAGGTGTGTCAGTCTTTCACGGTCCATGTCTGGGTCCTCGGTTCATTGCTATCGCGCCGGCTCGGGGCGCTGTTCTGGTTCAGTTCGGTGCCGCCTTGGCCGCACCGTCTAATCGGTTGCTGTCGTGGCCGGGCTCAGGCCAGGCTCACCAGCTTCAGTTCGTGGCGGCTCGCCTCTGTTTCGGTCTGCTCGCCACCCTGCTCGCCAAACCAGGCGAGCTGCTTGCGCAGAGCCACCACCTCGCCGATGACGATGAGCGACGGGCTAACTGCCTGCTCGGCCAGTACGGCAAGGTCAGCCAGGGTGCCGGTCAGCACGCGCTGACGGGCGGTGGTGCCCCGCTCTATGATGGCGATAGGGGTGACCTGGCCTCGGCCATGGCTCACCAGCTGTTGCTGGATGTGCTCGGAGCGCATCAGCCCCATGTAGATGACCAGGGTCTGGTTGGTGGCGGCGAGCTGCTGCCAGTCGGGCTCCTTGCCCTCCTTCTGACAGTGGCCGGTGATGAAGACGGCACTCTGGGCATGGTCGCGGTGGGTGAGCGGTATGCCCGCATAGGCGGTGGCGCCAGCGGCGGCCGTGATGCCGGGCACCACCGAGAAGGGGATACCTTCCTCTGCCAGCACTTCCAGCTCCTCACCGCCGCGGCCGAACATGAAGGGATCTCCCCCCTTGAGCCGCACCACACGGTTGCCCGCCCTGGCGTATTCCACCAGCAGGCGATTGGTCTCCTCCTGGGGCACGCTGTGGGCACCGGCCTTCTTGCCGACCGACACCAGGGTGGCGTCCCGGCGCACCAGGTCCAGGATCTCCGGGGAGACCAGCTGGTCATAGAGCACCACTTCAGCCTGCTGGATCTGTTGCAGCGCCTTGAGGGTCAGCAGGCCAGGATCCCCTGGGCCCGCCCCCACCAGCACCACCTCGCCCACTTCGCTTTGGGCTTTGTCGAGCCCCTCATTGAGCCAACCCTCTGCCCCCTGCCAATCCTCTTTCTCAATCAGACCGGCGAGGGTGTTGGAGGCAAATGCCCGCTCCCAGAAGCGGCGGCGATCCGAGAGAGAAGCAAGCACCCGCTTGGCCTTGACCCGCACCCGGCCCGAGAGCTCGGCCAGTCCACCGAGATGGCGGGGCAGCAGGCTCTCGAGCCGCTCGCGCAGCAGGCGCACCAGCACGGGGGCCTTACCGCCGCTGGAGACGGCCACCATCAGGGGCGAGCGGTCGATGATCGAGGGGAAGATAAAGCTGGAACGCTCGGGGTCGTCCACCACATTCACAAAGAGCCCGAGCTGGTTGGCGCTCTGATAGACGAGGGCGTTGACCTCGAGGCTGTCGGTGGCGGCCACCACCAGGATCTGGCCGGCCAGATGAGCCGGGCTGAAACGCTCGACCAGATGGGTGAAACGGCCGGCAAATTCGGCGAATTCGGGTTCAGTCTCGGGAGAAACCAGGGTCAGCCGGGCACCTGCCGCCAGCAGCAGGCGCGCCTTGCGCAGGGCAACCTCGCCCCCGCCCACCAGCAATACCGGGCGGCCTTCCAACCTGGCAAACATAGGTAAATAATCCATCAGGGCCCACTCCTCGGCATACGACGACATCTGGGGCGACTATAGGCAGGAGTCCTTATCCCTCAAAATAATAAAAAATGCTCTTTAATGCGTTTTAGTAATTAGTAAAACCATGTCGTGGCAAAGGGGAGCGAATGTCCTTGTGGTGGTTCGCACCAGACTCTAGGCTAGTGAAAGTGTTTCATAAGGAGCTTTACCATGAATGAGTCATTGATTGTGCTGGGGATCTTCGTGTTCCTGGTGCTGGCCACCCTGAGCGCGGGCATCAAGATAGTGCCCCAGGGTTTCAACTGGACTGTGGAGCGCTTCGGCCGCTACACCCGTACCCTCTCCCCCGGTCTCAACCTGCTGATCCCCTATGTGGACAGAGTCGGCCACAAGATCATCATGATGGAGCAGGTGCTGGACATCCCGGCCCAGGAGGTGATCTCCCGGGACAACGCCAACGTCACCATAGACGCCATCAGCTTCGTGCAGGTGGTGGATGCCCGAAAGGGAGCCTATGAGGTCAACGATCTCACCAGCGCCATCCGCAATCTCACCATGACCAACATGCGCACCGTGCTCGGTGCCATGGAGCTGGACGAGATGCTCTCCCAGCGCGACACCATCAACGAGAAGCTGCTGCGCACCATGGATGCCGCCACCGCCCCCTGGGGCATCAAGGTGACCCGGATCGAGATCAAGGATGTGCGCCCGCCGCTGGCCCTGGTGGAAGCCATGAATGCCCAGATGAAGGCCGAGCGGCAGAAGCGGGCCGAGGTGCTGGAGGCCGAAGGGGTACGCCAGTCCAAGATCCTGAAAGCGGAAGGGGAGAAGCAGTCCCAGATCCTCAAGGCCGAGGGGGAACGTCAGGCCGCCTTCCTCGCCGCCGAGGCGCGGGAGCGTGCCGCCGAGGCGGAAGCCAAGGCGACCCATATGGTCTCAAAAGCTATAGCGGAAGGGGATATGCAGGCCATCAACTACTTCGTGGCCCAGAAATACACAGAGGCGCTAGCCCGCATCGGTGAGGGGCCCAACAGCAAGATCATCATGATGCCGCTGGAGGCGGGCAGCCTGATTGGCTCGGTGGCGGGCATGGCCGAGCTGTTCAACAAAGATGGCAAGGTCGACAAGTCATGACAGCCCTGTTCGAGGGGCTGACCCACTGGCACTGGCTGGGGCTCGGCTTCGTGCTGCTGGCCATCGAAGTGCTGGGGTCGGTGGGCTTTCTGCTCTGGACCGGCATAGCCGCGCTGGAAGTGGGGCTGATCCTGCTGCTCTGGCCCTTCGGCTGGCAGGCCCAGCTGCTGTTGTTTGCGGCGCAGTCCCTGGTGACCACCTGGGCCTGGTGGCGCTGGCAGCACAAGCGCGACCGCTCGAGCCGCGATGCGGCCGCCCCCATCAACGAGCGGATGCAGAGCTATCTGGGGCGGGAGCTGACACTGCTGGATGAGGTGAGCCAGGGCACCAGCCGGGTGCATCTGGATGACACCGTCTGGACGGTGCGCTGCCCTGTGCCGCTGCCGGCGGGCAGCCGGGTCAAGGTGGTGGGGGCCGACTCCCACATACTGCTGGTGGAGCCGCTGCCCTGACCGGGCAGTATCTGCCCCCACAGTGGCCATAAAAAAACGGGCCCGGCGTTACCGCCGGGCCCGTTTTTTTATGAGGTGCAGGCTTAGTTGGCCTTGGCATCGCTCACAGCAGCTTCTGCCTTGGTGGCCACGTCAGCAGCAGCCTTCTCGACGGTAGCAGACGCTTCGGAAGCGGCCTTCTCTACGGTAGAGGCAGCTTCGCTAACAGTTGCAGCAACGTCGGCGGCCGGAGTAGCAGCCGGAGCGGCGGCTTCTTCTTTCTGACCACAGGCGGTCAACATCAGACCCAGGATACCGGCTACCAGTACTTTGTTCATGTGCATACCCTCAAAAAAAGATGGAGAGATGGTGTCAATGACCATCACTGTGCGTCTTCGCTCCCGGTAAAACAGCCAGCCACCGGGAGTCAGGAGGCGCGCGAAATATATCCCCATATGCGGCCAATGAAAACGCGTATCACAATGATATTTTCTCGTTGGCTAGATAAAAAGAACTACTGCAACGACAAATATTAATACAATACGCCTTTATTGACGCGCAACAGCACGATTAAACACCAACAAGAGAACGATTGTCAGTCAATCATTGCCATTTCGGCAGCCGTCATCGGTATCGTGAAAGGCCCCTCAGTCAGACAGCTTCTGACAAATCAGCCGCCGCCCCTGGCTGTCGCTCTCTCTGGCCAGATCCAGCAGCGCCATCACCGCCAGGGCCTCCACAGCGGGCACAGGGTTGCCCGCCTCCCCCCTGATGGCGGCGCAGACACCGCGGTAGTAGGCGCCGTAATCCCCGGCCTCCCCGCTCACCGCCTGCACCGAGGGCTGCCCCTCCACCATGCGGCTGAGCTGGCCGGGTTCGGGATCCAGGCCCCAGTTCGCCGCGGGCGGGCGCAGGCCGAGCTTGAGCTGCTCCTCCTGCACATCCATGCCGAACTTGATAAAGGATCCTTCGCTGCCGTGGATGACGAAGCGTGGCATGGTGGCAGAGACCAGACAGCTGCCGTGCAGTATCACCCGAAGCGCGCCGTAGCCCAGCACCACGTGGAAGTAGTCATCGCTCAGTGCCCCCGGGCGCTGGGCGGCCAAATCCGCCTGGATCCAGTCAGGCTGGCCGAACAGTTGCAACGCCTGGTCCAGGATGTGGGGACCGAGATCGAACCAGAGCCCGGAACCCGGGCCGCCCGCTTCGCGCCAGCGCTGGCGCACTTCGGGGCGATAGCGGTCGAAGTGGGATTCAAATTGGGCGATCTGGCCCAGGGCACCTTCTGCCAGCAGGCGGCGCACAGTGAGGAAATCCCCGTCCCAGCGCCTGTTGTGGAAGATGCTGAGCAGCCGCTGCTGCTTCCCGGCCAGCTCGACGAGCGCTTGCGCTTCGGCCAGATCCAGGGCGAACGGCTTGTCGATCACCACGTGCTTGCCCGCCAGCAGGGCCTGACGGGCGATGGGGGCATGGGTATCGTTGGGGGTCGCTATCACCACCAGATCGACAGTGCTGTCGGCCAGCACCTCGTCCAGCGAGCCGACGCGGCAACCGGGCAGCTCGGCCTGCACCTTGGCGGCATCACGGCTCACTACCCAGCGCAGGGCAAGCCCCGGGGTGCTGGTCAGGAAGGGGGCGTGGAAGGTCTGTCCTGCAAAGCCGTAGCCCACCAGGGCGGCGTTGATTGTCTGACTCATGGGATTCTCCGCTGAACTGTCCAATATGATAGGCACCTGATGATAGACACCTGGCGAGGTTGCGCCCAAAAAAGAAGGGGGCCTAAAGCCCCCGTTTCGTTCATCAGAGCACAGGATTTATTGCCTGTGCAAGCGACGTTATCCATCAACGCCGGGGGTTGTGCCCCCGCGCATCAAGGCTGCAAGCAGAGGCGACGACCCTGCCGCGTCATCAGCATCAGCAAGGGGGGCAGCAGCAGCCACATGTGCAGTGCCAACTGGCTCAGGGGATCCGGCATCAGCCATCCGGTGATCCCCACCAGGGCGCCGGAGCCGCTCATCTGGAACAGGCCGAGCAGGGCTGCGGCGGTGCCGGCGCAGTGGCCGAAGGGGGCCAGCGCCATGCCGGCTGCGGCACCCAGTATCATGGCGAAGCCGATGCTGGAGAGGAATACGGGCCCCATCATCGCCAGCGGATGAGCCAGGTGCATGGTCAGCGTCAGCAGGATCGCCGACAGCAGCAGCACCAGCAGGCCGATACGCAGGGTGCGTCTCGGTCCTACCCTGGCGATGAAGCGCGGCGCCAGGAAGCAGGCCAGGATGTTGAGCGCCGCATTGGCGGTGAACCAGTAGCTGAACCCATTCATGTCCAGACCCAGCTTCACCATCAGCTGTACCGGCGCCGCCGTGACATAGGCCAGGATCACCGCCATCGCCAGCATGCAGAGCGCCGCGTTGAACAGGAAGCTCGGGGAGCGCAGCACAGGGCTGTAGCGGGACCAGCTGATGAGCGGGCCGCTGCTGCTGGTCTCCTCTGGGCGAGTCTCCGGCATGCGCCACAGCAGCCAGCTGCCGACCACAACGGCGTACCCGGCCATAAACCAGAAGTTGGCCGACCAACCCGCCTTGGCAGTGAGCCAGCCACCGAGCAGGGGTGCCAGGGCGGGGATAAAGCAGATGGCGCCGTTCAGGTAGGAGATCATCTGACCGCTCTTCTTGGGGCCATAGCTGTCCCGCACCACCGAGAAGGCGGCGACCGAGGTGGCGCAGGCACCGAAGCCTTGCAGCACCCGCGCCAGCATCAGCTCACCCAGGCTGGCGGCAAAGCCCGCGGCCAGGGCGCTCAGCCCGTAGAGCAGCACGCCGCCAAGGGCGATGGGCTTGCGGCCGTAGCGGTCGGCGAGCGGCCCCACCAGCAGTTGACCCAGCCCCATGCTGAACAGGAACCAGGTGATGGTGCCCTGCATCAGGGTCACCTCGGCCCCCAGCTGCTCGGCCATCTGCGGGATGGCGGGCAGATAGATGTCGATGGCCAGCGGGCTGAACAGCACCAGTAGTACAAGCAGAAGAATCAATGGCATCAGTCACCTCAAGCCCTAGGGGGAAAATCGATTGGTGCGCGAGTCTACTGACTCAGAGTAATGAATTGAAATGGTATTTAATCACTTTGGTTATTCCCATGGGGAAAGATGTATTTTATCCACCTCTCATCGCGGCCAGGGCGGCCCTCATCCGGTGCCGGATTGCAGGCAATTGGCGCTTTTCCTAAACCCCTGCCCCGCATAGAATGCGCAGATTATTTTTGCGGAGGTGCGTGATGAACAAGCTTGTCCTGGCAACAGGGAACCAGAAAAAGGTGAAGGAATTGGCCGCCATGCTGGCCGATATGAAGATCCAGGTGATCCCACAGAGCGAGTTTGCGGTCTCCGATGCCGACGAGACCGGCACCACCTTCGTCGAGAATGCCATCATCAAGGCACGCCACGCCGCCCGCATCACGGGCCTGCCCGCCGTCGCTGACGACTCAGGTCTCGAAGTGGACCTGCTGCACGGTCGCCCCGGCGTCTACTCCGCCCGCTTTGCCGGTGCCGGTGCCAGCGACAAGGAGAACATCGACAAGCTGCTGGCCGAGCTGCAAGGGGCACCCGACTACCTCAAGAGCGCCCGTTTCTGGTGCGTGCTGGTCTATATGCGCCACGCCGACGATCCCACTCCCATAATCTGCCAGGCTAGCTGGGAGGGGATGATCATCGACGAACCCCGTGGCCAGCACGGCTTTGGCTATGATCCCGTCTTCTTCGTGCCGGATCACGACTGCACCTCGGCCCAGATGCCGGCGGAGCTCAAGAACCAGCTCAGCCATCGCGGCCAGGCCCTGGCCAAGCTCAAGGCGGCGCTGGCCGCGGCGCACTGAGACCCGACCGGGCTCCGGGATACGCCGGCCAGCATTTCATCTACAATGGGGGCCGTCGGCCCCCGTGTTGCTTATGGCCTCCCGGCTCAACGAGCGCAGGCCCTCATTGACCATGGGGAGCCAGCCAGGCCCCCGTTTTGATTTTTGATTATTGGAAACCCCATGCTGCAACTGCCGCCCCTCTCCCTCTATATCCATGTGCCCTGGTGCGTCCAGAAGTGCCCCTACTGCGACTTCAACTCCCACGCCCAGAAGGGGGAACTGCCCCACCTCGAGTACGTGGCCGCCCTGCTGGAGGATCTGAGCCAGGATCTGCACTGGGCCCAGGGGCGTCCGCTCTCCTCCATCTTTATCGGCGGTGGTACGCCGAGTCTGCTCTCCGTGGAAGCCATGCAGGCGCTGCTGGACGGGGTGCGCGCCCGCATCCCCCTGACCCCGGATTGCGAGATCACCATGGAGGCCAACCCTGGCACGGTTGAGGCGGACAAGTTCGCCGGCTTCCAGCGCGCTGGCATCAACCGCATCTCCATCGGGGTACAGAGCTTCCAGCAGGAGAAGCTGACCCGCCTCGGCCGCATCCACGGCCCGGAGGAGGCACGCAAGGCCGCCGAACTGGCCCATGCCATCAAGTTGCCCACCTTCAACCTGGATCTGATGCACGGCCTGCCGGATCAGAGCCTGGAGGACGCCCTCTATGATCTGCAGCAGGCCATGGACTGCGCGCCACCACACCTCTCCTGGTATCAGCTCACCATAGAGCCGAACACGGCGTTCGCCTCCAAACCGCCCAAGCTGCCAGAGGATGACACCCTGTGGGACATCTATGAGCAGGGTCACGCCATGCTCACCGCCCGGGGTTATCAGCAGTACGAGATCTCGGCCTACGCCAAGGCGGGCTATCAATGCCGCCACAACCTCAACTACTGGCGCTTTGGCGACTATCTGGGCATAGGCTGCGGCGCCCACGGCAAGGTGACGGATCTCGCGAACCAGCAGATCCTGCGCACCGCCAAGGTGAAGCACCCCAAGGGTTATCTGGACCCTGCCCGCCCCTATCTGGACAGCCAGTGGCAGGTGAGCGCGGACGATCTGCCGCTGGAGTACTTCATGAACAGGTTCAGACTGTTCGAGCCCGCCCCCAAGGCGGAGTTCGAGGCCTATACCGGACTGCCGCTGGAGCGGGTGGAAACCATGCTCGCCATTGCCCAGACCAAAGAGCTTATCGAAGACTTGGGGGAGTGCTGGCAGCTGACGTCCCTCGGCCATCGCTATCTCAACGTCTTGCTCGAGCTCTTTATGGACGAATAAGCCGACGGGGCATCAAGGTCTGGCTTCACCGCCAAAACAAAGAGGGTGCCCATGGCACCCTCTCTGTTTCAGTCATGCCTGGCGGCAGAAACCCGCTCAGCAGCAGACGCGTACCATCTGCTGCTGACCGGGCTCCCACCGCTTGCCGTGTTTGGCCTTGCGCTGGTAGCTCCCCTTGCCCTTCTTGCTTGGCTCGACCCTGGCCTGAAACAGGGTTGAGGTCACCAATGCCTTGAGGTGATTGTCCTGGATGACGCCCCGCCCATGATCGTGGGCCTGATCGATGATATCGACCCGCTTCTTCTTGGCCATATTGGCTCCTGTCTGTGTGGTTGAAACTGGCTAAAAATACGCCAGTGGAAATAAAAACGCGCCGATTGTGCGCCTCCCGGCCCCCGAGTGCAAGAGGCCGGGGCTGATTGCCCAGGCTCAGGGAGCGGGCCGGTAGACCACCCGCACCAGGCCGCTCGCCAGCACGACGCTGGACACCGGCGTGAGCCGCCCGGGCAGGGCACCAGCAAACAGGGAAACACCGCGCCCCAGGGTGACCGGCACCCAGAACAGGGTCAGCTCGTCGACGACCCCGGCCTGCAACCCCTGGCGCACCAGATCGCCGCCGTCCAGGTAGAGGTGGCGGCTTCCCGCCTGCCAAAGCTCCCCGAGCACCTGCGCCAGCGCCCCCTGCCGGAAGGAGACGTGCTCACGGGGAGCGGCGGGTCTGTGGGTCAGTACCACCACAGGTTTGTCGCCATAAAACCACTCGGGAAAGGCGCTCACTATGTCGTAGGTGTTGCGCCCCATCAGCAGGGTATCCGCACTAGCCATCAGGGCGCTGTAGCCAGTCTCCTCCTGGGCGTCGCCGTTGTAGGGTTCCAGCCAGGCGAGATCGTTCCCCTCCCCGGCGATAAAGCCGTCGAGGGAGAGGGCGAGAAAGGCGGAGATCCGGGGTCGGTGCAGCTCAGTGTTCATGGTCGTGATGTTCGTGACGGGAAGGGGTGCCGGACTCCAGGGTCTCCAGAATGGCGCAGTGCTCCGCCGAGCGAGGGCCGCCGCAGCAGATGTCGGAGAGCGCCTTCAGGTTCTCCCGAAAGCGGGTCAGCTCGACAATCTTCTGCTCCACCTGTTCGAGCTTGGTGTCGGCCACCGCCTTCACCTCCTGACAGGTGACGCTGGCCTTGTTGGTGTCGAGGGCGAGCAGCTCGCCGATGTCCGCCAGGGAGAAGCCCACCGACTTGGCGCGGATGATGAACTCCAGTCGCCGCCTGTCCTGCTCCCCATAGAGGCGGTAACCCGACTCGTTGCGGATCCCCGGCGAGATGAGTCCGTTCTTCTCGTAAAAGCGCAGGGTGTCCGCCTTCACCCCGCACGCCTTGGCCAGTTCCCCGATCCGATACATAACCCTCTCCCCGACATGGCATAGCGCCCAAAATGGTACTCAATATAAACCGGCATCCACTATCGCCCCTTTGCCCGGCGATTGCCAGCCAAAGGCAGGAAAGCGGCAGCCAACCCTGGCCTTCCCGGCTCTTTATCCTCAAAACACTGAAAAGACAAACGTTTCACAAAAAATCACCGGAAAACGTTTAACACCGCACCACACAAGGCTTTGTCTCTTTAAAAAATCCACCACGGCTCACATTTTTTGTGTAGAATACGCGCCCACAAGAGAGCGTCGCGTCAAGCGGGCATTTCCTAAAACGCTTTTGCCAACCCCCGGCTCGCCGGGCGAGAGTGGTTTGCGAAATCCCCCACTTCCATTTATTTGGGGACTCTCTGTGTTGAGCCTCGCCTCCCATGGAACGGTCCCCGTTATGCTGAGGACGATAGTGTGATGGAACAAGCTCGACCCATTCGCCGTGCGCTGCTGAGTGTGTCTGACAAGACTGGCATCCTGGAATTTGCCAAGGCACTCAACGAACGTGGTGTGGCCCTGCTCTCCACCGGCGGTACCGCCAAGCTGCTGGCCGACGCGGGCCTGCCGGTGACCGAGGTCTCCGACTACACCGGCTTCCCCGAGATGATGGACGGCCGGGTCAAGACCCTGCATCCCAAGGTGCACGGTGGCATCCTCGGCCGCCGCGATCGGGATGACGCCATCATGGCCCAGCACGCTATCTCCCCCATCGACATGGTCGTCGTCAACCTCTATCCCTTCGCCGCCACAGTGGCCAAGCCCGATTGCACCCTGGAAGACGCCGTCGAGAACATCGACATCGGCGGCCCGACCATGGTCCGCTCCGCCGCCAAGAACCACAAAGACGTGACCATCGTCGTCAAGGCTGCCGATTACGGACGTGTGATCGCCGAGATGGATGGCAACGGCAACAGCCTGACCCTGGCTACCCGCTTCGATCTGGCCATCGCGGCCTTCGAGCACACCGCCGCCTACGACGGCATGATAGCCAACTACTTCGGCACCCTGGTCCCCTCTTACGGCGACAACAAGGAGGGCGACGCCGAGTCTCGCTTCCCGCGCACCTTCAACGCCCAGTTCATCAAGAAGCAGGACATGCGCTACGGCGAGAACAGCCACCAGGCTGCCGCCTTCTACGCCGAAGAGCAGGCCGCACCTGGCTCGGTGGCCAGCGCCATCCAGCTGCAGGGCAAGGCGCTCTCCTACAACAACATCGCCGACACAGACGCGGCGCTGGAGTGCGTGAAGGAGTTCGCCGAGCCGGCCTGCGTCATCGTCAAGCACGCCAATCCCTGTGGCGTCGCCATCGGTGAGGATCTGCTGGGTGCCTATGATCGCGCCTACCAGACCGACCCCACCTCCGCCTTTGGCGGCATCATCGCCTTCAACCGCGAGCTGGATGGTGCCACTGCTGCGGCCATCGTCGCCCGCCAGTTCGTCGAGGTGATCATCGCCCCCAGCATCAGCCAGGCAGCCCGCGACGCTGTCGCCGCCAAGCAGAACGTGCGCCTGCTCGAATGCGGCCACTGGACTGCCCCGGCCCAAGGCTTTGACCTCAAGCGTGTCAACGGCGGTCTGCTGGTGCAGGAGCGGGATCACGGCATGGTCACACTGGGGGATCTGACAGTGGTCAGCCAGCGTCAGCCGACCGAGGCCGAACTCAAGGACCTGCTGTTCTGCTGGAAGGTCGCCAAGTTCGTCAAGTCCAACGCCATCGTCTACGCCAAAGACGGCCAGACCATAGGCGTCGGCGCTGGCCAGATGAGCCGGGTCTACTCCGCCAAGATCGCCGGCATCAAGGCCGAGGATGAAGGGCTGGCAGTGGCGGGCTCCGTCATGGCCTCCGACGCCTTCTTCCCGTTCCGCGACGGCATCGATGCCGCCGCCGCCGCGGGCATCTCCTGCGTCATCCAGCCGGGTGGTTCCATGCGCGACAACGAGGTGATCGAGGCCGCCAACGAGCACGGCATGTGCATGGTGTTCACCAACATGCGCCATTTCCGTCACTGATGAGTCAGGGCCGCCACTGGCGGCCCTTTTGTTGTCTCTTTTCAACTGACTATTTTCAACCGCTGCCCCAGGCGGTTATCACAAATAGAAGCGAGCGATACGATGAAAGTACTGATCATTGGCAACGGCGGCCGTGAGCACGCCCTGGCCTGGAAGGCCAAGCAATCCCCCATGGTGACCCGGGTGTTCGTCGCCCCCGGCAATGCCGGCACCGCCCACGAGGGCAGCATAGAGAACGTCGCCATAGAGGCGACCGACATCCAGGCCCTGCTGGCCTTCGCCAAGGCCCAGCAGATAGGTCTCACCATAGTCGGGCCGGAAGCCCCCCTGGTGAAAGGGGTAGTGGATGCCTTCCGTGCCGAAGGGCTCGCCATCTTCGGCCCGACCGCCGCCGCCGCCCAGCTGGAGGGCTCCAAGGCCTTCGCCAAGGACTTCCTGGCGCGCCACGCCATCCCCACTGCCGACTACCAGAACTTCACCGAGGTGGAGCCGGCGCTGGCCTACCTGCGCGAGAAGGGCGCCCCCATCGTCATCAAGGCTGACGGTCTGGCCGCCGGCAAGGGCGTCATCGTCGCCATGACCCTCGAAGAGGCGGAAGCGGCGGTGCGTGACATGCTCTCCGGCAATGCCTTCGGCGATGCCGGCGCCCGGGTGGTGATCGAGGAGTTCCTGGACGGGGAAGAGGCGAGCTTCATCGTCATGGTGGATGGCGAGCACGTGCTGCCCATGGCCACCAGCCAGGATCACAAGCGGGTCGGCGACGGCGACACCGGCCTCAACACCGGCGGCATGGGGGCCTACTCCCCGGCGCCCGTGGTGACAGATGCGGTGCATCAACGCGTGATGGAGCAGGTGATCATGCCGACGGTGCGCGGCATGGCGGCCGAGGGCAACGTCTACACCGGCTTCCTCTACGCCGGCCTGATGATAGACCCCCAGGGCAACCCCAAGGTGATCGAGTTCAACTGCCGCTTCGGCGACCCCGAGACCCAGCCCATCATGCTGCGGATGCGCTCCGATCTGGTGGAGCTGTGCCTGGCCGCCTGTGCCGGCAAGCTGGATCAGGTCGAAGCCATCTATGATCCCCGCGTCGCCATCGGTGTGGTGCTGGCGGCGGGCGGTTACCCCGGTGACTACCCGCAGGGCAAGCCCATCAGCGGCCTGCCGGTGGAAGAGGCGAGCGGCGAGAAGGTATTCCATGCCGGCTCCCAGCTGGCGGGAGACACCATAGTCACCGCCGGTGGCCGCGTGCTCTGCGCCACCGCGCTGGGCCACACCGTCGCCGAGGCGCAGCAACGCGCCTACCAGCTGGCGGGTCGCATCCAGTGGGACGGTGTCTTCTACCGCAAGGACATCGGCTGGCGCGCCATCGAGCGCGAGCAGGCCAAGTAAAGGCCGCCTCCCCCCATAGAACACAAGGGCCTGCGGGCCCTTTTTGCTGCCGGGGCCGCCCTGCCAGCCCCAGACTTCCCCCTAAGCCCGACATGGTGGTGGCAAGGCGGCATCCATTCCCTTGGCACCGCTCACTGCCTAGGGCACGTGGCCCCGGGTTGCCACCCTTTTTCCGCCCCCGGCTCACCCCTTCTGACTACATATGTACAGCACAATGCACACATTTCGTCACAATTGGTCGCACTTTCCCCATACAATTGCCCCGCTTTCATGGCATCATGCTGTATGATACCGCACTCAAATGAGTGCCATAAGAACCTGCAATATCGTCGTCTCATAAGGAAATCCCATGTTGAAAACTGTGCGTCCCCTGCTGCTGCCCCTGATGTTTGGCCTGATGACCCTGCCCGCCATGGCTGGCGATCTGGAACAGCCGATGAAGAAGATCGGCTTCAACTACAAGCAGGCCGTCAAGGCAGATGATGCGGCCACCATGGAGAAACACATCAAGGAGATGAAGGCTCAGCTCGATGTGGCCAAGGAGAGGAACATGCCGGCTGCCAAGAAGGAGAAGTTCCTCGAGGGCATGAACAAGGTGCAGAGCGAGCTGGATGCCAGCCTGGCGGCCCTGCAGGCCGGTGATCAGGAGAAGGCCCAGGCCCATCTGGCCAAGGTCAACGACCTGAAGAAGGAGTACCACCAATATGCCAAGCAGAAAGGCTGATCCCTTCCACTGGGATGGTCTGGTCCGCCTCACACACTGGGGTGTGGCAGCGGTCTGCATCGGCAACCTCTGGCTCAACGAGGCGGGCGAGGAGTGGCATGAATGGCTGGGCTATGGCGCCATGGCCCTGATCGGGTTGCGCCTGCTGTGGGGTCTCACCCTGGCACGGGGCCATGCCCGCCTGAGCGCCCTCATCCCGAGCCGGGACGATTTCCGCCAGCAGGCGGTGGCGCTGCGCGAGCGCGCCCCAGCGACGCCCGGCCATCACGGCAGCGGCAAGCTGGCGGTCTGGGCACTCTGGCTGCTGGTGCTGGCGACCGCTGGCAGCGGCTGGTTCCAGAACACCGAGACCGGCTTCGAGCTGGGGGCGGACGACTGGCATGTCTGGTGTACCTGGGCACTGCAGGCCATGATAGCCCTGCACCTGTGCGCCATCGTCTACACCTCCTGGCGTCAGCGCAGCAACCTGGTGACCCGGATGCTGCCCCGCCACCGGCGCAGGGTGCCGCAGCGTCAGCAGGAGCCCCATTCCTGAAGCAGACGGACACCAATGTGTCCGTCTTCCTTTCCCCGCTTGTCCGACCCCAAGCCCACCTCTTCCAGGCGGCCGCACCGGCTTTATCCCCTCAACGGCGCTATGCCTCACCCCTCTTTTGCCCGGTCGTCATGAAAGCATTTTCATTCACACTTCTTAACTAATCCCGGTTGTACGATTTTCAATCCCCTCGAATTCATGAATGCTACAGAGCCGAACGAGGTTGTTTGTGGTCCGTTCGACATGATGACAGTGACACGTCAATAACAAGATCGAAGGGAAAATCGTCATGCACAACACAATGTTTCGAACCGCCATGCTCGCCGCGGTGCTGGGCTCATTCAGCCACACAGCCGCCGCCGAAGGGGTCATGGTCCATCTGTTCCAATGGAAGTTCAACGACATCGCCAACGAGTGCGAGACAGTGCTCGGTCCCAAGGGATTCGGTGGTGTCCAGATCACTCCGCCCGCCGAGCACAAGCAGGGGAGCCAGGTCTGGTGGACCGTCTACCAGCCCGTCAGCTTCAAGAACTTCAACAGCTTCGGCGGCAGCGAGGCAGAGCTCAGGAGCATGATCACCCGCTGCAACGCGGCCGGGGTCAAGGTCTATGCGGACGCCGTCTTCAACCAGCTGGCCTCGGGCAGCGGGACAGCCACCGGCGGCGGCAGCTACAACTCGGGGCAATATCAGTATCCCCAGTTCGGCTACAACGACTTCCACCACAGCGGTGACATCACCAACTACGGTGACAGCAACAACGTCTGGAACGGCGCCCTCTACGGCATGCCGGATCTCAATACCGGCTCTCCCTACGTGCAGGATCAGATAGCCAGCTACATGAAGACCCTGCTGGGTTGGGGCGTGGCGGGCTTTCGCATCGATGCGGCCAAGCACATGGCCCCCGGCGAGGTGAAGGCCATACTCGACAAGGCGGGCAGCCCCAAAGCCTACCTGGAGGTGATAGGTGCAGGGGGAGAGTCGGCAGACATCCAGCCGGGCCGCTACACCTATATCGACACTGTCACCGACTTCAAATACGGCACCGATCTGGCCGCCAACTTCAACGGCCAGATCAAGAACCTCAAGACCCTGGGCGAGAGCTGGGGCCTGCTCCCCTCCAGCAAGGCCTTCGTCTTCGTGGTCAACCACGACCGCGAGCGCGGCCACGGTGGCGGCGGCATGCTCACCTTCATGGGCGGTGCCCGCTACGATCTGGCCAACACCTTCATGATGGCCTGGCCCTATGGCTGGAAGCAGGTGATGTCGGGCTATCGCTTCGAGAACATGGGCACCTATGAAACCGACAAGGGGGCGCCGGGCAGCACACCCTGCACAGACGGCCAGTGGAACTGCGAGCAGCGTCGCCCGACCATCATGAACATGGCCCTGTTCCACAACAGAACCGAGGGGCAAGCTGTCAGTCACTGGTGGGACAACGGCAACAACCAAATAGCCTTCGGTCGGGGAGACAAAGGCTTCGTCGCCATCAACAACGAGAGCGGCAGCCTGGTGGCCTCGGTGCAGACCGGCCTGCCGGCGGGCGAGTACTGCAACCTCCTCGGCGGCAATGACTACTGCAGCGGGGGTTATGTCACCGTCGACGGCAGCGGCAAGGCCAGTCTGAACGTGCCGGGCATGAAGGCCGCCGCCATCATCGCCGGCTGCACCAAGGCCAACCCCTGCGGCGGCACCGCCCTGCCGGGCAACAAGTTCAGCAGCATGAACCTGCGTGGCACCCACAACGCCTGGGGCAACACCCCCATGACAGTCGATGCCAACCGTGTCTGGTCCGCCACCCTGACCCTGACCGGCAGCGGTGACGCCACCGGTGCCCAGCGTTTCAAGTTCGACGTCTTCGGCAACTGGACCGAGAGCTACGGCGACAACGAAGGGGACGGCATCGCCGACAAGGGCAGCAGCAAGGATATCCTGGTCAGCGGGGCGGGCAGCTACCGCATCACCCTGAACGAAGGGGATCTGCGCTATACGGTCACCCCCCTCACCAGCAACCAGGCACCGGTCGCCGCCCTCTCGCCCAAGGTCCTCAGCGTCAAGACGGGGGAGAGCGTGGTATTCGATGGCTCTGCCTCCACCGACGATGAAGCCGTGACGAGCTACAGCTGGTCTACCGGCGGCAACGCCCCCACTGAGACCGTCCAGTTCGATACCCCGGGCACCCATACCGTCACCCTGACAGTCACCGATGCCGAGGGGCTGACCGCCAGTGCCAGCGCAACTGTGACTGTCACCGACAGCAACGGCGCCTACAACAGCGTGCTGCCGACCCTGCACTTCCGTGGCACCCCCAATGGTTGGGGGACGCTCGCCATGACGCTGGTTGCCGACAACCAGTGGGAGGCCTTGGCCACCTTCAACGGCCAGGCCAACCAGCGCTTCAAGTTCGACGTCAAGGGAGACTGGACCCAGAACTACGGTGACACCAACAAGGATGGGGTGGCCGAACAGGGAGGCGCCGACATAGTGACCCCGGTCAGCGGCCAGTACCGGGTGCGCTTCAACGACCAGACCCTGCAATACAGCCTGACCCCGGTCAGCGTCGGCTATGCCAAGAACATCGCCAGCCTGAACATCCGTGGCACCACCAATGGCTGGGGCACCACTCCCATGACGCTGGTGGGGGATCACCAGTGGCAGGCCGGTGTCACCTTCACGGGGGCCGGTGATGCCAGCGGCGGCCAGCGCTTCAAGTTCGACGTCAAGGGCGACTGGACCCAGAACTACGGCGACACCAACAAGGACGGCGTGGCCGAGCTGGCCGGAGCCGACATCACCACCGCAGTGGTCGGTGCCTATGTGGTGCGCTTCAACGACCAGACCCTGGCCTACAGCCTGAGCGCCCAGTAAGCCGCAGGGGCGTAACGCCCCTCTGATCATCGGGCATTCCCATGGCCTCCTTCCCACAGGGCAGGAGGCCTTTTCATTGGCCCGATGACACCATCACGTGCCCCATTCCCTGTTTTCCGACGGGCAGGCATACTGCCTCCACATCCCCATGCAGGAGCGCATATGAAACTATTGGAAACCCTCAAGGCCGAGGGACGGATCGAAGAAGCCCGCCAGCACGGCCTGCTGCAACTCATCGAGCACCCGCAACACGCCGAACTGCATTATGAAGTAGCCAGCCTGCACGACATGCAGGGGCGCGAGGCCCAGGCCATCCCCCTCTACCAGAAGGCCATCAGGCTGGGGCTGGGTGAGACCTCCTTGCGCGGCGCCTGGCTCGGCCTTGGCAGCTCCTATCGCTGCACCGGGCAATATGCCGAGGCCCTTGCCGCCTTCGACCAGGGGTTGACCCGCTTTCCGGACGCCACCGAGTTCAGGGTGTTTCGTGCCATGACCTGCCATAACCTGGGGCACCACAAGGAGGGGATGGAGACGCTGCTGGCGGTGCTGGCCGAGACGACCGCAGATCCTGCCCTCGTCCCCTACAGGCGCGCCATGGCACTCTACGCCGAGGATCTCGACAGGCGCTGGTAAGCGCCAGAAACGACAAAGCCGCTCATGATGAGCGGCTTTGTCTGAATGTGGTGGCCCCTGCCCGACTTGAACGGGCGACCAATCGATTATGAGTCGACTGCTCTAACCAACTGAGCTAAGGGGCCAAAATCTTGGTTTTGCGGCGTGGATTATAGGGGATGCGAGATAAGCCGTCCATAGGCAGATCAACCACTTGGCGAGTTTTTGTCCACTAATCCGCTAATCTTTTGCACCCAGACTTCCGGATAAAACAAAGCCCCGCATGGCGGGGCTTTTGAGACAGGGCTCAGGCAGTGCCTCAGGACTATTCGTCCAGGAAGCTGCGCAGCACTTCCGAGCGGCTCGGGTGGCGCAGTTTGCGCAGTGCCTTGGCTTCGATCTGACGAATACGCTCACGGGTGACGTCGAACTGTTTGCCCACTTCCTCAAGGGTGTGGTCAGTGTTCATGTCGATCCCGAAACGCATCCGCAGCACCTTGGCTTCGCGGGCAGTCAGGCCGGCCAGCACTTCACGGGTGGCGTTGCGCAGGCTCTCGCTGGTCGCCGCATCCGCCGGCAGGGCCAGGGTGGTATCTTCGATGAAGTCGCCCAAGTGGGAATCTTCATCATCACCGATGGGCGTCTCCATGGAGATGGGCTCCTTGGCGATCTTCAGTACCTTGCGGATCTTGTCTTCCGGCATGCCCATGCGCATGGCCAGCTCTTCCGGATTCGGTTCACGACCCATCTCCTGCAGCATCTGACGGGAGATACGGTTGAGCTTGTTGATGGTCTCGATCATGTGCACCGGGATACGGATGGTACGGGCCTGATCCGCGATGGAGCGGGTAATGGCCTGACGGATCCACCAGGTGGCATAGGTCGAGAACTTGTAGCCACGACGGTATTCAAACTTGTCCACCGCCTTCATCAGACCGATATTGCCCTCCTGGATCAGATCCAGGAACTGCAGACCACGGTTGGTGTATTTCTTGGCGATGGAAATAACCAGACGCAAGTTGGCTTCGACCATCTCTTTCTTCGCACGGCGGGCCTTGGCCTCACCGATGCTCATGCGACGGTTGATGTCCTTGATCTGGGCGATCGACAGACCGGTCTCTTCTTCGATCTGCTGCAGCTTGCCGATGGAACGCAGCACTTCTTCATCCATCTCGAGCAGACGGGGAGACCAGGCCTTGCCAGCCTGCTTCTGGTATTCAAACCAGGCAGTCTCGCACTCGTTGTTGGTGAAAGCCGCTACGAAGGTCTTCTTCGGCATCTTGGCCTGCTCAACGCAGAGCTTCATGATGATGCGTTCCTGCACACGAACCCGCTCCATCATCTCGCGCATGTTGTTGACCAAACGATCGAACTGCTTGGGCATCAGGCGGAATTGACGGAACACATCGGCCAGCTGGGCGATGGCAGCCTGGGTGTCGTCGTGGGCGCGACCATTCTTCTGGATGGAGAGACGGGTGACTTCGTACTGGGCACGCAGTTCACCGAACTTCTCGCGGGCGACTTCCGGATCCGGACCACCGTCCCCATCGTCGTCGGAGCTGTCGCCGTCTTCGTCTTCGTCCTCGTCTTCATCTTCGTCTTCGTCAGCGAGATCGTCTTCACTGAGTTCAGAGCCGATGTGAGTGGCGGTCGGCGCCACGTCGTCCGCTTCGTTCGGATCGATAAAACCGGAGATGATGTCGGACAGACGCAATTGCTCGGCTTCGTACTTGTCGTACTGTTCGAGCAGGTAAGTGATGGCTTCAGGGTACTCGGCAACGGAGCTTTGTACCTGGTTGATACCGTCTTCGATCCGCTTGGCGATGTCGATTTCGCCTTCACGGGTCAGCAGTTCGACGGTACCCATTTCCCGCATGTACATGCGGACGGGATCGGTCGTGCGACCAATCTCAGATTCAACAGATGCCAGAGCCTGGGCCGCTGCTTCGGCAGCGTCCTCATCGGCAGTACCACCTTCAGCCATGATCAGATCATCGGCGTCCGGGGCGTTTTCCACTACCTGGATACCCATATCGTTGATCATCTGGATGATGTCTTCGATCTGGTCAGAGTCGACAATGTCTTGCGGGAGGTGATCGTTCACCTCGGCATAGGTCAGGTAGCCCTGTTCTTTACCTTTGGCAACGAGGAGTTTAAGCTGAGACTGCGGGGTTTGCTCCATAGAACTCATCCGGTTGGTGTTGCTAGGTTGCGCGTACAGTGCGCTGCTGCGCAAATAGCCAATTCTAATAGAAAACCGCCAGACATGCTATGTCTGGTTGCGGCGTCGGTCATGAGAAACCCCTGCCCGCAGTATTGTCGGGGCCAGGCGGTTATAAAATGTTTGCTTTTAATCCCGTCGATTCGGGCAACGGTATTCATATTGGGGTTAATCACTCAAATATCAAGCCCCGCTCTCATTTCTTTTCTCAATCTGTACCTCTCTGATCAGCATCATCAGCTCCTGTGTTTCTTCAGAGCTTAGCCCTTCCTGCGCCACCTTGGCCTGCAATTCTTCGATTCGTTGCTTCAGAAACTGGTTGATGAAACCGACGAAGGTATCCTGCAATTCTCCCAGAATATCCGGCTCCTGGTCGAGCTTGATCTCTTCAAACAGGTCGTGCATGGCCAATTGAGCCAGGATCTCCCCCTCCTTGGTGCCACGCCAGTGCTCCAGCAGGATACCGGTGGTGATCCCTGGCTGAGTCAGGATCTGCTGATGCAGCTGCAACAGGAACTTGATGCCCTGCACCCGCAGCCCAGCCAGTTCCGGCATGGCCGGCAGTTCGGCCGTCACCGCCGGATATTGCACCATCAGAGCCAGTGCACGGCGAATAGGGGTCAGTTTGGCGGCCTTGGGCTTGCTGACTTCGCCCTTGGGCTGACTATTGCGGGCAAACAGCTCGGCGATCCGCTGCTTGTTCTCCCCCCAGCGCATCATGCTGGAGAGCCGGGTGATCAATCCTTCTCGAGTAAAGCCTTCCGGCACGCGACGGATCAGTTCGGCAGCCTTGTTGGCCACTTCAAACTTGCCCGCCTCGCCAGAAAGGGCGGCATCACGCCCGAGACGCTCGAACATGAAATCGGCGAAGGGCTGGGCCTGATCCAGCAAGGCCTCAAATCCCTCCTTGCCGATCTGGTGGACCAGAGAGTCGGGATCCTCGCCATCGGGCAGAAACACGAACTTGAGTTCGCGCCCGTCCTGCAGATGGGAGAGTGCATTGTCCAGCGCCCGCCAGGCCGCCTCACGACCGGCGTTGTCGCCATCGTAGCAGCAGACCACCTCGGCCGTGGTGCGGAAAAGGGTGTGGATATGGTCGCTGGTGGTGGCCGTCCCCAGCGCGGCCACCGCATAGTCGATGTCGTACTGACCGAGCGCCACCACATCCATATAGCCTTCAACCACCAGGATCCGGCGAGGATCCTTGTGTGCCTGCTTCACCTCGTAGAGGCCGAACAGTTCACGCCCCTTGTGGAAGATGGGGGTTTCCGGGGAGTTGAGGTACTTGGGAGTGCCATCCCCCAGCACCCGGCCACCGAAGCCGATGACCCGACCCCGCTTGTCACGGATGGGGAACATGATGCGATCGCGGAAGCGATCATAGCTGCCAGGACCGCTGTCGCGAGGGATCAGCATGCCGCCGGAGATAAGCAACTGCTCGTGATCCCGGCTGGTCCCAAAACGGCGCCTCACCTGATCCCAGTCTCCCGGGGCATAACCTATGTTGAAGCGCTTGACCACTTCCCCGGTCAGACCGCGTCCCTTCAGGTACTCCACCGCATTGTGGGCGCTCTTCAGGTTGCTTTCGTAGAAGCGGGCGATCTGGTTCATCAGCTCGTAGAGATCCTTGCTGACGGCGGGTTGGGCACTGCCAGAGCCGCCCAGGCTCTGCTCGCGAGGTACCTGCATGCCTTGCATGCTGGCGAGCTCTTCGATGGCGTCCGGGAATTCGAGTCCGTCGTACTCCATGACAAAGCCGATGGCATTGCCGTGAGCACCGCAACCGAAGCAGTGGTAGAACTGCTTCTCCTGACTGACGGTGAAAGAGGGGCTTTTTTCGTTATGAAAAGGACAACAAGCCTGATAGTTCTTGCCGGCCTTCTTCAGCCGCACTCGCGAGTCGATCAGCTCGACAATGTCTGTGCGTACGAGCAGATCATCGATAAAGGATTGTGGGATCCTGCCTGCCATAACCGTCCTGTTTCACTGCAGAGAAAATAAAAAAGCCGCGCATTCACAGGGAAGCACGGCTTCTTTCGACTAACAAGAGAAATGCCTGTTACGCCAAGCGGGTTTTCACCTGAGCACTGACGGCGCCGACATCGGCACGCCCCTGAATTTTCGGCTTCAAGACAGCCATGACTTTGCCCATGTCCGCCATGACGGCAGCCCCACTTTCGGTGATGGCTTGCTCGATCAACACGACAATTTCCTCTGCGGTCAGCTGTTGCGGCAGGAACTCCTGCAACACCAAGATCTCGGCGGACTCTTTGTCGGCAAGATCCTGACGACCGGCAGCTTCAAATTGGCTGATGGAATCACGGCGCTGTTTGACCATCTTGGTCACGACAGCGAGGATATCCTCATCATTGAGCTCGACACGGGTATCGACTTCACGCTGCTTGATTTCTGCCATCAACAAACGGATCGCTCCCAAGCGAGCCTTGTCTTTGGCCAGCATGGCGAGTTTTTGTTGATCCTTGAGTTGATCCTTCAGAGACACGGCATGATCCCCCGATTAGTACAGGCGGATACGACGTGCGTTTTCGCGGGACAGCTTCTTGGCGTGACGCTTGACGGCAGACGCTTTGGCACGCTTGCGAATGGTAGTCGGCTTCTCGTAGAACTCACGGCTACGAACTTCAGACAGGATACCGGCCTTTTCGCAAGAACGCTTGAAGCGACGCAGAGCAACGTCAAACGGCTCATTTTCACGGACTTTGATTACTGGCATGTGCCTTTCACCTCAGTGATATATGGTTAGCTGACCTTCAATCGATCAGCATGTCTTAAAATGGTGCGAAATTATACTCTGGACAGGGAATGAAAGTAAACCCGCAGAGATCGCTCTGGTTTAAAAAACCCGCGAAGGTTACCATAGCCGTCTCATTTTAGCAGTGAAATTTTTTAGCAATGCGTGTATTGGGCATAGAGACATCCTGTGACGAAACCGGGATCGCGATCTTCGACGATCAAAAAGGGATCCTTTCCCACCAGTTGTACAGCCAGGTCAAGCTGCATGCGGACTACGGTGGCGTCGTCCCCGAGCTCGCCAGCCGGGATCACGTCCGCAAGACGATCCCCTTGATCCAGGCCGCATTGCAAGAGGTGGGACTGGGCAAAGATGACATCGACGGCATCGCCTACACTGCGGGGCCGGGTCTGGTTGGCGCCATCCTGGTGGGGGCGACCATAGGCCGCTCCCTCGCCATGGCCTGGGGTAAACCCGCCGTGGCGGTACACCATATGGAAGGCCATCTGCTGGCTCCCATGCTGGAGGAGCGGGCTCCCGAATTCCCCTTCGTGGCGCTGCTGGTCTCCGGCGGTCACTCCATGCTGGTGCGGGTCGACGGCATCGGCAGTTATCAGCTGCTGGGGGAATCCATCGACGATGCCGCCGGCGAGGCCTTCGACAAGACCGCCAAGCTGATGGGACTGGACTACCCGGGCGGCCCCCTGCTCTCCCGCCTGGCCGAGAAAGGCACCACGGGACGCTTCACCTTCCCCCGCCCCATGACGGACAGACCCGGGCTCGACATGAGCTTCTCCGGCCTCAAGACCTTCGCCGCCAACACCATCGCCGCCAACGGTGACGATGAGCAGACCCGTGCCGACATCGCCCGGGCGTTTGAGGATGCTGTGGTCGATACCCTGGCCATCAAGTGCCGTCGCGCCTTGAAGGAGACAGGCCTCAAGCGTCTGGTGGTGGCTGGGGGCGTCAGCGCCAACCGTCATCTGCGCGCCCAGCTGGCCGAGCTGATGGATAACCTCAAGGGCGAGGTGTTCTATCCGCGCACCGAGTATTGCACCGACAACGGCGCCATGATCGCCTATGCCGGCATGCAGCGCCTGAAAGCGGGCGTGTTCGAGCCGCTGGTGGTCAAGGCGGTGCCGCGCTGGCCACTGGATACCCTGGATCCCGTGTGATCCCAAGGATCCTCTCGCAATAAAAAAGGGGCCTCTGGCCCCTTTGTTGTATCTGTCGTCGGCATAGTAGCCGTCCGTTGGTTAGGATCAATTGGTTCTAAACAGGGCCTCAATGGAGAGCCCCTGCCCCAGCAGTATCTCCCGCAGGCGGCGCAACCCTTCGACCTGGATCTGGCGCACCCGCTCGCGGGTCAGACCGATCTCGGCCCCTACATCCTCCAGGGTGGCCGGCTCGTAACCGAGCAGGCCAAAGCGGCGAGCCAGCACCTCACGCTGCTTGGGATTCAGCTCTTCCAGCCAGTGGACTATGCTGCTGCGCATGTCATCTTCCTGAGACTCCAGCTCGGGCCCCATGCCGCGCTCATCGGACAGAACATCGAGCAGGGCCTTGTCGCGATCGCCGCCGATGGGAGTATCCACCGAGGTGATCTTTTCGTTGAGCTTGAGCATGCGGTTCACATCGTCGACCGAGCGATCCAGCGCGAAGGCGATGTCTTCGGCGGTGGGTTCATGGTCGAGGCGGTGGGAGAGTTCACGCGCGGTGCGCAGGTAGACGTTCAGCTCCTTGACCACATGGATAGGCAGCCGGATGGTGCGAGTCTGGTTCATGATGGCCCGCTCTATGGTCTGGCGGATCCACCAGGTGGCATAGGTGGAAAAACGGAAACCCCGTTCGGGGTCGAACTTCTCGACCGCCCGGATGAGGCCGAGGTTCCCCTCTTCGATGAGATCCAGCAGCACCAGGCCGCGGTTGTTGTAGCGCCGGGCAATCTTGACCACCAGGCGCAGGTTGGATTCGATCATGCGCTTGCGCGCAGCTTTGTCACCGCGCAGGGCACGACGGGCGTAGTAGACTTCCTCTTCGGCCGTGAGCAAGGGGGAGAAGCCGATCTCCCCCAGATAGAGCTGGGTGGCGTCCATCACCTTGTTCAGTTCCGGCACCATGAGCTCATCGGAGATGGTCTCCTCAGTCTCGGCAACCACCTCCTGAACCTCTTCTTCCTCCTGGGCCTCCAGCTCTTCGTCGAACTCTAACTCTGCATCCTGCATTACCAGTTGTTCTTGGCTCATGATATGTCTCCCTGACCTGAACCAGAGTAAGACCTAGCTCTCTGGGTTAACGCTTTGGCAAATAGCCCATCGGGTTGATTGACTTGCCTTTGTACCGGATTTCAAAGTGCAGGCGCACATCCGGCGCATCCGTGCTACCCATGTTGGCGATGACGGCTCCGCCTTTGACGGAGTCTCCCTCCCTGACCCTCAACTCGTCGTTGTGGGCGTAAGCAGAGAGGTAGTCATCGTTGTGCTTGAGAATAATCAGCTTGCCGTAACCCCTGAGTGCACTGCCCGCGTAGACCACTTTGCCGCCGCTGGCGGCGTAAACGGGCTGGCCCTTCTGGCCGGAGATGTCTATGCCCTTGTTGCCTTGTTCCGCAACGGAGAAGCCTTCGACTATCCGTCCCTTAGCTGGCCAATGCCAGGAGAGAGTTGACTGGGAACTGATGTTTTTTTGTTCTTTCGCCTGAGCGTATGCTGTTGACGGTGCAGGAGCAATCGTTTTCTGAGCAATAAACGGGGTGGTCGTACCTGCCGGTGCCGTCGCCAGCGGTTTGGGTCCGGAGCTGGTCACCGACGGAGTGGTCGCCGCCACCATCTGGCCGCCTGCCGCCGCACTCGCCCCCACGTTGAGCACCTGGCCAACATGGAGCGAATAGGGTGCCTGCAGGTTGTTGCGCTGTGCCAGAGTCTGATTGGAGACATTGAACTGGCGGCCTATGCTGCTCAGGGTATCCCCACGACGCACCTCATAGGTGCCGTTGCCGCTTGTGACAGGGCGGTTCATCGCCATGCCGGTGCTGACCACGGCGCCGGAAGAGCCATCCAGCCTGAGCTGCTGGCCCGGATAGATGTTGTAGGGAGGGCTGATCCCGTTGAGGCTGACCAGGGAAGCGACATCCATGCCCGAACGGAATGCGATGGAGTACAGGGTATCCCCCTTCACCACTGTGTAACTGCCACCCTGCATGCCCGAATTGGCCATGCTTTGACGAGTCGGGATGGTCGAGGCAATAGGGTCATTGCCGAGACTCTGTACCGGGGCAGCAGTCTTGCTGGAAGAGCAGGCAAGCAGTAGCCATGACAACACGACGACACTGCTTCCTTGCCAAACACGCGAACGCATAGTGGATCCTTAACGACTAAACCAGAAATAGGCCGCAATGGCCAAACCAATACAGAGCCAGCCGAGCACATCCACATAGTGCATCAGCTTGCGCTCCATCTTCTCACCCCCCCACCGCATCAGGCCCGCGACCAGGAAGAAGCGCATGCCACGACCGATGAGGGAGGTCACGATAAAAGGCAGTAGCGCCATATGAAGCAAGCCTGCCGTGACGGTAAACACCTTGTAGGGGATCGGCGTGAAACTGGCAATGAAAATCACCCAGATCCCCCACTGCGTGAACCACTGCTCGGCCAGCGCAATCTTGTCTTCATAGCCAACAGAGACCACCAGCGGCTGAACCACGGGTTCCCACAGGGCATAGCCCAGGGCATAACCAAACAGCGCCCCCAGCACAGAGAAGAAGGTTGCCAACCCGGCGTAATGCCACGCCTTGTGCGGCTTGGCGAGCGCCATGGGGGCCAGCATCACGTCCACCGGGATCGGCCAGAACACCGACTCGATAAAGGCGGTGATGGAGAGATACCAGGGGGCGTGCTTGTGGCGGGCCCACTGCATCACCAGTACGTACAAACGGGAAAACAACTTCACTCCACATCTCCATCAATCAGGGGGACAAAACGCACCGGCTCCAGGATCCGGCTGGTCAGCTGGGAGCCGGATCGCTCGATCAGCTGCAAAGTCTGCTGACTATCCCCCACCGGCAGCACCAGACGCCCGCCTTCGGCCAGCTGATCGGTCAGGGCCTTGGGCACCTCGCTCGCCGCCGCCGTCACCAGGATGGCATCGAACGGTCCCTTGTTGGGCCAGCCCAGCCAGCCGTTGCCGTGCTTGGCAGAGACATTGTGCAGGTCGAGCTGGCGCAGCCGACGCCGGGCCTGGAACTGCAGCGACTTGATCCGCTCCACCGTGTAGACATGCTCCACCAGATGGGCCAGTACTGCGGTCTGATAGCCGGATCCAGTGCCGATCTCCAGCACATGGGCCGGATCGTTCTGGATCAGCAGCTCCGTCATCCGCGCCACTATATAGGGCTGGGAGATGGTCTGGCCGTGGCCGATGGGCAGGGCAGTATTGTCCCAGGCCTTGTGGGCCATGGCTTCATCCACAAACAGCTGACGCGGCACTTTCGCAATCGCCGCGAGTACGCGGAAATCACGAATGTCCTGGGCAATCAGTTGATTCAACAGGCGCTGTACTATCACAACGTCATCCCTGCAGATCCAGCCAGGCACCCAGACTCGCCAGACTGTCATAGGCAGTCATGTCGATGGTCAACGGGGTGATGGAGACATAACCCTGCTCGATGGCGGCGAAATCCGTGCCATCTCCCGCATCCTGCTGGCTGCCGGGGGGGCCTATCCAGTAGATGGGCTGACCACGGGGATCCTCGCTGCGGATCACCGACTCGGCGGGATGGCGGTTGCCAAGGCGGGTCACCCTGATCCCCTTGATCTGCTCGAGGGGCAGGTCAGGCACATTGACGTTGAGGATCTGATCGGCAGGCAGGGGGTGTTTCATCAGCCCCTTCACCAGCAGGGCCGCGTAGTGGGCAGCCGTGGCGAAGTGGGTCTTGCCTACCAGGGAGATGGCGATGGAGGGGAAGCCGAGGTGGCGCCCCTCGGTGGCCGCTGCGACAGTGCCAGAGTAGATGACATCATCCCCCAGGTTGGCGCCGTGGTTGATCCCGGCCACAACCATGTCCGGTTCCGGGCGCACCAGCTCGTTGACCGCCAGGTGCACGCAGTCGGTCGGGGTGCCCTTCACCGCATAGCTCTCGCTGCCATTAAAGCCGGTTTCGCCAAGGCGCGTAACCCGCAGCGGCACTTCCAGCGTCAGGGAGTGACTCGCGCCGCTGCGGTTGCGATCCGGCGCCACCACAATGACTTCGCCGCAGGCAGTCAGCGCCTCGCTGAGGGCACGAATGCCCTCGGCATGTACTCCATCGTCATTACTGACCAGAATTCGCATCGGTTGGGTTCCTGAAACCGTGATCGGCCTCTTCGGCCTGCATTAACTCGCGCACCACGCTGGTGGCAAAGGCACCGGCCGGCAGGAAGAAGGAGAGGGTCAGCACCTCGCCATCCTGCTGCCAGCTCATCTGCTCCGGCTTGAGCAGCAGCGGACGCCTGTCCTGATCCAGCCCGGCCTTCTCCAGCCCGTCACACCATTCGGCGTAAGGCGCCAGCACCGCCTGTTCAAACTCGGCGGCGGCACCCTGGCTCGCCAGTCGGCCACGGCCCCACTGGGGGGCGGTGAGCTGCACGTCGCCGGAGGCGAGGCGCGCCTCCAGCTCCGGGGTCAGCACCTCTTCACTGAAGATGGAGTGGCTGCCCTTGAGCATCACGCAGTCACCGGCCAGCAGCTGGTGTGCCAGCCCCTGCTCGATGCGGGCGCTGACGATGGCATTGAACAGCATGCTGCGGGCGGCGGAGAGGTAGAGGGAGCGCTTGTTGCGATCCTTGATCCGCTTGCCGGCAAACATGGCCTTGGCCGCGTCCAGGTTGTTGCCATCCCGGCCGAAACGCTGCTCGCCGTAGTAGTTGGGTACGCCCTGAGTAGCGATGGCCTGCAACCGGGCTTCCAGATCGCCTGCCTGCTCCAGGCCGGTGAGGCGCAGGGTGAAGTGGTTGCCCTTGAGGTAGCCAACCCGCAACTTCTTGTTGTGGCGCTTGGCCTGCAGGATCTGGATGCTGTCGCTCTGGATGACAGAGAGATCCGGTTCGCCCTTGCCCGGCAGATGAATGCCGAACCACTGCTCGGTCACCGCGTGGCGATCCTTCAAGCCCGCCCAGGTCACCGCATTGCGATTGACCCCGGCCGCATCGGCCAGCAGGCCCGCCACCCAGGCGGTGTTCTCGCCGGTTTTGCGCACCCGCACGAAGATGTGCTCCCCTTCCCCGCAAGGTTCGAAGCCGAGATCTTCATTCACCACGAAGTCGGCGGCCTCGGCCTTGAGGATGCCGCGGGCGACAGGCGCCCCGTGCAGATAGTTCAGCTGTTCCAGCATCATTGTTTCACCAGTAAGACGACGGCTTCGGTGGCGATCCCTTCCTTGCGCCCCGTAAACCCGAGTTGTTCAGTGGTGGTCGCCTTGACATTCACCCGGTTCAAATCACATTGCAGATCGGCCGCCAGCACGGCGCACATGGCCGCGATATGGGGCGCCATCTTGGGAGCCTGGGCGATGATGGTCACATCCAGGTTGCCGATGGCGTAGCCCGCCTGCTGTACCCGGGCAAAGACGTCCCGCAGCAGGATGCGGCTGTCGATCCCCTTGAATTGCGCTGCGGTATCGGGGAAGTGGCGACCAATGTCGCCGGCGCCGATGGCTCCCAGCAGGGCATCGCTCACCGCATGCAGCACAACGTCACCATCGGAATGGGCCAGCAGGCCCTGTTCATAGGGTACCGGGACGCCACCCAGCATGCAGGGGCCAACCCCGCCAAACTTGTGCACGTCAAAACCATGTCCAATTCGCATCATGCCTGATCCCCCCTCAATACACAGAAATCTGTCTCATCAAAACCATGTCCAATGCGGATCATGCATGCCCCTCTGCGGGTCAATCGGGTCGCGCCAGCTGGCGCGCACTCTGTTGTTGTAAAAAGAGCTCGGCCAGGGAGAGATCTTCCGGTCGGGTCACCTTGATGTTGTCGGCACGCCCCTCCACCATCTTCACGGTAAAACCGGCGCGCTCCATGGCGGAGGCTTCGTCTGTGATGAGGGCCCCCAGTGCCAGCCCCTCCTCCAGCGCCCGTTTCAGGGTGCCGGTGGGGAACATCTGCGGCGTCAGGGCATGCCAGAGCTGTTCTCGCTCGACGGTGGCCACTATGTTGCCTGCTGCATCGGTGCGTTTCATGGTGTCCCGCACCCGGCTGCCGAGGATAGCCCCATCGCACACCATGGCTGTCGCGATCAGCTTGTCGAGATCGCTGTGGCAGAGGCAGGGACGGGCGGCATCGTGTACCAGCACCCACTTCCCCTCTGCCACATGCAGGGCGTTGAGCACCGAATAGGCGCGCTCGTTCCCCCCCTCGACCCGCAGAATGCGCGGGTCGGACGCCACGGCCAGTTGTTCGAACCACCCATCGTGCGGCGCCAGCGCCACTATCACCCGGGCTATGGCCGGATGGGACAATAGGCAGCCGAGCGTATGCTCCAGGATGGTCTTCCCTGCCAGTGTCAGGTACTGCTTGGGGCAGTCGGCCCCCATGCGGCTGCCGATACCGGCGGCCGGAACTATGGCGGTCAGTCCGCTGAGGCAATCAGTCATCGTAGGGGACGCCGTCCGGCTCCGTTACTTGGTCTTTGTCTTTGGGAATGATCCGGTAGAAGGTCTCGCCCTGCTTGATGTAGCCAAGATCGTTGCGCGACAGCTCCTCGATGGCCTCAAGGCCCGAGGTCAGATCGTCGATCTCCCGGTAAATCAGGTTGTTGCGGTCCTTGAGAACCAGATTGTCCTGCTGTTGCCGCTCGATGGCATTGGAGAGCTCCCGATAATCGGATAGGCCGTTTTTCCCCAGCCAGAAGTCATATTGCAGCCCTCCCAAGAGGAGGAGCAGGATAAGAGTGAGTAGCCGCATGCACTGAGTCTCCTTCAAGCGGCCTAGTTTCCCATATTCGCAGGCAAGACAAAAGAAAGCCGGTGTGCCAGACGGGCCGGGGGAATAAAAAAGATGGCGGGGCCCCGCAGGGGAGAGCCAAAAAGCCGCGCTATCCCCAGGAGGGACGGCCTTGGCGCCCGGTTGGCGGCAACCACACGAAAACCGCCGCCAATCAGGGGCCGACCTGGCAATGGGGTGCGGCAAATACAAAAAAGCCCCGCCAGAGTGGCGGGGCTTTTCAACAGCTTAAGAATTGCAGGCAGTAATTACTGGCCTTTTACTTCTTTCAGACCGCGGAACGGAGCCTTGGCACCCAGGGCTTCTTCGATACGGATCAGCTGGTTGTACTTGGCAACACGGTCAGAACGGCTCATGGAACCGGTCTTGATCTGGCCAGCAGCGGTACCCACGGCCAGGTCGGCGATGGTCGCGTCTTCGGTCTCACCGGAGCGGTGGGAGATGACGGCGGTGTAGCCAGCGTCCTTGGCCATCTTGATGGCAGCCAGAGTTTCGGTCAGGGAACCGATCTGGTTGAACTTGATCAGGATGGAGTTGGCGATGCCGTTGTCGATGCCGCGCTTCAGGATCTTGGTGTTGGTTACGAACAGGTCGTCACCCACGATCTGGATTTTCTTGCCCAGTTCAGCAGTCTGGTAGGCGAAGCCTTCCCAGTCAGATTCGTCCAGGCCATCTTCGATGGAGACGATCGGGAACTTGGTGGTCAGGTCGGCCAGGTAGTCGGAGAACTCGTTGGAGGTGAAGATACGACCTTCGCCCTTCAGGTTGTACTCTTTCTTCTCTGCGTCGTAGAACTCGGAAGCAGCGCAGTCCATGGCCAGGGTGATGTCGGTGCCCAGCTTGTAACCGGCAGCGGCAACGGCTTCGGCGATCACTTCCAGCGCTTCGGCGTTGGACTTCAGGTTAGGTGCGAAACCACCTTCGTCACCAACGGCGGTAGCGTAGCCCTTGGACTTCAGAACCTTGGCCAGGTTGTGGAAGACCTCGGCACCCATGCGGATGGCTTCTTTCAGGGTCTTGGCGCCAACCGGCTGGATCATGAACTCTTGGATGTCGACGTTGTTGTCGGCGTGCTCACCACCGTTGATGATGTTCATCATGGGCAGCGGCATGGAGTAGACACCCGGGGTGCCGTTCAACTCGGCGATGTGGGCGTACAGCGGCAGGCCCTTGGCGGCAGCAGCGGCTTTGGCGTTAGCCAGGGAGACGGCCAGGATGGCATTGGCGCCGAACTTGGATTTGTTCTCGGTACCGTCGAGGTCGATCATGATCTGGTCAATAACGGCCTGGTCCTTGGCATCTTTACCCAGCAGAGCCTGAGCGATCGGGCCGTTGACGGCTTCGATGGCTTTCAGCACGCCTTTACCCAGGAAACGGCTCTTGTCGCCGTCACGCAGTTCCAGCGCTTCGCGGGAACCGGTGGACGCGCCAGACGGAGCGGCTGCCATACCAACAAAACCACCTTCCAGGTGAACTTCGGCCTCAACGGTCGGGTTACCACGGGAGTCGATGATTTCACGACCGATCACTTTAACGATCTTGGACATGTGTATTTCCTCAGGTTTCGTAAAAAAACAACAAAAATATGCCAAAAAAAGCGGCTGCGGCACAGAGCCCCAACCGCATTTATTTTCAATTACTTCAGATTACGCTTCTGATACTCGCCGGCGGCCTTCACAAAACCGGCGAACAGGGCGTGGCCATCACGGGGAGTCGAGGTGAACTCCGGGTGGAACTGCGCCGCCACGAACCAAGGGTGATCCGGAATCTCGATAATTTCCACCAGCTTCTTGTCGGCGGAGAGACCGGTGACCTTCAAGCCCGCCGCTTCGATCTGCGGCAGCAGCTTGTTGTTCACCTCATAACGGTGACGGTGACGCTCATAAATGGTCGGGCTGCCGTACATCTGACGCACCTTGGAACCTTCCACCAGGTGGCAGAGCTGGGAACCAAGACGCATAGTGCCGCCCAGATCGGATTTCTCGGTGCGGGTCTCGACGTTGCCTTCTTCATCCACCCATTCGGTGATGAGGCCGACGACCGGGTAGGCGCAATCTTTCTTGAATTCGGAGGAGTGAGCCCCTGTCATGCCAGCCACGTTGCGAGCGAACTCGATCATGGCAACCTGCATCCCCAGACAGATACCCAGGTAAGGGATCTTGTTCTCACGGGCATACTGAGCGGCCAGGATTTTGCCTTCCACGCCACGCTCACCGAAGCCACCCGGGACCAGGATAGCGTCCAGACCTTCCAGCAGCTCGGAGCCACGGGTCTCGATGTCCTGGGAGTCGATGAACTTGATGTTGACGGAGAGACGGGTCTTCAGGCCACCGTGCTTGAGCGCCTCGTTGACGGACTTGTAGGCATCCGGCAGGGAAACGTATTTGCCGACCATGCCGATGGTCACTTCTGCGGTCGGGTTGGCCTCTTCATAGACCACCTGTTCCCACTCGGACAAATCGGCTTCCTTGCACTCCAGGCCGAAACGGGCGATGAAGTAGTCATCCAGATTCTGGGACTTGAGCAGCGCCGGGATCTTGTAGATGGAGTCGACGTCCTTCATGGAGATGACGGCGCGCTCTGGCACGTTGCAGAACAGGGCGATCTTGGCACGCTCGTTGGCCGGGATGGCGCGATCGGAGCGGCAGATCAGCACGTCCGGCTGGATCCCGATGGAGAGCAGCTCTTTCACTGAGTGCTGGGTCGGCTTGGTCTTCACCTCGCCAGCGGCGGCCAGGTAAGGCACCAGGGTCAGGTGCATGAACATGGCATTGTCGCGGCTCACTTCGGCAGCCAGCTGACGAATGGCTTCGAGGAACGGCAGGGACTCGATGTCGCCCACTGTGCCGCCCACTTCGACGATGGCCACCTGATGGCCTTCTGCGCCGGCAATCACCCGCTCCTTGATGGCGTTGGTGATGTGCGGGATGACCTGGATGGTGGCCCCCAGATAGTCACCACGACGCTCTTTGCGCAGCACGTCGGCATAGATGCGGCCGGTGGTGAAGTTGTTGCGACGGGTCATCTTGGTGCGGATGAAACGCTCGTAGTGGCCCAGATCCAGATCGGTCTCGGCCCCGTCCTCGGTTACGAACACTTCACCGTGCTGGGTCGGGCTCATGGTGCCCGGATCCACGTTGATATAGGGGTCCAGTTTCATGATGGTCACATCCAGACCACGGGCTTCCAGAATGGCTGCCAGAGAAGCTGCGGCAATGCCTTTGCCGAGGGATGAAACAACGCCACCAGTTACAAAAATATATTTTGTCGTCATGCTGAACCTGAAAGAAGTTTAGGGAATTTTAAGGGGTGCTTCGGGGATGAAGCAGGACGGGGAAACAGTATACCAAAACCCCCTCTCCCAAACAATGAACAAAAATCTATCAGGCTCGCCGCCCCCTCGTCTTGCGCCAAATCAACTTTGCTCGGTTTCCTTGGCCCGACCCCAGGCTGCATCCAGCTTCTCCAGGGTGCAATCGGTCATTTTCAGCCCTTCCGCGGCAATAAACTGCTCAACCTGACGAAAACGGCGTTCGAACTTGGCGTTGGCGCCCCGCAGCACCTGCTCAGGATCCTTGCCCAGATGGCGCACCAGATTGACGGTGGCAAACAGCAGATCGCCGAGCTCGTCGCTGACCCTCTCTTCGTCCACGTCGACCATCAGCGCCTCTTCCATCACCTCTTCGATCTCCTCGTGGATCTTGTCTACCACAGGGCCGAGGGTCTTCCAGTCGAAGCCGACGGTGGCGCAGCGCTTCTGGATCTTGGCGGCCCGGGTCAGGGCCGGCAGCGAGAGCGGGATGTCGTCCAGCACGCTCTCCCTGTCGAGGGCGGCCCGCTCCTTGGCCTTTTCAGCTTCCCAGTTCACCTTGACCGCCTGCTCGTCACCGAGGTCTGCATCGGAGAACACATGAGGATGACGGCGAATGAGTTTCTCGCTCACCGCATCGACGATATCGGCAAAATCGAACAGCCCCTGCTCCTTGCCAAGCTGGGCGTAGAAGACCACCTGGAACAGCAGATCCCCAAGCTCTCCCTTCAATCCGTCCCAATCCTGGGTCTCGATGGCATCGGCGACCTCGTAGGCCTCCTCCAGGGTGTGGGGCACTATGGTCTGGAAGCTCTGCTTGAGATCCCAGGGGCAACCCCCGTTCGGGTCGCGCAATTGGGCCATGATGTCGAGCAGTTGAGGCAAGTCGTAACGTGGGGACATAGACGGTTCACTTCATCAAAAGGGGTCAAAGAACAACCGGCCACTGGGGCCGGTCGGTTGATATCACAGGCGCTTGGCGCTGATCACGTCGTTGAGCTGGCTGAGCTTGGCCAAGGCCCGGTTGAAGGCGTTGATGTTGTAGATCTCCAGCTCCATGTCGATCTCGGCGGTCTGCTCGCGCACGTTGGAGCGCGAGCGCACCCCCATGACGTTGATCTTCTCGTTGGCCAGCACTGTAGTGATGTCCCGCAGCAGGCCGGATCTGTCGTTGGAGAGGATGCGGATGGTGAGACCATAACCGCCGGAGTAGTTCTCCCCCCAGACCGCATCGATCAGTCGCTCCGGATTGCGGCGAGAGAGCTCTTTCAGCTGTTCACAATCTTCCCGGTGAATGGAGACGCCACGGCCCATGGTGATGAAGCCCTGGATGGAGTCCCCCGGGATGGGCTGACAGCAGCGGGCAATGTGGGTCATCAGATTGCCGACCCCTTCCACGACGATGTGATCCTTGGCCTTGGGACGGAAGGGCGCATTGGCCTTCTGCTCCAGCTTCTCCAGCAGGCGGCGGTCTTCTTCCTCCGCCGTCGGCTTGTTGTAGCGGGTGTCGAGGTAGTTGAGCAGCTGGTTGATGCGGATATCGCCGCTGCCGATCCCGGCCAGCAGATCCTCCAGCTCCTCCGCATGGAAGCGTTCCAGTACCACCTTGTCCACCTTGGAGAGCGTCAGGTTGTGCCTGTCCAGCTCCTTCTCCAGCAGCTCCTTGCCGGCGGCAATGTTCTTGTCCCGGTCCAGCTTTCTGAACCAGGTCGCCACCTTGGCTCTCGCCCGGCTGGAGCGCAGGAAGCCCGCATTGGGGTTCATCCAGTCCCGGCTCGGGTTCGGCTCCTTCTGGGTGATCACCTCCACCTGATCACCTGTCTGCAGGGTGTAGGTAAAGGGCACTATGCGGCCATCTACCTTGGTCCCGATGCAGCGGTGGCCGATCATGCTGTGAACGTGATAGGCGAAATCGAGCGGGGTGGCCCCCGCTGGCAGGTCGATGACGTCCCCCTTGGGGGTGAACACATAGACTCTGTCCTCGAACACCTGACTGCGCAGGTCGTCCAGCAGGGAGCCGCTCTCGGAGAGATCCTCCTGCCAGGCGAGGAGCTTGCGCAGCCACTCGATCTTGTCTTCGAAGGTACTGGTCTTGGCGGCGGCCTGAGCCCCTTCCTTGTAGCGCCAGTGAGCCGCGACGCCGAGTTCGGCATCCTGATGCATCTGCTCGGTGCGGATCTGGATCTCCACCGTCTTCCCCTCCTCCCCCACCACCACAGTGTGGATGGACTGGTAGCCGTTGGGCTTGGGGTTGGCGACATAGTCGTCAAACTCGCGGGGAATATGGTGGAAATGGGTGTGGACTATGCCGAGCGCCGCATAGCAATCCTGCAGCCGCTTGGTGATCACCCGCACCGCGCGCACGTCGAACAACTCGTTGAATTCGAGGTGCTTCTTCTGCATCTTGCGCCAGATGCTGTAGATGTGTTTCGGACGGCCGTAGACTTCGGCCTCGACCCCGGCCTCCGCCAGCGCATCGCGCAGGGACTGCACGAACTCGCGGATGTAGCGCTCCCGATCGAGCCGTTTCTCGTCGAGCTGCTTGGCGATCTGCTTGTAGGTGTCCGGGTGCAGGTAACGGAAGGCGAGATCTTCGAGCTCCCACTTGAGCTGGCCTATGCCGAGGCGGTTGGCAAGGGGCGCATAGATGTTGGTGATCTCCTGGGCCATCAGCACCCGGGTCTCCTCATCCGCCAGCTTGGCCTCCCGCAGGCAGGCGATCCGCTCCGCCAGCTTGATGACGACAGCGCGCACATCCTCCACCATGGCGAGCAGCATGCGGCGCACGTTGTCCACCTGCTCCGGCGAGGTCTCGCTGCGGTGCAGGGTCTGCAGGGAGCGGATGGCCTCCATCTCCAGCACCCCTTCCACCAGCTTGGCGATCTTGGGGCCGAAGTCCTCGTTCACCTTCTCCTGCTTGATGAGACCGGCTTCGACGAAGGGATAGAGAATGGCCGACTTGAGGGTGGCGAGATCCATGCTGAGCATCAGCAGTATGCCCACCATCTCGACACCACGCACCAGCAGGCGGCTGGTGAGCGCCTCGTCGCCAAGCGTCAGACAATACTGGTAGACGGTTCGCAGTTGATTCTTGTCACTTTCACTTAAGGAGAGGGAGCTGACCCACTCCTCCAGAGTGAAATTGTCTTTCAAATGAATTTCGCGCACCGCAACCATGGTATCAATCCTTAAAATTGTGGGGCCGAAAGCCGATGCTTTCTGCCATCCCCTCATCAGCTGATGACTGCCTCAAATGGGGATGCGCGAAAGAGTTTTCAAGGCATGTTGCCGATCCCGGCAACAGGTTTCTCTCGCACATCAGGTCCATTTTTGCAGATCTAGATTACCCTAATCACCCCTGCTCAAACAGCGCTACCGGCATCGGAAGGCCGACAAAACGCAGCCCCGGCAATCTGAAAACAGCCTGCTCAATCCCGTTCAAACAGCGCCATGGACTCCAGATGGCCGGTGTGGGGGAACATGTCCAGCATCCCCAGGCGGGCCAGTCGATAACCCCCCTTCACCAGCACCTGGCTGTCCCGGGCCAGGGTGACAGGGTTACAGGAAACATAGACCACCCGCTTGGGCGAAAGTGCCGCCACGTGGCTCATGACTTCCAGCGCCCCGGGCCGGGCCGGATCCAGCAGCACCAGATCGAAGCCTTCCCGCGCCCAGGACATGCCGACTATGTCACCGCTCAAATCCGCCTTGTAGAAACGGGCGTTGTCGATGCCGTTGCGACGGGCATTCTCCTCGGCACGGGCCACCATGGCGAGCTCCCCCTCGACCCCCACCACTTCACGGGACTGACGGGCCAGCGGCAGGGTGAAGTTGCCGATGCCGCAGAAGAGATCCAGCACCTTGTCGTCCTTGGTCGCCCCCAGCCACGCCAGCGCCTGGGTCACCATGCTCTGGTTGATGGGGCCGTTGACCTGAATGAAGTCGCCAGGGGCGAATGCAAGAGACAGGCCATCAAGGGTGTAGCTCGGCTGAAATTGTTGGCGCAGGGGTTCGATGCGTTCATCCGCCGCCTGAAGGTAGAGGTCTATCCCCTGGGCCTCGGCAAACGCCACCAGCAGGGCGCGATCCGCCTCGTTGGGGCGACCTGTGTGGCGCAGCAGCATCATGATGCCCTGTTCGGCCTGGATGAGCTCCGCATGGCCCAGCTCGCGCTGGCTCTTCAAGCGATTGAGGCAGTCGCGCAGGGGCGTGATAAGGGCAGAGAGGGGATCGGCCAACACGGGGCAGCCCGCTACCTCCACCAGATCATTGGATTGACGGCGACGAAAACCCACCCTGGTGCAGCGACCGTTCTTGTCAAACTTGATGGCGAGACGGCAGACCCGGCGGTAGGCGCGGGACTCTCCCTTGAGCACGGGCTCGAGCGCCGGAGCCTTGATGTTGCCAAGGCGCTCGAACAGGCTGATCAGCCCGGCTTCCTTGACCGCCTGCTGATCCGCTTCGCCGAGGTGCTGGGCACTGCAACCGCCGCACTCGCGATAATGGGGGCAGAAGGGATCGATGCGATTGGCCGCCGGGGTCACTATCTGTTGCAGGGCGGCGTGGGCATAGTGCTTCTTGTCATCGACGATGCGAGCCTTGATCAGCTCACCGGGGAGTGCCCCTTCGACGAAGATGGCCTTGCCCTGATGACGGCCGACACCGACACAGTGGTGGTCCAGACTGTCTATCGTAAATTCAATACGTTGGGGCTGGGTGGATTTCTTTTGGGGCTTGAAAAACTGGGCCATAAAACTTGGTGCCTATAGGTGGCTATGTCATGATTGTGGAATCTGCAGCAGGCCATTGTCCCACAAGAATAATAGTATGACCAAATGCGGCCTGAAGGCCCGAGCTGCGGCCTCTGCCCCATTGCCCAATCTGACCATAAGTGGCCCATTGATATGACAGGATACGGCCTGAGCGCCCGTACGGTGACATCGACTGTATTGCCAGCCCTCCCCCTGCGCCCACAGGCCCCCCGGGCTATGGTCTTCATCATGTTTGCCGGCGGTTTATCAGCATGACCAAGTACGGCCTCAGAGCCCGTGTACTGGCATTTACCATATTGCCAACCCTGATCATCGGCGGCCTGATCGCCGGTTACTTCACCTTCCACCGCTACCATCAGCTGGAAAACAACCTGATCGATCAGGGCATCAACATCATAGAGCCCCTGGCCATCGCCAGTGAATACGGCATGACCCAGCACAGTCGCGAATCCCTCAAGCGGCTGATAGGGCTGACCCATCGCAAGAACTCCCCCTTCATCAAGTCCATCGCCGTCTTCACCCAGGACAACCAGCTGTTCGTCACCTCCAACTATCACAGGGACTTCAGCCAGCTGCGCCTGCCGGACGGCAGCGCCATCCCGGCGCTGACCAGCGTCACCTTCAACGGCGATGACATCATATTGCGCACCCCCATCCAGGCCGAGACCAGCCTGGACGGCTTCCCCCTGCCGAGCGACCTGGAGCCGCCTGTCATCGGCTACATCTCCATGCAGCTCGCCACCGACAGGGCCATAGTCCTGCAGTATCGCGACGCCTTCTTCGCGGTGATCATAGTGCTCATCGGTCTGGCCATCAGTACCCTGTTCGGCTTCCGTCTGGTCAAGAGCGTGACCCAGCCCATCACCGACATGGTGCAGGCGGTGCACCGAATCAGGGAGGGGCGCCTCGATACCCGGGTCAGCGGCCAGCTCACCGGCGAGCTGGACATGCTCAAAAACGGCATCAACGCCATGGCCAAGGCGCTCTCCGAATACCATGAGGAGATGCAGCAGAACATCGATCAGGCGACTTCGGATCTGCGAGAGACCCTGGAGCAGATAGAGATTCAAAACGTCGAGCTCGACATGGCCAAGAAGCGGGCGCAAGAGGCGGCCAGGGTCAAGTCCGAGTTCCTGGCCAACATGTCCCACGAGCTGCGCACCCCGCTCAACGGTGTCATCGGCTTCACCCGCCAGCTGCTCAAGACCAGCCTGACCCCGAGCCAGACCGACTACATGCAGACCATAGAGAAGTCGGCGCGCAACCTGCTCGGCATCATCAACGACATCCTCGACTTCTCCAAGCTGGAGGCGGGCAAGCTGCAGCTCGAGCATATACCGTTCAGCCTGAGGGACACCCTCAACGAGACCATGCACCTGCTGGGACCGAGTGCCCACGACAAGCAGCTCGAGCTCTCCTTGCAGGTGGATGCCGCCGTGCCGGACTACCTCACCGGCGACCCCATGCGCCTGCAACAGGTGCTGACCAACCTCACCGGCAACGCCATCAAGTTCACCGAACGCGGCAACGTCGATGTGCGCGTCGAGCAGACCGGGGCCCCCAACGGCAGCAAGGTACGACTGCGGGTCCTCATCCGGGATACCGGCATCGGCATCTCGGAAGAGCAGCAACGCCAGCTGTTCCAGGCCTTCAATCAGGCCGACTCGTCGATCTCCCGCCGCTATGGCGGCACCGGACTTGGCCTCGTCATCACCCAGAAACTGGTGCAGCAGATGGGAGGCCAGATCCGCTTCGAATCCGAACTTGGCAAGGGCTCCGTCTTCTCCTTCAACCTGGAGCTGGATGTCTCCCCCCTGCCCCAGACCGAGCGGCTGCCGCTGGACCGCATCCTGGGCAAGCGGGTCTGGCTGCTGGAGCCGGATCCCTTCACCCACGCCTCCCTGCTCGCCCTGCTGGCCGAATGGCAACTGGACGTGCAGTCCCTGACCATGGCCGACGACTGGCCGGAGATGGGCAGCCAGGACATGGTGATCATCGGCAGCAGCACACTGCACAGCCCGCAACAGGTGATCACCCGCCTCGATGGCCTCAGCGGGCAACAGAACACCATAGTGCTGCTCAGCAGCCACGAGCCGGCGCTCTATGACGCCATGCTGGCCCATGGCGCCGCCCACTGCCTCTCCAAGCCCATCAACCACCGCAAGCTGCTGCACGCCCTGCTCTCCCCCGAGGCGGCCAGGCGCACGCCGCTGCCCGCGCCGGCCCCCCACCGGGTACAGGCCGTCAAGGTGCTGGCGGTGGATGACAACGCCGCCAACCTCAAGCTCATCGCTGCCATGCTCAAGGAGATGGTGACCGAGGTGGTGGTGTGCAAGAACGGCAAGGAGGCGGTCAACCTGGCCCAGAGCCAGCCGTTCGACATCATCTTCATGGATATACAGATGCCCGTCATGGATGGCATCAGCGCCACCCAGGCGATCCGCCATCACTCCCTCAACACCGAGACCCCCATAGTCGCGGTCACCGCCCATGCCATACCGGGCGAGCGGGAGCGGCTGATCCGCCAGGGCATGGACGACTACCTGGCCAAGCCCATCGACGAGGGCATGCTGGCGCAGCTCATCACCGACTTCGCCCACAGGCGCCACCAGAACCAGGGGGATCAGCAGATAGACTGGACCCTGGCGATACGTCAGGCGGCGGGCAAGCCGGAACTCGCCAGGGAGATGCTGACCATGCTGCTGGCCAGCTTCGACGAGGTGGAGCCCATGCTGGACGAGGCGCTGTCCGGCGGGGTGGAGGATGCCGAGGTGCTGGCCCAGCTACATCGCCTCAACGGCGGCTGTGCCTACTCGGGGGTGCCCGGCCTGCAACGCCTGCTCTCCCAGCTCGAGCAGCAGCTGCGCGACGGCGTGCCGGTCAGCGAGCTCGAACCCGAGCTGCTGGAGCTGCAAGATGCCCTGGAGCAGGTGAGGCGGGAGGCCCCTCGCTACCTCTCCCTGGCCGAGTGAGGCGCTTTTTCTGACTGCGAGGCCCGCAGATGGTAAAATCGCGCCGTTTCCACAGGAGTCAACATGACCAACAACGATATTCTGCGCCGCCTGCGCTACGCCCTCACCATCAGCAACGATCAGATGGTCGAGATGTTTGCCAAGGGCAACCTGACTGTCACCCACGCCCAGCTCCACAGCTGGTTGCTGAAAGAGGCAGCGGAAGGGGAAGAGCAGGAAGCAGGCTATGCCGCCTGCCCGGACTCGGCCCTGAGCCAGTTCCTCGACGGCTTCATCGCCGTGCGTCGCGGTGTGCGGGAAAATGCCCCGCCCCAGGTGATCCCGAACCGGATCAACAACAACCTGATCCTGCGCAAGCTGCGCATCGGCCTCGACTACAAGGAAGAAGACATGCTGGGCACCCTCAAGCTCGCCAACTTCAACCTCTCCAAGTCCGAGCTGAGCGCCCTGTTCCGCGCCAAGGATCACAAGCACTACCAGGATTGCGGGGATCAGATCCTGCGCAACTTCCTCATCGGCCTCACCGCCAAGTACAGGTCAGAGCCATGAGCCCGCGCGCGCGCGTCACCCTCAGACAGCGCGCCTGAGCCATGGGCCAGCGCACCTGCCCCCCGTCATTCCGCCTGGGCGGCAGGCCGCGCTGGCCATCCCTTGTTTCCCCCTGGCCAGACAGATGCCGCACCATACTGCTGTCACTCTGCCTGCTGCTGGGGCTCGGCGCCTGCCAACCGGCGCCTTATCAGCTCTCTACCCGTCATATCAGTGCCAACCAGAATGAGCGCATCGCTTTTCTGATCCTCCACTACACCGACGAGGACGACGCCCGCTCCCTGCATCTGCTGACCGCATCAGATTACAAAGTAAGTGCCCACTACCTGATCCCCCGCGACACCGAGCAACGCCCGCTCCCCGTTTACCAGCTGGTGCCCGACAGCCAGCGTGCCTGGCACGCCGGTCGCAGCCGCTGGCATCAGTATGCCGGGCTCAACGCCAGCTCGCTGGGCATTGAGATAGTCAATCTGGGTTATCCCACGGAAGACGAATCCCTGCCCGCCCACCTGAGGCGCTGGCAACCCTATACTCGGGCACAGATCGCCGCCCTCGGCGCCCTCACCCGGGATCTGGTCGATCGTTATCGCATTCCCCCCACCCAGGTGCTGGCCCACAGCGACATAGCCCCCGAACGCAAGCAGGATCCCGGCCCCTACTTCCCCTGGCGCGAGCTGGCCCTGCACCATGGCGTCGGCGCCTGGCCAGACGAGGCCAGAGTGGCCGAGCTGCGCCAGACGCAGCTCCCCCTCTGGGATGCGCAGCAATGGCAACAACGACTCGCCCGCTACGGCTATGGGGTAGCGCCAAGCGGCGCCTGGGATGAGCAGAGCCGCGCCGCGATGCGCGCCTTCCAGCTTCATTTCAGACCCACTCTGGTCAGCGGGGAGCCGGATGCCGAGTGCCAGGCCATCCTCGAGGCCCTGCTGGAGCGTTACTTCCCCAAGCCGGGCTGATGCCGTCCTTAGGTTTCCGCTGAAGCAACGTGTTCCCAAGCCGGACCGAGATGCGCTCCCCTAGCTAACCAGCTCCATTTCCGACCCACCCTGGTCAGCGGGGAGCCGGATGCCGAGAGCCAGGCCATCCTTATGGCCCTGCTGGAGCGTTACTTCCCCGAGCCGGGCTGAGCCTCCTCCTCCGAAAACAACAAGGGACGCCGAGGCGTCCCTTGTCTGTGCGATGCAGACAGACCGGTATCAGATCCCCTGACGGGCTTCTTGCATCAGTGCCCGCATATCGCTGACCGCCTTGGCCAGACCGTCGAAGGCGGCACGGCCTATGATGGCATGGCCGATGTTGAGCTCATAGAGCTCGGGGATGGCGGCGATGGCCTTGACGTTGTGGTAGTGCAGACCGTGGCCGGCATTGACCTTCAAGCCCTTGCCAGCGGCATAGGAGGCACCGGCGGCGATGCGCTTGAACTCGGCGTTGCGCTCGGCATCGGTGGTGGCATCGGCGTAGCGGCCGGTGTGGATCTCGATAAAGGGGGCGCCGCTCTCGGCGGCCGCATCTATCTGGATGGGGTCGGCGTCGATAAAGAGCGACACCTGGGCACCGACGGCGGCGAGGCGGGTCACCGCATCGGTGATCTTGTCGAGCTGACCGGCCACATCCAGACCGCCCTCGGTGGTCACCTCGGTGCGCTTCTCCGGCACCAGGCAGACGAACTGGGGCTTGATGCGGCAGGCGATGCCGATCATCTCCTCGGTCACCGCCATCTCCAGGTTCATCCTGGTCTGGATGGTCTGGCGCAGTATTTCCACGTCGCGGTCGGTAATGTGGCGGCGATCTTCGCGCAGGTGCACTGTAATGCCATCGGCACCGGCCTGCTCGGCCACGAAGGCGGCCTGGACAGGATCGGGATACTGGGTGCCGCGGGCGTTGCGCAGAGTGGCGATATGGTCGATGTTCACACCCAGATAGATTTCACTCATTGAGGACTCCTTGAAACTCTTCATCTGTTGACTGCGCGGTCAGCGAATCACCCCGCGCCAATATCCATATGTCTGTAATCTGTGTCAGCCTTGCATGCTGGCTTTACGTTTTAAAAACAGCTCCCGGCTCTTTAACTGGCGCTTACCCAGATAGGGTTGCAGCGCCAGCCGGCTGAAACGCTTGGCCGCCTGCAGCAAGGGAGGGGTATCGAAGCACCCCTCGGCGAAGGCCAGCAGGTGGGCGCCGAGGAACAGGGTACGGGGATCCGGCGCCCGCTCGCAAGCGACAAAGCCAAGCTCCCGCTCGAAGCCGTAGAGCAGCTCGGGCTGGATCGGGGAGTCGTCGTCGGCGGCATATTCAAAATCCACCGCATAGCCAAGGGCCTGCAACAGCAGAAACTCGAAGCGGCGCAGGGGCAGCTCAGGTGTCTCGCCGTCCGCCAGCGCCATCAGGGCACGGGCATAGGCATCGAACACCTCGGGAAAGGGGGTATGGGCTTCGAGCAGGTAGTAGACCAGCTCGTTGAGATAGAGACCGTAGAAGAGGCGATCGCCACCGAGTCGCAGGGAGTGATCAGGGCATTCGACCTGGGCGAGGTTCTTGAGATCTCCCTTGCCACGCCAGCTCATGGTGAGCAGGGTGAAGGGTTGCAGCAGCCCCTTCAGAGGGGAGCGTGGCCCGCGGGAACCGCGAGCCACCAGAGTAAATCGGCCGCTATCCTGGGTGAAGACCTCGACCAGCTGGCTGGTCTCCCGATAGGGCCGACTGTGGATGACGAAAGCCGGACTCAGCAATCGCTCAGCGCCACTTAGTCATCACCATAGCCGAGACTCCGCAGGGCGCGCTCGTCATCGGCCCAGCCGGACTTGACCTTGACCCACAGCTCCAGGTGCACCTTGTTCTGGAACAGCCGCTCCATGTCGAGGCGCGCCTCGGTACCTATGGTCTTGATCTTCTCGCCCTTGTTGCCGATGACCATCTTCTTCTGGCCATCGCGCTCCACCAGGATGAGGCCGTGGATATGGTAGAGGCCGTTCTCTTCCACCTTGAAGCGCTCGATCTCCACCGTCACCGAGTAGGGCAACTCCTCGCCGGTGAAGCGCATCAGCTTCTCGCGGATGATCTCGGAGGCCATGAAGCGGGACGAACGGTCGGTCACGTAGTCTTCCGGGAAGAAGTGAACGTTCTCCGGCAGCAGCGCCTTGGACCACTCGCGGATCTTCTCCACGTTGGTGCCCTTCTCGGCGCTGATGGGCAGTATGTGGGAGAACTTCATCTGCTGGCCCAGCCACTCCAGGTGGGGCAGCAGGTCTTCCTTGTCCTTGACGTTGTCGATCTTGTTGACCGCCAGCACCACTGGGCAGTGAAGGTGGCGCAACTTGCCGAGCACCATCTCGTCGTCCTTGGTCCAGTGGGTACCGTCGACCATGAACACCACCATGGCCACATCCCCCAGGGAACTGGTGGCGGCACGGTTCATCAGGCGGTTGATGGCCCGCTTCTCTTCGATGTGCAGACCCGGGGTATCCACATAGATGGTCTGGTAGTTATCCTCGGTGTCGATCCCCAGGATCCGGTGACGGGTGGTCTGGGGCTTCTTCGAGGTGATGCTGACCTTCTGGCCAAGCAGCTTGTTGAGCAGGGTCGACTTGCCCACGTTGGGGCGGCCCACTATGGCGACAAAGCCGCAATAGGTAGTATCTGTATCCGTCATGACAGTTTTTCCAGTGCCTGTTGTGTTGAAAGACCGCGGCCTCTTGCATCAATAGCAGTCATGACAGTCTTTCCAGAGCTTGCTGCGCCGCGGCCTGTTCGGCCTTGCGGCGGCTGGTGCCGACCCCGACCAGCGGACCATCCAGGCCATCCACGTCACACTGGACGGTGAACTCCTGGTTGTGGGCTTCGCCCTTGACGTTGGTCACTGTGTAGGTCGGCAGGGATTTGCGGCTTCCCTGCAAAATTTCCTGCAGCCGGGTCTTGGGATCCTTCTGCTCTATGCCTGGTTTGATCTCGTCCAGGCGGCTGGCGTACCAGCCCAGCAACAGGGTCCGCACCCGCTCCAGATCGGTATCCAGATAGACGGCGCCGATCACCGCCTCGACAGTGTCGGCCAGGATAGACTCGCGGCGGAACCCGCCGCTTTTCAGCTCGCCGGGCCCCAGGATCAGGTGATCCCCGAGGTCGAACTCCCGGCCCAGTTCGGCCAGGGTCTTCTCCCGCACCAGGGTGGCACGCATCCTGCTGAGATCCCCTTCCGCCGCTTGCGGGAAGCGGTGGAAGAGGTCGTCGGCAATCACCAGACTCAGGATGGAGTCCCCCAGAAATTCCAGTCGCTCGTTGTGACGGGAACCGGCGCTGCGGTGGGTCAGCGCCCGGGTCAGCAGCTCTTGATCCTGAAAGACATGCCCGAGACGGGACTGCAGTCTGTTCATCTTGATATTCATTTACTTGATTCCGCCAATGCGGTTGAAGCGCACACCGGTCGGCACCCAGCTTGGCAAGCTGGATCCTTCCTCGCGCTCAAATTCGAAACTGATCCAGATGGCAACCGCCTTGCCCACCAGGTTCTGCTCGGGCACGAAGCCCCAGAAACGACTGTCGGTACTGTTGTCGCGGTTGTCACCCATCACGAAATAGTGGCCTTCCGGCACCACCCACTCATCCGGGTAGGTACCGGGCTGGCGATAGTAGCGATCCACCAGGTCCGGCATCAGGGGGTTGCGCAGGGTCTCGTGAGAAACGGTGCCCAGCTGCTCGGTGTAGCGATCCAGCGGGATCCCCATCTGGCTGAATTCCCCCCGTTGCTCGAACTTGACGTCGAGCTTCTTGAAGCCCGGGCACGTTTTCCCTTCCTGCTCCTCGCACTTGGGCCGGATCATCAGCTCCTTGTTGCGATAGATCACCCGATCGCCGGGCATGCCGACCACCCGCTTGATGTAGTCCACCCGGGTATCCAGCGGATACTTGAACACCACCACATCGCCACGCTCGGGAGAACCCGTCTCGAGGAACTTGGTGTTGGTCACAGGATCACGCAGGCCGTAGGCGAACTTCTCCACCAGGATGAAGTCGCCCACCAGCAGGGTGGGCATCATGGAACCAGACGGGATCTGGAACGGCTCGAAGATGAAGGAACGCAGGATCAGCACCAGCGCTATGACCGGGAAGACACCGCCGGTCTGCTCGATCCAGACCGGCATGGGAGCCACCCCGGCCAGCGTCTTCTCATCGATGTTCGGGCCGGCGTTGGCACGGGCGGCCGCAATCTTGGCCGCCCGTTGCTTGGACCAGACCAGCTTGTCGACTGTCCAGATGATGCCGGTCAGCAGAGTGACTATGGCCAGGATCAGGGAAAAGGTGCTTGCCATCTATTAATCCTTTCCGACGTGGAGAATGGCGAGGAAGGCCTCTTGCGGCACGTCGACACGGCCCAGGGACTTCATCCGCTTCTTGCCTTCTTTCTGCTTGTTCAGCAGCTTTTTCTTACGGCTCACGTCACCACCGTAGCACTTGGCGGTTACGTCCTTGCGCAGAGCCTTGACCGTGCTGCGGGCGATGATCTGGTTGCCGATGGACGCCTGAATGGCGATGTCGAACATCTGGCGCGGGATCAGCTCGCGCATCTTCTCCACCACCTGGCGACCGCGATACTGGGCGTTCTCCTTGTGGGTGATGATGGCCAGGGCATCGACGCGCTCACCGTTGATCATGATGTCCAGACGGACCATCTCGGAGGTTTCGAAGCGCTTGAAGCCGTAATCCAGGGAGGCGTAGCCGCGACTGGTGGACTTGAGGCGATCGAAGAAATCGAGCACCACTTCCGCCATCGGAATCTCGTAGGTCAGCGCCACCTGCTTGCCGTGATAGACCATGTTGGTCTGCACGCCACGCTTCTCGATACAGAGGGTGATCACGTTGCCCATGTACTCCTGCGGCAACAGTATGTTGCACTCGGCGATGGGCTCGCGCATCTCTTTGATGTTGTTGACCGGAGGCATGGCAGCCGGGCTGTCGATGTGGATGGTCTCGCCGTTGTTCAGCTCGATTTCATACACTACGGTCGGTGCCGTGGTGATGAGATCCAGATCGTATTCCCGCTCCAGACGCTCCTGGATGATCTCCATGTGCAGCATGCCGAGGAAGCCACAACGGAAGCCGAAGCCCAGTGCGGTGGAGCTTTCCGGCTCGAAGAACAGGGAGGCATCGTTCAGGGAGAGCTTGTCGAGGGCGTCACGGAACGACTCGTAGTCATCGCTGGAGATGGGGAACAGGCCAGCATAGACCTGCGGTTTCACCTTCTTGAAGCCGGCCAGCGCCTTGTCGGCACCGTTCTTGGCTTGCGTCAGGGTATCGCCCACAGGGGCGCCGTGGATGTCCTTGATGCCGCAGACGACCCAACCTACCTCGCCACAGCCCAGACCCATGGTATCCACTTGCTTCGGCGTGAAGATACCGATGCGATCCACGCCCCACACCTGACCGGTGCTCATCACCTTGATCTTGTCGTTCTTCTTGAGCGAACCGTTCTTGATCCGCACCAGGGAGACAACGCCCAGGTAGGAGTCGAACCAGGAGTCGATGATCAGCGCCTGCAGCGGGGCATCCGGGTCACCTTCCGGGGCCGGGATACGGGCCACTATCTCTTCCAGCACCAGATCGACACCCAGGCCGGTCTTGGCGGAGCAGCGCACCGCATCGACAGCGTCTATGCCGACGATGTCCTCGATCTCTTCCGCAACCCGCTCGGGTTCTGCGGCAGGCAGGTCGATCTTGTTCAGGATGGGCACCACTTCCAGCTCCATCTCCATGGCGGTGTAGCAGTTGGCCAGAGTCTGTGCCTCAACCCCCTGACCGGCATCCACCACCAGCAAAGCCCCTTCACAGGCCGCCAGGGAGCGAGAAACCTCGTAGGAGAAATCCACGTGGCCCGGGGTGTCGATAAAGTTCAGCTGATAGGTGTTACCGTCTTGTGCCTGGTAGTTCAGGGTCACACTCTGTGCTTTGATGGTAATGCCGCGCTCGCGCTCCAGATCCATGGAGTCAAGCACCTGAGCCTGCATCTCGCGGTCGGACAGGCCGCCACAAGTCTGGATCAGACGGTCCGACAGGGTCGATTTACCGTGGTCGATGTGCGCAATAATCGAAAAGTTACGAATGTGTTTCATCGAGCAAGAATCACTCAAAATTAAGTTAGGGTCGGATATGAGGGCAGGATTTTACTGGATAACCCGGTCGACGGCCAATCTTTAGTCGGCGGGCACCAGAAATAGCGCCTTGTCTGGCGGGCCCTCGGCACCAAAACGGCGGAGACGGGGCCAGAAAAGGGTAGCGCCGCTCAGGAGAGATGGCGGGTATTGAGTACCACACCGAGCATGCGGGGACCATATTCCCCTTGCTCGAGCCGGGCAGAAAAGTAACGAACCAGTAAAAATCCGACGGTGCCCCCCAGCAGGCAACTCAGGATGGTGACCCCCTCCCCCGCCGACAGCAGCGGCGCCAGCCAGAGTTGACCCAGGATGGCACCGAGCAGCAGGCAGAACAGCGGCAGCACATAGACCAGGGCGGCACCGCGCAGGATGCTCGCCTGGGGAATGCCGAGCCGGATCTGCTGGCCGACCAGAACCTCGGCGGTGAGTGCCACCCGCAGTCGCTGCGACTTCAGGGGAAAGGCCTTGGCGACTGTGCCGGTACCGCAGTTGGACTGCTGATGGCAGCCGCTGCAGGCGGAGCGCCGCTCGCACTCCACCCAGGCATAGGCCCCCTCGACGGCCACCACTGTTGCCAGCTCTTCGCTCATGTTACTCACAGGATGACTCCAGACGAACGGCTATGGATTTACCCGATCTCAGCACGGTCGTCCCGGTTCGGCAAGTGGCAGCATGCCGCCTCACTGTACCGCCTCGTTGCGGGCCAGCGGCTGCACCGACTCGGCGATGCGCTTGGCGGTCTCGGTGGGGACTTCCCCGACCACGGTGATCTCCACCCCGACCTCGTTGACGAAGCTCACCAGCGAGGTGGCTCCCTGGCGGATCAACTGCTGGCGCACTGCCTGCTTGGGATCGACCCGGGAGACGTAGACGGAGAGATCCACCACGCCGTCCGACAGCATCATGTAGTCCACCGGCAAGCTAGTGCTGACCAGCTGGTGCCTGTCCTGGGAGAGCACCTTGAATCCACCCGGCAGCCAGGTCAGGTGCCAGTTCAGGGTCTGCTGGGGGGCGGGATAGGCGTCTTCCAATGCCAGCGCATCGGGCAGCTTGCTGCGGGCCAGGGTGACAAGCCAGGGCGCGGGCGCCGGCTGCCTGTCCAGATCCACCCCCAGCACCTGCTCGACCAGGTTGCCCTCCTTGTCCACCATGTCCACCCGCAGCAGCAGGTGACTCTGCTCGTCGACCCAGAGCACAAAGCCGTACTTGTCCGCCTCCTTGGGCACCAGCCTCACGACCTGGGCCACCAGGCCGGCCACCCGGCTGCGACCGGCCAGCACGGGATCATAGCTCTCCAGCACCCGAGGCAACGGCATCTTCACCAGGCTCGACCAGACGCCCGGGAAACGCGCTCCCTTGAGGGTGTAGGGTTCGTGGGTGTTTTCGAAGAAGGTGTATTCGTTCTGGCGTTGCAGGTACTCCACCGCCTTGCCGTCGAGATAACTCAGATGAGCGACCTCCTTGCCATCGATCACCCCGTGGCTGAAGCGAATGGGCTCGAGGCGCCCCTGACGGGCCTTGACCATGGACAACTCAAAATTTTGTTGCGAAACGGCACTCTGCATCTGCTGCAACAAGGCCTCGGCCGACAGATCGTCGGCCGAGGCCTTGGCACAAATCAGCAGGAGAGAGGCCAGCAGAATGAGGCTGGACTGGCGCACGGTCTGATCCCTAAAGATGCGTTATTCCTGAATCTGCTTGTCTTGCAGCAGACGCTGTTGCAATTGATGATCTCGCAGGAAGGCGTTGATACGTTCACGCTGTTCCTGCATCTGTTGCTCGTTCAAGCCTTGCTGGCGAGGAGTGGCACGGTTGCCCTCCTGGGGATAGTGCACGCTCACTGGCGTCGCACTGCCACCGACCGGTATGGTGTTGAGCACGGGGTTGGCCGGCATGCCGTCGTTGCCCTGATACTGCTGCACCCCGAAGATGACGGCGGCAGCCACAGAGGCAGCAATGGCATATTGCCCCATCTGCTGGCCAAAACGACGGACCAGAGGTATCACCTTGCCGGCAGGCTTCACCTGGGGGGCAACGGGTTGCACCGGCTTGGGCGCCAGTATGACGGGTTCGTCTTCCAGTGCCAGCATGATGCTGTCACTGAGATCCAGTTGCAGATTGACCGGCAGGTCTCCCCGCATGGCATCACCGATCAGATGGTAACGAGCCCAGGTATCTTGCAGAGCGGGATCCGTTCCCAGCTCGTTCAGAACCTCCATGTCGCTGAGGTCACCATCCATCAGGGCTGAAAGTTGCTCTTTATTTGCCATAAGTTTGCCTGTCTTTCCCCAGTTTAATTCTCGATCAGAGGTTGCAGCTTTTTATCGATTGCTTCCCTCGCCCGAAAGATACGGGATCTCACCGTACCCACAGGGCAATCCATGATCTCCGCAATCTCTTCGTAGCTCAGCCCTTCCATTTCACGAAGGGTGATCGCTGTTCTCAAGTCTTCTGGCAAGGCTTCTATGGCGGCAAACACAGTGCGCTTGATCTCGTCGGTCAGCGCCAGGTTTTCGGGGGTGGCCACTTCTTGCAGGGCTTCACCACCACCATAATATTCAGCCTCGTCCGCTTCGACATCACTGCTAGGCGGTCTGCGCCCCTGTGAGGTCAGGTAATTTTTGGCCGTGTTGACGGCGATCCGATACAACCAGGTGTAAAACGCGCTCTCGCCACGGAATGTCGGCAACGCACGGTAAGCCTTGATAAAGGCCTCCTGCGCCACATCCGGCACATCGCCCGGATTGTTGACATACCTGGCCACCAGGTTGACCACCTTATGCTGGTATTTTCTTACCAACAGGTTGAATGCATTTTTATCGCCACGCTGGACCCGTTCAACCAGCTGTTCGTCCAGTAGATTCTGGTCGCTCATCAGAGCCGTAAAACCCCCATCAGGTTATCGTTCTTCTTTTCCGGCCCCTTCTAAGCGCACAAGTTCAGACAGGGAGAATCAGAGAAAGTTCGCTTGCATTGAAAAAAATGTGATGCGGGCTGCATCACAACCCCCCTTGGGCTACCATGGGGCCAGTTCTTAATCCAGGCCAATGATACTTATGAAAGCAAGTGTTGAATACCTTTGCGACGTACTGATCATTGGCAGCGGTGCCGCCGGTCTGTCCCTCGCGTTGCGATTGGCAGACCAGGCCAAAGTCCTGGTTCTGAGCAAGGGGCCCATCAGTGAGGGGGCCACTCTCTATGCGCAAGGAGGCATCGCTGCCGTGTTCGACGAGACCGACAGCATCGAATCCCATGTGAGCGACACGCTCAACGCCGGCGCCGGGTTGTGTGACCCGGCGGTGGTGGAGTTCACCGCCCGCAACGCCCGCGACTCCATCCAGTGGCTGATCCAGCAGGGCGTGCCCTTCGATCAGGAAGAGGATGCCGAGGGGGAATCCCACTATCACCTGACCCGGGAAGGGGGTCACAGCCATCGCCGCATCTTCCACGCGGCGGACGCCACCGGCAAGGCGGTGCAGCTCACCCTGATCGATCAGGTCCGCTCACACCCCAACATCCGCCTGATGGAGCGCTTCAACGCGGTCGACCTCATCACCACCCGCAAGCTGGATCTGCCGGGCAACAGGGTGCTCGGCGCCTATGTCTGGAACCGCAACGTCGAGCAGGTCGAGGTGATCCGCGCCCGTTTCGTGGCGCTGGCCACCGGCGGCGCCTCCAAGGTGTATCAGTACACCTCCAACCCGGACGTGAGTTCGGGGGACGGCATCGCCATGGCGTGGCGCGCCGGCTGCCGGGTGGCGAACCTGGAGTTCAACCAGTTCCACCCCACCAGCCTGTTCCACCCCGATGACCCCAACTTCCTGCTGACCGAAGCCCTGCGTGGCGAAGGGGCCTATCTGCGCCGTCCCGACGGCAGCCGCTTTATGCCGGACTTCGACGAGCGGGCCGAACTGGCGCCACGGGACATCGTCGCCCGCGCCATCGACCACGAGATGAAGCGGCTCGGCGCCGACTGCATGTATCTGGATATCAGCCACAAGCCGGCGGATTTCATCATCAAGCACTTCCCGACCATTTATGAGCGCTGCCTTGCGGTCGGCATCGACATCACCAAGGAGGCCATGCCCATAGTGCCAGCGGCCCACTACACCTGTGGCGGCGTGATGATCGACAACAACGGCCAGACCGACATCCCGGGTCTCTACGCCATCGGCGAGGTGACCTACACAGGGCTGCACGGCGCCAACCGCATGGCGTCCAACTCCCTGCTCGAATGCGTGGTCTATGCCCATCAGGCGGGGGCCGACATCCTGGCCAAGCTGCCCACCAGCGTGGAGCCGCCGAGCCTGCCCGCCTGGGACGAGAGCCAGGTGGATGACTCTGACGAACAGGTGGTGATCCAGCACAACTGGCACGAGCTGCGGCTGATGATGTGGGATTACGTGGGGATAGTGCGCACCAACAAGCGTCTGGCCCGGGCCAAGCGCCGCATCGACCTGCTCAAGCAGGAGGTGCAGGAGTATTATGCGAACTTCCGCGTCTCCAACAACCTGCTGGAGCTGCGCAACCTGTTGCAGGTGGCCGAGCTTATCGTCAACTGTGCCCTGGAGCGCAAGGAGTCCCGCGGACTGCACTACAACCTCGACTACCCGGACATGCAGCCGAACCCCAAGCCGACAGTGCTGACACCGGATCGGGAGTAAACGACGCCCACCGCCGTCCATCAGATGACCCCGCCCCGGCGGGGTCATCTGTTATGGGGTGAAGCCGGGGGGTTGGAGGGGGCCAGGTGGATGGCGCGGGCCAGGGCGCGGTAGTGTTCTGGTGCCAGGGCGTCGGAGAAGAGCCAGAGGTGGCGCTCGGCCCCCTCTTCCGTCTGCAACCTCAGCCAGAGCACCCCGGGCAGGATGCGGCTGCGGTCATCCAGTCGATGGCGCCGCCCTCGCCACGCCAGCCACTCCCCGTCCCAGAGCAGCGTCTCGCCCCCCTGGGTGACGGGGCGCCAGGCCAGCCAGAGCCCCAGCAACCAGCAGGGGAGAAACAGCCCCCATTGCCAGCCATGGATCAGTGCGGCAACCGGCCAGAGCAACAGCAGAAACAGGGCAAGCAGCAGCAGGCGCTGCCGCCGGGAGGGGATGACGGGCATCAGGACCCGCATCGGGGATCAGCTCAGGCGATCGTGACGGGCCTGATTGCGCTCCAGGATCAGGGGGATCATGGCGGCGAAATCGGGATCGCTCGGCACACCGTGGCCCATGCTCCAGCGGAACAGCTCTGGATCCTCGCACGCCAGCAGACGGATGAAGGTCTGCTGCTCGGCCTCGCTCAGGGAGTCGAACTCGTGCTCGAAAAAGGGCATAAAGATCACATCCAGCTCGAGCATGCCGCGACGGCAGGCCCACTTCAGGCGGGACTTTTCAATTGGGCTCAACATGGAACTCTCCTTACAAAGACCCGAGGATGGTAGCAGCTGGATTTTCCGGCTGACAAACATTCCTTACGTCTTTACCATGCAGGTCACATACTTTCTGTCTCTGGAATACCATCGTGAGCCTGCCGACCCCTGTTCTTCCTGCCGAGCCAACCCTGTTTCCCCTGACCGATCTGGCCATCACCCGCCTCACCGGCAATGATCGCGTGAAATATCTGCAAGGCCAGGTCACCTGTGACGTCAACGCCCTGCAACCTGGCCAGAGCACCCTCGGCGGCCATTGCGATCCCAAGGGCAAGCTGTGGAGCGATTTTCGCCTGCTCTGCCTCGACGAGAGCCTGCTGCTGCTGACCAAGCCGTCGGTGCTGGCGCGCCAGTTGCCCGAACTCAAGAAGTTTGCGGTGTTCGCCAAGGTGGAGATCGGCGAATTCCAGGGCCAGGTGGTCGGTCTGGCCGGTCAGGGCACTGATGCCTGGATCGCGGCGCAATACGGCCTTCAGGAAACCGGCCTTGTCGAGGGCGGCATGGCGGTCAGGGTGGAAGCCGATCGCTGGCTGCTGGCAAGCGAGTCGCCGCTGGCACCGGATCTGCCTGCCGGCGACGAAGCGCTCTGGTGGGGTCTGGACATCAAGGCAGGGATCCCGCACCTGGAGGCAGTTCACCAGGGTGAGTACATTCCCCAGATGCTGAACCTGCAGGCCCTGGACGGCATCAGCTTCACCAAGGGCTGCTACATGGGGCAGGAGATAGTGGCGCGCGCCAAATATCGCGGCGCCAACAACCGCGCCCTCTTCGTGCTGGCCGGGCAGGCCACTGGCCCCGTTGCCAGCGGCGATACCCTGGAGATCCAGCTCGGTGACAACTGGCGGCGCAGCGGCATGGTGCTGAACGTCTGGCAGCAGGATGGCCAGCTGTGGCTCACCGCCGTGCTGCCAAAAGACACCGAGGCCGACGCCAGCTTCCGCCTCAAGCAGGAGGAAGGCTCCCGCCTCGCCCTGCAACCCCTGCCCTACTCCCTGACCGAGTAAGGTCGGCTAACGAGGCACCCGCGCCAGCAGGGCCTCCTTCAGCCAGCGTCCCGCCTGCCCGAGCGGGCGGGCGCGATACCACTGCAACTCCAGCTCCAGCTCGGCCTGGGGAATGAAATCCGGCTTGAGCACCACCAGCTCCCCCCGCGCCAGCGGCCGGTGCAGCAGAAACTCGGGCACCGCAGACCACCCCAGCCCCAGCTTGACCAGCTCCAGGATCCCGAGATCCCCCTCGACCCACCACACCTGGGACGAGAAGCGGAAGCGATGGCGCTCCGTGCCCTCCCGCCGTCCCGTCACCATCAGCTGGCGGGCCCCTTGCAGATCGCTCTCGTGCAGCGGCGTCTTGTGGGCCAGGGGGTGATCCGGGGAGACCACCAGGGGCATGGCGACGCTCCCCAGGGAGCGGGAGACAAGCTCGCGCTCGGGGTGTGCCTTCTGGTAGCTGATGCCGAGCTGGGCCCGCCCGCTCTTGAGTAGCTCGGTCACATCTTCCATCAGCGGGAACAGCAGCTCCAGCTCCACAGTCGGATAGCGGCCGGCGAACTCCTCCAGCAGGGCACCGAGCCAGGGCAGGTGGGAGTCATCGTCGATGGCGAGGGTGAGGCGCGACTCTATGCCGCTGGCCAGCTCCCCGGCGATGGCTTGCAGCCGCTCGCTCTGGGCCAGCAGCACCCCCGCCTCCTGACTGATGCGGGCCCCCGCCTCGGTCAGCACCGGGTAGCGGCCGCTGCGATCGAACAGCTCGAGGCCGAGATCTATCTCCAGGTTGGCGATGGCGGTGCTCACCACCGACTGCGCCTTGCCCAGGCGGCGCGCCGCCGCCGAGAAGGATCCCGTCTCGGCCGCCGCCAGCAACGCCTTGAATTGTTCCAGTGAAGGGGTCATCCGTCTGCTCCAGCCCTGTTATTGCCCCCAGATCCATCTATTTTAGCGATAGATACCAACGTGAACCTATCGAAAAATAGCGATAAATTGGCCGCCATACACACCCGAAAAGAGAAATAGAGAGACAGACAATGCGTAATACCCGTGATCGCCTGCGCCACGCCATCGGCTTCGAATTGATTGGCCTGCTGATCGCCGCCCCCCTGGCAAGCTGGGTAACCGGCGTCGGTCTCAACCACATGGGGCCCCTGGCCCTGTTCTTCTCGGTGGTCGCCACCCTCTGGAACTATGTCTACAACATAGGGGTGGACAGGCTGCTGCTGCGCCTGCAGGGCCACACCCACAAAACTCTGTGGCAACGGGTGCTGCATACCTTCGGTTTCGAGGGGGGCTTGCTGATCGTCGCCCTGCCGGTGATGTCCTGGTGGCTCGACATAGGCCTGCTGGAGGCGCTGGTGCTGGATCTGGGCTTCGTGCTGTTCTACCTGGTCTATGCCTTCGTCTACAACTGGAGCTATGACAAGGTGTTCCCCATCCCGGGCCAGGGAGCACAGCGGGTCACGGGGTGACAAGAGAAGGGATAAAACGAGGCACCATCATGCGACTGGCATGATGGTGCTGATCTGGATCCTCGAGGGGCAGGTATTCAGGCTTGCGCCTTCACCTCGTCGGCAGGGGCCTCGGTCTGGGCCGCTTCCTGGTTCAGCATGGCCTCGAGGTCGCTCTGATACTGGTTCAGCATGCGCTGGGCCGCGACCATGTCTCCCTTGTGCAGACGCTCGAACAGATGGTGTTGCACCACGCCGTTGAGGTACTCCACCGTAATGGGTTGCTCCAGGGTAGACAGCAACTCTTCTTTTTCCAGCTCCGCATTGATTTCATCGACACTGGTACGCAGCAGACCGGCCAGTTGCACCAACATGCGGCGCTCGCCTTCACGCAACAGGCTCAACATGCGGTTTCTCTGCTGCTCATTCTGTTGGGTCATACATTTCCTTACGTAGAGTGGGAACAAGCCCGCTCATTCTGCCCTGTCCTTTTCACAGCGTCTATCTCGGGCGCATCAGTAATTGAGAGCGCCGCCAGCAGGGTGCGGGCCGGGTGCTATTTGCCCCTTTGCCCGGTATAGTAACCGCTGTTCCAGAGGGCCTTTGCGCCCCCGCTGACGAGACTGCCAACCCCATGACCGACGCCATTCTGGTGCTCTGCACCTGCCCGGATGAAGCCAGTGCCGACCTCCTCTGCGAGCAACTGCTCAACCAGCGCCTCGCCGCCTGCATCAATCAGTTGCCGGGGCTCACCTCCGTCTATCGCTGGCAGGGGAAGATAGAGCGGGCACGGGAGATCCAGCTGATCATCAAATCCCGCCAGCCGCTCTTTGCCGAGCTCGAGCGGTGCATCCTGGCTCACCACCCCTACCAGGTGCCGGAGATCCTGGCGATCCCCGCCAGCCAGGGCCATCAAGCCTACCTCGACTGGTTGACACAGGAGACCTCATGACTCTGCGATCCCTGCTTTCCCCCCTGCTGCTCCTGCTGAGCCTGCTCGCGGTCCCCGCCCAGGCCAGCAGCCAGGATCTGCTGAGCAGCCTCGGCATCGAGGCCAGTGCCCAGCCCAAGTTTCTGAAAGTGGACGAGGCCTTCGTCCTCGAGAGCGAGCAGCAGGGAAACAAGCTGCTGCTGACCCTGCGCCTCGCCGACGGTTACTACCTCTATCGCCACAGCATCAGCGTCAAGGGGGAGAACCTCGCCTTCGAGCCCCCAGTGCTGCCTGCGGGCACCGAGCATGAGGATGACTTCTTCGGCAAGACCAGGGTCTTCTATCAGGAGCTGCAGATCCCCGTCACCCTGACCCAGGTGGGGGACGCCGCCAGCCTCAAGATAAGCTATCAGGGTTGCACCGAGGGCCTCTGCTATCCCCCCACCGACAAGCGGATCCCGGTGCAGCCCCTCGCGGCCACCGTCGACGCCGGGCAGGCTGGCCCCGCTGACGCCACAGAGGCGCCGGCCGGCAGCCAGCAGGACAGACTGGCGGCCGCCCTCGGCAGCCAGGGCTTCTGGCTCAGCATCGCCGCCTTCTTTGCGCTGGGGCTGGGGCTCGCCTTTACCCCCTGCGTCTTCCCCATGTACCCCATTTTAACCGGCATCATCGCCGGTGCCGGGCAGCATCTCTCCACCCGCCGCGCCTTCCTGCTCTCCTTCGTCTATGTGCAGGGGATGGCGGTCACCTACACCCTGCTCGGGCTGGTGGTCGCCTCGGCGGGGCTGAAGTTCCAGGCGGCGCTGCAGCACCCCTATGTGCTGATCGGCCTCTCGGTGATGTTCGTGCTGCTGGCGCTCTCCATGTTCGGACTCTATACCCTGCAACTGCCGAGCAGCCTGCAAACCCGGCTGTCCGGCCTCTCCAACCGCCAGCAGGGCGGCTCCGTGGTCGGGGTCGCCATCATGGGGATGATCTCCGGCCTGGTCTGCTCACCCTGCACCACGGCCCCGCTCTCCGGGGCGCTCATCTACGTGGCCCAGAGCGGCGATCTCTGGCTCGGCGGGGCGGCCCTCTATGCCCTGTCGCTGGGCATGGGGCTGCCGCTGCTGCTGCTCGGCACCTCGGGGGGCAAGTTGCTGCCCAAGGCGGGCGCCTGGATGGATGTGATCAAGCAACTCTTTGGCTTTGCGCTGCTGGCGGTGCCCATACTGCTGCTGTCACGGCTCTTGAGCGACCAGGTCGCCACCCTGCTCTGGCTCGGTTGGGCGCTGCTGCTGTGCGGCTATCTCTATCACCACAACCAGCACCGCCCCCACTCGGTGGGCAAGAGCCTCGGCGGCTTCGTACTGCTGCTGGCGATGATGGGCCTGGTGGTGGTGGGCAAGGATCTGCTGCTGCCCGCGCCTGGCGTCAAGGCCAGCACCGGGGCCGAGGCGCCCCGATTTATCCGCATCAAGACCCTGGATGACCTCAAGACCCAGCTTGAGGCCGCCCGCGGCAAGCCGGTGCTGCTGGATCTCTACGCCGACTGGTGCGTCGCCTGCAAGGAGTTCGAACACAAGACCTTCAGCGATCCCGAGGTGCGGGCCCGCTTTGCTGACATGGTGCTGCTGCAGGCTGACGTCACCGCCAACGACGATGCCGACGTGGATCTGCTCAACGGCCTGAACATGCTGGGGCTGCCGACCCTGATCTTCTTCGATCGCGATGGCAACGAGGTGAGCGGCCAGCGGGTGACCGGCTTTATGGGACCCGCCGAGTTCCTCGGCCAGCTGGACAAGCTGCGCTAGATGGAGCTGCGACGCCTGTCATCGGCTCATTCGAGCCACATAGAGTGGCTGGAGGAGGTCGTGCTGGCGGCGCCTGCCTACAGTTGGCTGACTGAAGGCAAGGCACCCAACCCTGCGGATGCCCTGGAGATACTGAAGATCTGCCCACCAGGCATAGGAGAGCATGACAAGTTTGTGCTGGCCATTCTGGAGGGAGAGGTGCTGATTGGCTGCATCGATCTGGTCCGCGGTTATCCAGATGAGCAGACGGCCTATCTTGGCCTGCTGCTTTTGAAGGAGTGCTGGCAGCAACGGGGGATTGGTAGCGAGCTAATTGCACAAGTCATGGGGATGGCGGCTGGCTGGGGTTGCACCACCCTGCGGCTCGGGGTCATCGAGACCAACGCCCCCGCCCTGCATTTCTGGTCGAAACACGGCTTTAAGCAGGTGGATCGCAAACAGATAGCCGGGTTCACCGGCGATACCCTGGTCATGATCCGTGCCGTCTGTCACCCAGATGGGTCCAATCCCGCCAACTCGGCCACTGCGCGCTGATTTTTCTGGCCATCCCTTGTATATGACAGGCGCCATGGCAGAATTTGCCCTTTACCGTCTCGCATCGTCCGGAGTTTTGATGAAAAAGTGGTTCATCCCCCTGCTGGCCTGCTGGCTCTATGGCTGCAACTCAGGTCCAGGTGAAGAGGCGATCCAGAGCCAGGTCACCGCCAGGCTGCAGGCCGACACGGATCCCGCCCTGTTCGAGATCAGCGACTTCGCCGTGCTCGACAAGGAGGAGCGGATGGAGGGGGTCTATCTGGTCAAGGTGAGCTACCGGCTCCACTTCAAGCAGGGGCTGGATCAACTGCAGGTGCTGCACGACGAGGATCTGGTCTACGACCGGGTTGGTCCCTTCCAGCAGGAGATGGCCCTGATGGAGCTGGAGCGCAAATACGGCGAGTTCGAGGCAGGCCAGGCACTGGCGCAGGAGAGCCAGGTCTGGATGATGAAAACAGAGCAGGGCTGGCAACTGGCAGAACCGGCGCAGCAGGGATAGGCGCCCTCCTCCCTGCCGCCAGCCCTCCCCTAGAGCAGATCCTTCATCCGGTGCCACAGCATCCCGAGCGCCAGCAAGGGTGAGCGCAGGGCAGGCCCGCCGGGGAAGGTCATGTGGGGCACGCGACTGAAGAGATCGAAGCCCCGGCTCTCCCCCCTGATCGCCTCGGCCACCAGCTTGGCGGCCATGTGGGTGGCGTTGAGGCCGTGCCCCGAGTAAGCCTGGGCATAGAACACATTGGGGTGCTCTTTGAGACGCCCGATCTGCGGCAGCCGGTTGGCGCCTATGCCTATCATGCCCCCCCACTGAAACTCGATGGCAGTGCCCGCCAGCTCCGGGAAGACCCGCAGCAGCTTGGGCAGCATAAACGCCTTTATATCCTGAGGGTCACGGCCGGAATAGTTGCAGGCCCCGCCAAACAGCAGGCGACCATCGGCCGACAGCCGGTAGTAGTCGAGCGCCACGTTCTGATCGCACACCGCCATGTTTTGCGGCAGCAGCCGCTGGCGCAGCCGTTTCTCCAGCACCTGGGTGGCGAGTATGTAGGAGCCCGCCGGCAGCACCTTGCCCCCGAGTTCGGGATTGAGATCGCTCAGGTAGGCGTTGCAGCCGATCACCAGGTAGCTGGCGCGGCAACGGCCGTGGGCCGTGGTCACCTCGACCCGATCGCCATACTCGATGTGGGTCACCCTGGACTGCTCGAACAGGGCGACGCCCAGGCTGGCCGCCGCGCGCGCCTCACCCAGGGCCAGGTTGAGGGGATGCAGGTGGCCTGAGCCCATGTCGATCATGCCGCCGATATAGCGCTCCGACCCCACCACCGACTTGATCTCGCTTTTGGGCACCAGCCTGACCTCGTGCCGGTAGCCCAGGCTGGCCAGGTGCTCGGCATCCTCCTCAAATCCCTTGAGGTGGCGCGGCTTGGTGGCGAGATCGCAGTAGCCCCAGGTCAGGTCGCAGTCGATGTTGAACCGCGCGACCCGCTCGCGCACCAGCTGCACCGCCTCCAGCCCCATCAGGTCCAGCTCCCGTACCCCCTCTTCACCTATCCAGCGGGCAAACTGGCTGGTGTCGTGACCTATGCCGCGAATGAGCTGGCCGCCGTTGCGGCCCGAGGCTCCCCAGCCGATGCGGTTGGCCTCAAGCAAGACCACCTTGTAACCGGCCTCGGCCAGGTTGATGGCGGTATTGAGGCCGGTGAAGCCGCCGCCGATGATGCAGACGTCGGCATCCAGCTCACCGCTGAGATCGGGCCACTGCTGATGATCGTTGCGGGTGGCCGCGTAATAGGAGGCCACGTGCTCCTGGTGTCCGTTGTGTCTTCCTGTCTGCATGCTCAGCGTCCTGCCTTGGTTGCACTTGTTTACTAAATTAAACGGAGTGTCATCGATAATACCCAGCCCAGGGTCACCAATCCAGCCTGTCAGGATCACAGAAATGCAAAAGGTGTCCCGAAGGACACCTTTTGAGAGGCCAGCCGAGGTGGCCGCAATGAAAGAGGCGCCCCGCAGGGCGCCTCTTCAGCAATCAAGATACGGTAACGAATTACAGTACGTTGATGGCGTTCAGGTCGGAGAAGGCTTTCTCCAGACGGGCGATCATGGAAGTCTGACCGGCACGAAGCCATACGCGCGGATCGTAGAACTTCTTGTTCGGCTTGTCAGCGCCTTCCGGGTTACCCAGCTGGCCTTGCAGGTAGGCTTCGTTGGTCTTGTAGAAGTTCAACAGACCTTCCCAGGTAGCCCACTGGGTGTCGGTGTCGATGTTCATCTTCACCACGCCATAGGAGATGGATTCGCGGATCTCTTCCAGGGTGGAACCTGAGCCACCGTGGAACACGAAGTCCAGGGACTTGGCAGGCAGACCGAACTTCTCGGAAACGAACTTCTGGGAAGCGTCCAGGATGGACGGGGTCAGCTTGACGTTACCCGGCTTGTACACACCGTGCACGTTGCCGAAGGAGGCAGCGATGGTGAAACGCGGGCTGATCTTGGACAGACGCTCGTAAGCGTAAGCCACGTCTTCCGGCTGGGTGTACAGGGCGGATTGATCCATGTGGCTGTTGTCCACACCGTCTTCTTCGCCACCGGTGCAACCCAGTTCCAGCTCCAGAGTCATGTTCATCTTGGCCATGCGGGTCAGGTACTCGCAGCAGATGTCGATGTTCTCTTCCAGAGACTCTTCGGACAGATCCAGCATGTGGGAGGAGAACAGCGGCTTGCCGGTTTCGGCGAAGTGCTTCTCGCCCGCTTCCAGCAGACCGTCGATCCACGGCAGCAGCTTCTTGGCGGCGTGGTCGGTGTGCAGGATGACAGGTACACCGTAAGCTTCGGCAACGGCGTGCACGTGCTTGGCACCGGAGATGGCACCGATGATGGCAGCCTGCTGGCCTTCCAGCTTCAGACCCTTGCCGGCGGTGAACACGGCACCACCGTTGGAGAACTGAACGATGACCGGGGCTTTGACCTTGGCGGCAGCTTCCAGCACGGCGTTGACGGAATCGGTACCCACGCAGTTTACGGCAGGCAGAGCGAAGCCGTTCTCTTTAGCGATGGCGAACACTTTCTGAACGTCATCACCAGTGATCACGCCGGGTTTTACGAAGTCGAAAATTTTCTTAGACATGTTTAATCGTCCTGTTCTCGTATGCCGTTAATAAAAAATGGGGGGTTCATCATGAACCGGCACAGCGGCCACATGATAAACGAAACGGGAGGCTTTTGCCCCCCGTCCCGGGTCAATTAGGCTTTGGCGCGCTCTTCAAGAATCGCGACAGCCGGCAGTACCTTGCCTTCTACGAACTCCAGGAAGGCGCCGCCGCCGGTGGAGATGTAGGAGACCTTGTCGGCGATGCCGAACTTGTCGATGGCGGCCAGGGTGTCACCACCGCCAGCGATGGAGAAGGCCGGGGAAGCGGCGATGGCTTCGGCGATCACCTTGGTACCTTCGGCGAACTGGTCGAACTCGAACACACCGACCGGGCCGTTCCACAGAATGGTCTTGGCGTTCATGATGATGTCGGCCAGGGCCTTGGCAGAGTCAGGGCCGATGTCGAAGATCATGTCGCCGTCGGTCACATCGCTAACGGACTTGATGGTGGCCGGAGTCAATTCGGAGAACTCGGTACCTACAACCACGTCGGTGGTCACCGGAATGTTGGTCTCGGCAGCCAGCTTCTTGGCGGTGTCGATCAGGTCGTGCTCGCACAGGGACTTGCCGACGTTGTGACCGGCAGCAGCGATGAAGGTGTTGGCGATGCCACCACCGACCACCAGCTGGTCAGCGATCTTGGAGAGGGATTCCAGCACGGTCAGCTTGGTGGAGACCTTGGAGCCGCCAACGATGGCAACCATGGGGCGCTCGGGCTTCAGCATGGCCTTGCCCAGGGCTTCCAGTTCACCGGCCAGCAGGGGACCTGCACAGGCAACAGGGGCGAACTGGGCCACACCGTAGGTGGAACC